>JBGQNR010000097.1:0-21596 GCA_041501225.1 Acidobacteriota bacterium
AGGGCGCAGAGAAACTTTAGTTTCTGAATGCCTTCTCTCTGCGGCCTTTGCGCCCTCTATCCCGAAAATAAATCGCCCCAAAACTGCAAAAGCAGCCACGAATGGCACGAATCTTTGCTGGCCTGGAAGGGCAGCGCTTCGTACTACTTACGTACATATCCTTGCCATTTAGGTAAGAAAAGCAACTTCTCACCGCAGAGATCGCCGAGACCGCAGAGGCAAGTTATTGAAAAACAAAAAAGTTTTCTGCGGGCTCTGCGATCTCTGCGGTGAGGTTTTTTGTTCGCGGCTATGCCGCTTCGTGCCATTCGTGGCTGTCTTTCAAAGACCATTAATTTTCAGGCGCCTGGGTGCGCTTAGAGGAATCCGAGCTGGAGTCGGGCGGCTTCGGACATCATGCTTGGATCCCAGGGCGGGTCCCAGACCAGGACGATCTTGGCTTCGTTCACTCCCGGGACCATCAAGGTCTTGCCTTTGACTTCCATAGGTAGGGATGCGGCAACAGGGCAGCCGGGCGAAGTGAGGGTCATGCGCACCACGACCTTTCCGGCCGTGTCCACATCGATGTCATAGACCAGCCCCATCTCATACACATTGACCGGAATTTCCGGGTCGTACACCGTACGCAGGGCCTCGATCACAGCCTCCTTGATTTCATCTGGGTTGACGGCTTTGGCGGGCGTCTCCTCCCGGGCAGGCAACGCTTCCTTCTTTGGTTCCTCTGCCTTGGGAGCAACCACTGGCTTTTTTGACTTAAACAGTTTCGAGAAACTCATCCTGTCACTCCGTTGCGACGGTCTCCTTGATGCCGGCCAGCGCCGCGCGCATGGTGTGCCACGCCAGGGTCGCGCACTTGACGCGGACGGGGTAATCGCGCACACCGGTGAACACTTCCAGCTTGCCCAGACCGGAGTTGTCGTGACCTGCAGGAGTTTTGCCGGTCACCAGATCGTGAAAGCGCCCGAAGATCCGCGCCACATCCGCTTCCGACTTCCCCTTCAGAGTCTCCGTCATCATCGAGGCCGAAGCGGTCGAGATGGCACAGCCGGAACCCTGGAAGGCGATGTCGCGGATGATGCCGTCCTCCACGCGCACATAGACCGTTATCTTGTCGCCGCAGAGGGGATTGAAGCCGTCGGCATGCCTGTCGGCGTCTTTGGGCTTGCGGCAGTTGCGCGGCTTTCTATAATGGTCAAGTATGACTTCCTGGTAGAGTTCGCGAAGGTCCGGCATCAGGAAAATACCTCCGTCACTTTCCGAACTCCGGCCACCAGGGCATCGATTTCCTCGCGGGTGTTGTAAAAGGAAAACGAGGCCCGGGCCGTAGCCGGCAGGTTGAAAAATTCCATCACAGGCTGCGCGCAGTGATGGCCCGTACGAATGGCGATACCCTCCTGATCCAGGATGGTGCCGACATCGTGCGGGTGGACACCGTCGACAACAAAAGAGAGCACGCTCGCCTTTTCCCTGGCCGTGCCGATCAGCCGCACTCCGGGCAGGCGCAAAAACGCCTCCGTAGCATAGTGCAGCAACTCATGCTCATAGGCCGCAATTCGCTCCATGCCGATTTCCTGGAGGTAGTCGATCGCAGTGCCGATGGCGATACCGGCGGCAATGTTCGGCGTCCCGGCCTCGAACTTGTAGGGAAGCCGGTTGTAGATCGTTTTCTCGAACGTGACCGAGCTGATCATGTCGCCGCCTCCTTGATAGGGAGGCATGCCTTCGAGCAGCGCCGCCTTGCCGTAGAGCACTCCGACGCCGGTGGGGCCATACATCTTGTGGCCGGAAAAAGCGTAGAAGTCGCAATCCAGCTGCGCCACATCCACCTTCGTGTGCGGGACCGCCTGAGCTCCGTCGACGAGCACGGGAATGTTGCGCTGGTGGGCGATTTCAATGATCCGGTGCACCGGATTCACGGTGCCGAGCGCATTGGAGACGTGCGCGATTGCGACCATGCGCGTGCGCGGGCCGAGCAGCGCTTCGTACTCAGCCAGCAGGAGCTCGCCATGCTGGTTCATGGGGATAACCCGAAGTTGCGCGCCCTTTTCCTCGCAAATCATCTGCCACGGAACGATGTTCGAGTGGTGCTCGAGCGCGGAGATCAGGATCTCATCGCCGGCCTGCAGATGCGGACGGGCAAAACTCTGGGCGACGAGATTGATCGCCTCGGTCGCGCCCCGCACAAAAATGATCTCTTTTTCATCCGCCCCATGGATGAAATGCTTGATCCGCGTGCGGCTGGCTTCATAGTCCCTGGTCGCCCTTTCGCTGAGGAGGTGGACGCCGCGATGGATATTTGCGCAGTCCTCGGTGTAAAACTTTACGAGCGCGTCGATGACCGCCTGAGGTTTCTGCGTTGTCGCAGCGTTGTCAAGGTAGACGAGCGGCTTGCCGTAGACCTTCTGTTTCAGGGCCGGGAAATCGTCGCGAATCTTCTGCACATCGAACGCGATCGGTTTCTCGCTGCGGGCAATTTCACTGGCTATTTTCATAGCGGCGCATCCACTCCTTCCACTCTCGACAGGCGCGCGAGCAGAACCAGGTCGAGCTGGCATTGCAGCGGCTTGATTTTCACCGCGCCGATGACATCGCTCGCAAACGCATAGGTCAGCAGTGCGCGCGCGGCGTCTTCGCCGATGCCCCGTGTGCGCAGGTAGAAAAGCTCCTCGTCGTTCAGCCGGCCGATCGTGGCGCCGTGTGTGCACTTGACGTCATCGGCGAAGATCTCCAGCTGCGGCGTGGTGTTGACGAGCGCGTCCTGCGACAGGAGCAGGTTTTTGTTCGTTTGCCTGGCGTTGGTTTTTTGCGCATCGGGGCGGACCAGGATTGTCCCTTTGAAAACGCCGCTCGAGTGGTCGTCGAGAATTCCTTTGTAGAGTTCGCGGCTGTTGCAGTGAGGCTTGGCATGGTCGATGCTGGTGTGATTGTCGACATGCTGGTGGCTCCTGGTCACGTACAGGCCGTTCAGGACCAGTTCTCCACCCTCGCCGTTCATCACCGCGACGATGTCATTTCTGACCAGGCTCCCTCCGATGGAGATGGAGTGGGAGGTAACGTTGGAGCTCTCCTCCTGAGTCACATGCATGGAGCCGACGTGATACGCTTCGTCGCTCTCACGCTGCACCTTATAGTGGGCGACCACGGCGCTGTCGCCGGCGACGATCTCGGTCACGCTATTCGTAAGATAGGCTCCACCCTGGGGCCCGATATAGCTTTCGACCACGCTCACCTGGCTGCTTCCGCCGACCACGATCAGATTTCTCGGATAGCTTACGGTCGCATGAGCTTCCGCGGTGGTGATGAAAAGCAGGTGAATGACCTTGTGGAGGATTGTCTCCGCGGGCAGGTAAATGAAGCCGCCATCCATCATGTACGCGGTGTTCAGGGCCACAAATGGATTCTTCTTGCTGCTGGCATGGCGGGCAAGATGAGGCTCCAACTTTTTCGGCTCGGATTGAAGCGCCGCAGCCAGGCTGCCGGCCCTCACCCCTTTGGGCAGAGCCCCCGGGGTGGACAGGTCCGGCGAGTAAAAGCCGTTGACAAAGACCAGATTGCAGCAGTCAATCTCGCTCAAGATGAAGCTGCCCAATTTCCCCGCGGTGATGCCGTTCGTGCCCGGTTGCGATGGCTTGAACGAGGCGCCGGCGATCGGAGCGACGTTCGTGAAGCGCCATTCCTCGTTGCGCGTGGTGGGAAATCCGGCCGCCGCAAATTGCGCGAGAGCATCCCTGCGCACCGCGCTCAGCCAGGGATAACTCCGGCCGACCGCAGTCTTCTCAAACTGGGCAAAATCGGCGAGCCAGGCATTTTCATTCATCAGGCCAAATCCTCCCTCTCATTTTAACGCTGCCTGCTTGTTGCCGTTTTCAATCCAGCCGTAGCCCTTTTCCTCGAGCTCCAATGCGAGTTGCTTGCCGCCCGATTTTACGATCCGTCCATCCACAAGCACATGGACACGGTCGGGAACGATGTAATTCAGCAGCCGCTGGTAATGGGTGACCAGGAGGATCGAGCGGTCGGCGCCGCGCATAGTGTTGACGCCATGCGCGACGATCCTCAGGGCATCGATGTCCAGCCCGGAATCGGTCTCGTCGAGGATGGACAGCCTGGGCTCGAGCACCGCCATCTGGAAGATCTCGCTGCGCTTCTTCTCGCCGCCGGAAAATCCTTCATTTACGGCACGATTGATCAGGCTTTCCTCCATCTCCACCAGTTTCATCTTTTCCCTGGCCATCTGGAGAAAATCCATGGCGTCAAGCTCCTCGAGGCCCCGATGCTTGCGGATGGCATTCAGCGCGGTCTTCAGGAAGTACATGTTGCTGACCCCCGGGATCTCGACCGGGTATTGGAAGCCGAGGAAGATGCCCTCCCGCGCCCGTATCTCCGGCAGCATCTCCAGCAGATTCTTGCCGTCGTACCAGACCTCGCCCTCAGTCACGACATAGCCGTCCCGCCCGGCGAGGACATTGGCAAGAGTGCTCTTGCCTGAGCCGTTGGGGCCCATGATCGCATGGACTTCGCCCGCGCCGATCCTGAGATCGATGCCATGCAGGATCTCGTTTCCTTCAACATTTGCATGCAGATTTCTGATTTCGAGCATGAGTCCTTTCTCATCCGGCAAGCAGGTAAAATCTTTTGTCACGAATTGCAGGTGATATCCCAGGAGGGACGGAACGCTCCCTGCTTCATCCGACACTGCCTTCCAGACTCACTCCCAGAAGCTTCTGCGCCTCCACGGCAAATTCCATGGGCAGTTCCTTGAATACTTCCTTGCAGAAGCCGTTGACGATCATCGACACGGCAGCTTCGGCCTCGATGCCGCGTTGCTGGCAGTAGAAAAGCTGATCCTCCCCGATCTTCGAAGTGGAGGCTTCGTGCTCCATCTGCGCGGTCGGGTTTTTCACTTCGATGTACGGGAATGTGTGAGCGCCGCATTTGTCGCCCAGCAGGAGTGAATCGCAGCGCGAATAGTTGCGCGCGTTGGCGGCTCCTTTCATGATTTTGACCATCCCGCGGTAGGTGTTCTGGCCGTGGCCGGCCGAAATCCCTTTGGCAACGATCGTGCTGCGCGTATTTTTTCCGATGTGGATCATCTTCGTGCCCGTGTCGGCCTGCTGGTAATTGTTGGTCAGCGCCACGGAATAGAATTCACCGATCGAGTTCTCCCCGATCAGGAGGCAGCTCGGATACTTCCAGGTGATCGCTGAGCCGGTCTCGACCTGCGTCCAGGAGATCCTGGAGTTTACACCCTGGCACTTCCCACGCTTGGTGACGAAGTTGTAGATGCCCCCTTTGCCTTCCTTGTCGCCCGGATACCAGTTCTGCACGGTCGAGTATTTGATGCGCGCATTATCCAGGGCAACCAGCTCGACCACGGCGGCATGGAGCTGGTTTTCATCGCGCATTGGCGCGGTGCAACCTTCGAGGTAACTGACGTAGGCGCCTTCGTCGGCAATGATCAAAGTGCGCTCGAACTGTCCCGTCGCTTTGGCGTTGATCCGGAAGTAGGTGGACAGTTCCATCGGGCAGCGCACTCCTTTCGGGACGTAACAGAATGACCCGTCGGAAAAAACCGCCGAGTTCAATGTCGCGAAGAAATTGTCCGTGTAAGGGACTACCGTACCCAGGTAGCGCTGCACAAGATCCGGGTGATTGTGTACGGCATCCGAGAAGGAGCAGAAGATGATTCCAAGGCTGGCCAGCTTTTCTTTGAAGGTTGTCGCCACCGAAACACTGTCGAAGATGGCATCGACCGCCACGCCGGCGAGCAGTTCCCGTTCTTTCAGCGGTATTCCCAGCTTCTCGTAGGTCTCCAGCAACTGGGGATCGACTTCATCGAGGCTCTTCGGCTGGGCCTTGACTTTGGGAGCTGAATAGTAGCTGATCTCCTGGTAATTGATCGGCGGATAGTGGACGTTGGCCCACGTAGGTTCTGTCATGGTCAGCCAGTGCCTGTAGGCCTTCAAACGCCATTCGAGCATGAATTCAGGCTCGTTCTTCTTCGAGGAGATCAGGCGGATGACGTCTTCATTCAAGCCGCACGGCACCGTGTCGGCTTCGATCTCGGTCACGAAACCATACTTGTATTCCTGGCTCGTGATTGCCTGGAGGTTGTCCGTGGTACTGCTCATAAGGCCGCTCCCTGGATCCAATTCTGAATTGAGCCGTCAGAGAACCTGAAACTGCTCCGATTGCACCGGTTCTGCCAGATTCACCAGCTGCCGGCTCAGTGGCTGTGTCATCTCCGCGAGGGTGATCTTCTCTAAAGCCTGGTAGATGGCATCGTTGATCAGGTGCCAGTTGGCGCTCACCGGGCAGCCGGTTTGAAGCCCGCAGACGCCATGAATCCTATCGTTGCATTCCGTGACCGCGATCGGCCCTTCGAGTGCCCGGATGATCTCCGCCACGGTGATCTGCTCCGGTTTTCGAGCCAAGCCATAGCCACCCTTGATGCCTCGTTTAGATTCAAGCAAACCACAACGCTTCAATGATTTAAGGATTTTACTCACCACCGGCAAAGGAAGCCGCGCGTCGCGGGCGATATCCCTGGCATTGCTGCTGGCGCCGCCGCGACTTACCATGTGCGTCAGCATGACAATCCCATAATCCGCCAACTTGGTGACCCGGAGCATAACACACCTCTCAAAAAAGAGGACTAAAGTAGTCTTAAATCACCATGTATTATAAGATGCCTATATCTGGATTGTCAACGATTCAGTACAAATTTGGTCCTAAAAAGCTTTTGCCACGAAGCTCACGAAATCGGCAGCCAGGGATCTTTTGTGTCTTTCGAGGTCCGCTTTTTGACTCCGTGCGGCTTTCCAATGCACCTTCCTATCTTTTTTATTTGATTGCGAAATAGGAGTTGGGAAAATAGAATTACGCGCTTGTTGATTGATTGGCGATGCAGGAGGAAAAACGAAGTGGTGCAATCAGCTTCTGGTGCGAACAAGCCCGTGGTGCTGTCCGGGATCCAGCCCTCGGGCAACCTTCATCTGGGGAACTATTTCGGGGCGGTCCAGCAGTACCTGGAGTTCATCAACAAAGGGTACCGATGCTTCTATTTCCTGGCGAATTACCATGCGCTCACTTCCTTGCGAGACCGGGACCGGCTCCTGCAGCTGACCCGAAGCACTGCGGCCGATTACCTGGCGCTCGGGCTCGATCCGGAACGCTGCGCCATCTATCGCCAGAGCGACATACCCGAGGTGTGCGAGCTGCAGTGGATTCTCACGACCGTGACTCCGATGGGTTTGCTGGAGCGGGCGCACGCCTATAAGGACAAGGTGGCGCAGGGGATTCCCGCCGATCACGGATTGTTCGCGTATCCCGTGCTGCAGGCGGCCGACATCCTGATCGTGCGCGCGAATTTTGTCCCGGTCGGGCAGGATCAGAAGCAGCACATCGAATTCACCCGTGACATCGCCCAATACTTCAACTCGGCCTATGGCGAGGTGATCACTCTTCCGGAGCCATATATCCCGGAGGCGGTTGCGGTGGTGCCGGGTCGCGACGGGCGCAAGATGTCCAAGTCGTACAACAACACCATCGAGCTCTTCGCCAGTGAGGGGGACCTGCGCCGCCAGATCTGGTCGATTGTGACCGATTCAGCCACAGTTGCGGAACCCAAGGATCCGGACAAGAACGCGCTCTATGCCATATTGAAGCTCTTCTGCACCTGCGATGAGCAGGTGGAATGGGCGGACCGATTTCGGCGCGGCGGCATGGGTTATCGCGAGGTCAAGCAGGCGATCTTCGATCACTTTATGCAGTTGTTTGGCCCGGCCCGCGCGCGGCGCCAGGAGTTGCTGAGCAAGCCGGACTATGTGGAGGAAGTATTGCGCCATGGAGTCGCGCAGGCCAAAGCCGTAGCGCTGCCCTTCGTGCGCTCAGTCCGCGACGCTGTCGGCATCCCAGCCCCCTAAAAACAAAAGCGGCCACGAATGACACAAAACCAAAAAGTTTCGTGTCCTTCGTGGCTGCTTTTGCCTTTCATTTCCTGCCCATCGCAGCTTCAACTTCAGCTATGGTCTTTGGTATGCCTGGTCCCAGAACACGGTAGCCGGTCTTGGTGACCAGGACATCATCCTCGATGCGGCAGCCGCCGAAAGCGCGGAAGGGATCGAGCTTTTCGTAGGCGATGAAATCCGTGTGCTTCTTCTCATTCACCCAGCGATCGATCAAGGCGGGAATGAAATATATGCCAGGCTCGACGGTCATGACAAATCCCTCTTCCAGGGGACGGCTCATGCGCAGGGATTTGAGACCGAATTGAGTGCTGCGGGCTTCGCCTTTGGGGTAGCCCACGATATCGCCCAGGTCTTCCATGTCGTGCACATCCAGGCCCATCATGTGGCCAAGCCCATGCGGGAAGAACAGGGCATGCGCGCCGGCTTGCACAGCGGCAGCTGGATCGCCCTTCATCAAGCCCATGACCTTGAGCCGATCCGCCAGGATCCGGCAGGCGCGCAGGTGAACGTCGCGGAATGTGATGCCGGGCTTGACCATGTCAATGGCACCCAACTGCATGGCCAGCACCGTTTCATAAATGTCCTTCTGCATCGGGCTGAAACGGCCGTTGACCGGGAAGGTGCGCGTGATGTCGGCTGCGTAGCCATTCGGGGATTCCGCGCCCGAGTCGTTGATTATGAGCTGGCCATCCATGAGCATGTTGTCGTAGGAGTGGTTGTGCAGCACCTGGCCGCGCACGGTCACGATAGGAGGGAAGGCCATCTGGAAGTTGGAGCGCAGGGCAACGGCCTGGACTTCGCCTGCGACTTCATACTCATAGAGGCCAGGCTTGGCTACGGCCATGGCCCGGCGATGCATGTGGTCGGTGACTCGGAGTGCGTCCTCGATCTCCTGGATTTCGATCTCCGTCTTGATGTTGCGCTGGCGCGCCACTTCTTCCTGCAATCGCTGCGAGACGCCCGCGTTCACTTCGCTGGGTTCGATCACGAGCAGCTCGGCGATGCGGAATAGCGAGGTCGCCTGGTAGGGAGGAAGGTAGTGGATGGTAAGCCTCTGGCTCTGGGCCTTGGTGAGGTAGACGCCCAGGCGGCTGATGTCTTCGATGGTTTCGATGCCGGCCTGCCGCGCCATTTTCATGCGTTCCTCGCTGGCGCCGCTCCAGATGATGTCATCGATCGTGGTCGGTCGCGAGAATAGGACGTCGTTATCGCGCTCGGGAAAAGAAAGAACAGCCAGATCGGGCTCAGCCAGCCCCGTGTAGTAAAGGAAATTCGAGTTCTGGCGGAACGGGTAGGTGTTGTCGGTGTAATTTCGGGGCTGCAGTATATGCCCCAGCCAAAGGATCACGCCGCCACCCACGGCTTCCCGTATCTGGTTTCGCCGATTGCGAAAAACCTCGGCGCTCGGACCTGCAGCATGCTTGTCGCTCATAATGGCTCCCTTCCTCGATGGAATGATTGCTTCCAGCCTGACGTCCCATACCTTACCACCGGCGGTCCAAATAGCCAACTGCGTATGCTTTTCTCAATTCGGAACCTGCCTCATCCGTGCGCATCCGCGACTCTTTTGCCGTTGCCGCAAAAATCTTTCGCTCAAAAACAGGATTTGGCAGTTGGATAGAGCATACAGAGGCTAGTTCGCGCCATGCTCTTCCGGGTTCAGTCAGCCGCAGTCTTCGGCATTACCGCCTATCCGATTTCCGTGGAGGTCGACCTCAGCAGCGGGCAGAAGCTCAACCTGATGACCGTCGGTCTGCCGGACACGGCGGTCAGGGAGAGCAGTGAGCGGGTCAAGGCCGCCCTGCGCAACTGCGGGTATCCGCTGCCGCCGCAACACATCACCATCAACCTTGCACCGGCGGATGTAAAGAAGGAGGGATCGGCATTTGATCTGCCGATGGCGGTGGGCATCCTGGGAGCTTCGGGATGCATCCGCGCGCAGAATCTCAAGGAGTACCTGTTTCTGGGTGAGCTATCGCTGGATGGGTCGGTCCGTCCTGTGAAGGGGACGCTCTCCATGGCGGTGATGGCGCGCGAACGGGGCATCGGCCACCTGATCGTGCCGGAAGCGAATGCGCGCGAAGCCGCTGTAGTGGATGGGGTGAGGGCGTATGCAGCCCATTCACTTTCGCACGTGGTCGAGCTGCTCAACGGCAGGGAGCCCTGGATCCCGCTGATCATCGACCGCAAGCAGTTGCTGGCTCAGAGCAGCAGCTACCCGGTCGATTTCAAGGATGTCAAAGGCCAGTACCAGGCCAAACGCGCCATGGAGGTGGCGACAGCGGGTGGCCATAATATTATACTCATCGGGCCTCCGGGATCGGGCAAGACCATGCTGGCGCGGCGTCTGCCAACGATCCTGCCCTCGATGAGCTTCGACGAAGCGATCGAGACCACCAAGATCCACTCCGTTGCCGGTCTGCTCTCAGAGAAAGACGGGTTGATTGGCACTCGCCCTTTCCGTTCGCCCCACCACACCATTTCCAATGCGGGGCTGATTGGAGGCGGCACGCTGCCGCGTCCCGGCGAAGTAAGCCTGGCGCACAATGGTGTCCTCTTTCTGGATGAACTGCCCGAATTCCAGCGCCATGTGCTCGATGTGCTGCGCCAGCCGCTCGAGGACGGCGAGGTCACCATCAGCCGGGCGTCGATGTCGCTGACCTTTCCGGCGCGCTTCATGCTCGCTGCGGCCATGAACCCGTGAGGTTGCGTTGCTCAGTTGACGCTATCTCGGAGGGTGAGGGGAGATAGCAAAGCTCAATGGTCACGTCACTTTTTCCGATAACTATCTTCTCGGTAATGTTTTCGACCACTCTGCGCTTTTCTTCGGATTGCAGATCCGGCCAGCGAGTGTAGAGGTCCCGGGCGTTGGTCAGGATCTGGTCGCTTGACAGGTAGTTGATCTTGAGGAAGTCAATTTCTCCCTGGAGCCGGGGTATCTCTTCTTCGAGTTGTTTCTGTCTCTCTTCTAGAGGACGGTTTTGCCGACCAAAACCTTCGGGGGTAATCTGGTCCGACATGTAAAGCCGGTACACCTTTTCCATGTCCTGGCTGATCTTCTGTCGCTCCTTATCCAGGGATTCCAGAAGCTCCTGTTTCTCCTTGATTGTCGTATCTGCCTGTTCCAGATATTTGAGCCATTCCGTGGGCGAGAAAAAGAAGCTCTTCAGCTCTTCGTGAAAAACACCTTCAAGATCCTCAAGCCCGATCTTGTTATGGCATTTGCAGCAAGTGTATTTTGGATTGCTCGACGGGACATACATCTTCTGGCCGCAATCACAGAAAGCCAGCCCGGAAAAGAGATGGACGGCCCTTCGTGTTGGACGTCTGCCATTTCGCCGTTCATTAAGAATCAGATTGCACTGCTCCCACAGTTCTTCGGATACGATAGGCTCGACCTCGGAGAAAACCCAATCTTCCTCTGGCTTCATCCGCCAGTGCTTCTTGTTGCCAAGGCTCTTGGTGTAATTCGCCCGTCTCAACCCCTTCGCCATGGGGTCGCGGATGAGCCTGTCGACGGTTGTGTCGGAGAATTTTGAACCATTGCGGGTTCGATAACCGGCCTCGTTCAGCAACCGAGCTACGGCCTTTTTACGTCGATGCTCAAGGAATAGCTCATACATCCGCTTACGAATTGGGGCCTCATCCGGATGGGGAAGGAGCTTTCGCTCATGCCATTGGTAACCGAAAGGGGCCTGGCCTCCAACTGACTTACCCAACTTTGCCCGAATTGGCACGGATGCCGCGACCCGTTCGGCGATTTCTTCTCTCTCCCATTGGGCCATAGCAGCGATGATCGTAAAGAAAAGTCGGCCGGCAGGGGTCGAGGTATCGATGGCTTCTTGGAGAGAAATCAGGTCGGCGTCATACTCCCGGAAGATATCGGAAAGCTCAAGGAGCTCACGGGTATTGCGGGCAAAACGGGCCAGCTTGGAGAATATGAGGCCGGAGATGTGGGCGGATCTAATATGACGCAGCATCCGCTCGGTTTCAGGCTGGCCCATGACCGACTTTCCGCTGATTCCTTCCAGGTGGTAAACTTCCCGAACATTCCAGCCCTTGGATTCAGCATAGTATTTGGCACGTTTTTCATGGTGCTCGGGACTTTCACCTCTGGCTTGATCTTCAGTAGATACGCGGATCCATATGCCCACGCTCTTGGTCGGAACTGGAATTTCGCGCTTGACGGGGTTCTTCATGGTGTAAACCCATCCACGGGTCCTTGAAAACACCTGCAAACCGCTACAATCAACAAACGCCTGACCGAGACAAATTATCAAGAAAAATTTGTCATGTCGTCGAGTTCCCCTGATTGCCAGATCCTTCCGCCGATGCTTGCGGACTTGGAGCATTCGCAGCCGCATCAGAAGAACCTGGAACCGAGGGAGACGAGACGGTTGGCTGGGGTGCCGATGTTGGTTGTGTGCTGGCGAAAGGAATGGATTTTCCTATCGCACTGGCAAAAGGAATTGAGGACTGAAAATCTGCGGCTTTGCCCTGCGTGTTTTCACTCATCGTTTCTTCTTTCCTATTCTGCAATCTTCATAAAGTTGACGTAACCGTATGCCATGATCAACGCGATCCCCGCTGCAAGAGTGACTAGCGCCCAGGTGGTTTCAACGTCAGTATGATTATCGATCCGCCGGGCATCTTCAATTTTGCCCTCCAGAACCAATTTTCCGGATCGAAGGTTGGATCTTTGGACCACAGCAATAAGAAAAATTGAGATGACTAGGCATATCCAGCCGCAAGCAAGCAACCGAAGAAGACCCTTCGTGGGCTTAATCGGGCTCAATGAATGAGATAGCTGTTCGACAAGAATAAGGCTGCCTCCCAAGAAGGCGCTTGCGACCGTAACAATCGTTTTGTAGTATGCGGTTGCCGATTCGACAATCGCTTTAAATAGGGTGCCCTTCTCTACGCTTTCATTTTCGATTGGCATCGCTCACCATTTAGCTTAACGCGGAAAGCCTGTTGTGTCTCCCTGCTGGTGTCAGTATAGCTTTTTTCAGAGAGCGGAAGAACATCTAGCCCTTCCCCTTCATCCTCTTGACCGCCCGAAGAATGACGCTTGAGATCGCCTGCCGTCGCGTCTTCTTTTCCTCTTCCCCCATGGGGCGGTATTTGACCTTCACTTTGTAGCCCCGAACGGTTTTCTCTTTGCCGGCAGCCTTAGCTTCACTTTCCTCCAAATGAGAAACCAGTTCTTCGGGCATAAGAAAGAGAACTTTCTGCAGGTCCTTCTTTTCCAATTGGCCAGGGATAAAGCTCTTGAGCCTGTTTAGCCCCTTCTTCTCAGTTGAAAGCAGAATTACTTGGTCATATCCTGCCGCCAGGCATTTCTGGACATTGGCCAATTCTTGCTCGCCCGTTGATGTCACTGAAATCTCGCAGGCGATTTTTTGGTCTTCCTTTTCCAGGGATACATCCACACTCCCGGCACCTCCCAAGATTTGCTTTTCAATAATTGCCTTGTAGCCCTTGGCTTCGGCCAGGCGTTTAATCAGCTGCTGAAGATACTTGTGCTGACTGCCGCCGCGGCCAGCTGGAGGCGTGGGTTCGACCGAAGGTTTCTTTTTCTCGGTCATTGGAGATGGGGTCGCTTCCGAAACTGGGCGCTCTTTTAACTCTCTGCCCCGGGCCCGGATTACATCGGATTTTGAAACCCGGGGATATATGAGGGGAACGGATTCTTCATGAACCGTTGCTTGAATGCGGTCAGCTTCCACTTCTACGCGTTTCCGGGCATACGCTTCTCTGGAAAGAGCGATCACTCGCTCCCGCCTGCCCTGAGCTACCGCAGGATCAAGACCGGGTAAGGGCATGGTTTTGAGATTGAAGTCGTACTCGGCCCGCTCGATCCTGGCAATGGCTTCTCCGATACCGAGGTTTTGTAGGTCCTTGGCCTCATAGATAGAAAAACCATCCTTGAGCTTTTGGGCGTCGAAATCTCCAAGACGAAAACAGATCCGAGTGTAGGCGTTTGAAATAACGGCGCTGGCCACATCCTGGTCGCGGCTCCACAACTGGCGCAGTTCCTGATGGGCCAAGATCAATCCGAGGTGGTATTTTCTGGCACCCGAAAGAATTGATGCCATGGATGGTGTCACAAAGTTGTGAAACTCATCAATGTAAAGGAAGAAATCGGGCCGCTGGCTTTCGGCTACTTCTTGGCGGCTCAATGCGATTTGATGGAGCTTGGAAACGATTAACGTGCCCAGGAGGTAAGCGTTCTCTTCGCCGATGGCACCCTGGGCCAGCTTGGCCAGAAAGATCTTCTTACGGTCCATGATTGTCCGGAAATCGAAACGGTTTTCCTTTTGCGAGATCATGTTCCGTATCAGCTTGGGCCTCAGAAAAATATCAAGGCGAGTCAATATAGGCCCTTGAGGCTTGCCTGCCAAAAGCGGGAATTCCCTCTGCCAGTAATACACCACCTCCTGATCCCTGACGGTGGCAAGAAATTCCTTCCGAAACTCCGATTCGACGAGAAACCGCCTTAAATCGGCAAGGGTCCCGCCCTGCGGGCTTTCCAAAAAAGCCAGGATGGCGTTGCCCAGAACCGAGTTCATCTGATCGCCCCAGCTGGTGGAAAGCCGACGGAAGGTGGCCACAAGATCGGAGGATAAGAGGTTTTTCTCCAGCTCCGAGTTAGCACAAAGGATGTTGAAGCCAACCGGATACTCCTCGTCCGATGGATCAAGCAGAACGACATCAGCCGATCTCTCTTCCGGAATATATCTCAAAATCTGATCGATCAAATCCCCGTGGGGATCGAGAACGCCAAGACCTTTTCCCGCCTTGATGTCCTGAACTATCAGGTTAAGCAAAAAGGTAGACTTGCCGGTACCGGAAGCCCCGATGACATATGTGTGACGCGTTCTTTGCTCCGGGCTTAAGGTCACCTGGATTGTCTTGCCGGCATGAATATTCTCTCCAAGCACCAGGTCATGGCCGACCGATAAGTCTGGTGCCGCTTTGGTGCGTCTTTCCTCCCTTCTGAGTTTTTCGTTGATGACGGCGGCTGATGGCAAGTGAACTAGCGAGATTAGCTCCTCACAGTTCAGGATCATTCCGCTTCTATGAGAATGCCGGAGTAGCAGGTCTGATTCGTGCGCGAAATCATCATAGCCATCGTTTGATAGAGGGATCAGCTCGTTGATTGTTGGATTGGCTAATTGATTAAGTGCCCCGCCAAGAGCTCGGGCTATCTGCCAGGACCGATCTTGATCGGGACTTCTTGCCGCCACTCGTATCACGACGGCAAATAGCGGCTGGGCCACTTTCTGCTTCGCCAGGGAAACCAAATCAGGGGCATCGTCAAAAAATGATCTACCTTCCCCATCGGTCACCGCGCGGAGCATGCTCTCAGCCCACGGATGGCAAACCGACTGAAAAAGAATCTGAAAAACGGCTGTCTCGTCGGTTTTAAGATCCGAGAGCGCACCGACAATAGCAATCAGCGGGTCAATATCGAAATTCCGGCAGACTTTCAAGGGCAGCGTGAATTCGTTTGAAAGCCCAAAATCAACGATCACTCCTTGACAGGGCCCGGCTTCCTCCCAGCATCTCTTCAAAAAGCCATCCTGTCGATGGCCTACAACTTCAGGGAAGTATGAGCAAAGTTGCTGTTTGACGCCGGCGGACTCGGTTGAGACCAACTGAACATTAATCTGCTGAGATGATCCTATGACTTCGAAAGCCACAGGCGCAGGGGCATGGTTCAGGCCTAGAACAAATTGCTGGGCCGTCTCTTTCTTGATTGAACACTTTGGTGGAATGCTGACGGCCAATTCCAGCAATTCAGACGTTGGCGTGCAGGTCGCTGGTACTGTTTCCTCATCCAGATCAGATGCCCCGTTTAAGCCCAATATCTGTATTTCCGCTGGAAGAGTCTTACTGGTCAAGCGCCCGCGAACACTTTCGATCATGGAGCCGATCAAGCCCGGTTTGCGGGCGTCATCGACGATGGCAGGTCGGGGCGCAAAATGGTAAAAAAAGGGTCTAAATGGCGGCTCGATCTCTACCGGATAATCCCAGACCCGCCATCCGCGGCCACGCTTCTCCCAGGCATAGAACTGCTCTATCAATAGCTCTTGGCGACTTTGACCAGGAGAACCAGCCATTGATCAACTATCTCCCAAAGAAATCCTTCATGATCGGCTTTCGCTCAAGTTCAGTAAGTGGACGCAAATTCTTGGCTTTGGTGACCTCATCAATCACTTCCATGACGGCGGAATGGACAGCCGATTGGAACATCGACGTAGTGTCGGATATGTAATATGTGTTGGGATGGAAAATGCGGTTGTAAAGCGCACCGATTATCGGTGCCTCCAGCACCGCATCTTCCCCTTCGATTGATCCTTCACTGATGAGATACCCCAAAAACAAGAGTAGTGCTGGAATCCCGATCAACCACAAAAGAAATCCGAAGAAAGCGCCCAGCTGATAGAGGAAGAGGAAAAGAAGGACAAAGCTGGCCACGATCGCTCCCAGGAATATCCAGATTCCCAAACCGGTAGGCAGCGTGCTCAGCCACGACGAAAAGAAAAATCCGGTTCCAAACGGCGCCGCGCAGATATCGAAAACAAGCCTTTTTCGGATAATGCGCAGGTACTCCCGCTTGGCTGAGAGCATCCCCCCTTCCCACATGTCCACTCGGGAAGTCATGAGTTCCGGAATCTGGCGTCTTTTAAGGGCTTCTTCAACTGAAGCATAGAAATCCATGGGAGACGTTTGAAGGTTTTCAATCAACTTGGACCAATGCGAAATGACCAGCCCCACAGCAGTCTTGGCCATCGGTAGCCTCCTGTCAGTTCTAAGTAAAGCTGGAAATCAGTCAGTCAAAGCTGGCGCGAAGACACGGTCGCCGAGAATAGGCGGCTATTATACAAGAACGCAGACCAGAGAGTATCGATTACCTAAAATGCGGCCTTTTATGGATATCGGAAGATCCATTGTGGGCTATTCCGAATTTTTCTCGCTCAACATCACGATGTCCTTAATGCTCATCGGGCTTGCCGTCAACCCAGCTTCCATTGCTGGCGTAACCCGCAGCGTTTGGTGAATCCGCACGAAAATGTAATAAACGAAATGCGGGCCGATCGCACAGATCAGGTTTTCCACCTTTTCGAGAAGGCATTCGTTAGCCGCGTAAATCGGCGCATGTTCATTCGCATGGTTAGATTCTGCCGCTCAACGTAGCTTGTGGATATATGTTTCGGATCAGGATTCCCGGTAACCCGGCGTTGCTCGCATCCGATGCAGTCTGCCGGACTCTAACGCGTTTCCTCCTGGCTCGCCTCATACATTTTGATCATCATGGCGTAGTCGGTGTCAGATCCGAAGGCATCCTCTATGGCGTCCAAGTAGACTTTGTGGCCGTCTGTGGTTAGCTGGACGCGATTGGATAGCCTTTCAGCAAGATCGTTGATGAAGGCCGACGCGGTTTGAGAATCGCGCTTACCCACATTCCAGGATATTGCCAGCTTGGTATCCGCATCAATTGCCGTCCATGTCCACACGTCGCTATAGTCGAAAACGCCATTGAGATCCTTCGGGACGTTTTTTCTTTGGCATAGCAGAAGGCCCAAATTTCATCGCATTGGATGCGGCACGATTTCACGTTTCGCACCTTTGTATCCTGAAAATCAAGGCAGGCTTGGCCGACTTGTGCCAGGAGCTTTAGGACTGCGCCCTTACTGTGGCCTGTCATGCGGCAGGTTGCGCGAACGGAATTCCCTTCAACTAATGCCGAAATGATCTGTTTGTGGAAATGGGGAAAAACTATGCTACGATGCTCCCGATGCGGAATCCAAAGTGGAATTGTGATTTGACCGCAGAAAAGAAAAGCCACGACTGCGAATCGCGGCTCAGAGGTTTTGGCGTTGATGATTGATCGGCTCGGTGCTGCGAACACCATAGCCTGTCAGCCTAATCGAAGTGTATCACGAGGAGGCTGGTGATGGCAAAATATAAGCCAAATCAAATCACGTTTCGCATCGATGCGTTCACCCCCGAGACTCTTCCCTCCGCCAAGCTGGCTCAGTATCTTACCCATCTGTCTAAATTGATTGGTTCGGAAGAAAAGCTGCACTTCAAAAGGATCGGAAGAGGATGCGCCATATTGAACCTATGGATAGATGAAGCGGACTTGGCAAATACTCATGGCCGTCTCAAATCCATAGGAACCGTTGACAGCTCTCCAGAGGCAAATAAGGCCTATGATAATCTTAATCAACAATTAGCCGAAGACAATGCAGTTGGCAATCTGCGTATAGGTTCAGCGAAGATACTTAATTTTCCAGGCCGAAAAATCGGATCCGAGCAGATCGTTGGCCCGATAACCCAAGCCGAATCTTTGGATGGGCAGCTGGTAAGGGTTGGCGGTTTAGATGAAACCGTGCCTGTAACTTTGAGAGAGGGATCTCAAGTCCATCATTGCAATACCAATATTGAGACAGCCAAGAAGCTTGGCCAATATTTATTTGGGGCTACGATTCGGGTTTTTGGAACTGCTACTTGGTATCGTAGGACTAGCGGAGAATGGCTCTTACAGAAATTCTGGGTGGACAATTTCAGGCTGTTGGATGACACGGATTTGTCCCGTACTGTCGATCAATTGCGAGCTATCCCTATTGATGGATGGGACGATACAATGCCAGAAAAACTAAATCTGCGTTAGGGTGAAGAATTGAAGGTTGCTTTCGATAGCACATTCCTTGCTTTACTCTTTAACAGAAACTCCAGAGCTTCTGTTGCAAATGCCGCAGACCTGGTTGATGAATTACTCGATTCTTTAAACACCCAAAAAGCTAAAATAATAATCCCGGCGCCATCATTGACTGAAATTCTCCTTAAGGCGACTAAATCAGGGACGCTTTATCTGGAGAAGTTGAAGGAATTCTCCTGTTTTCAAATCAAACCCTTTGATGAAAAATCAGCCGTTGAATTGGCTTCGATTTTTGTTTCCAGCATTGGAAAACGGAGAAAGAAAAAGGACGTAGAAAAAACAAAAGTTACCTTTGATCGTCAGATAGTGGCCATTGCCAAGGTTCACGGAGCACAACAAATGTATTCTGACGATGAGGAGGTGAGGTTATTAGCAAAGGAATGTGGACTTGATGCATTTGGATTTGCGGATCTAAAAACATCCCCAAAACAGACGAAACTTAATCTTACTGGCGATGTCAATTTGGATGATTCACGTCTTTCTTCCTTTTCCACCGAGCCGCCGCCGCCTTCCGCGCAATCTGCAACCTTCGAGCCGGAGAAAGCTTCTCAGCTCGCGCCCGACCACCCTTCAGACCACCAAGACGACCCAAAGAAACCGCAGCCGGATTCTTCTCCTGCGTTGCAGACTCAACAATCGAAGCCGCCAGCCGATTAATGTCCCGCGATGATCTGCTTGAGCGCTTTTGTATGCTCCCATTATGGAAGTATGGCAGGAAAAGTCAAAAGCGCCGATTTTTAAAATGACCCATTACCTAAAACTCTGCGGTAAATTCGGTAAGAGAGCGTGGCTGGGGAAAAACCACCGAGGCATGAAAACGGAAGTGGCAAGCTGGGCTCGCCACTTCCGTCAGCCGGGTTCGGGGGGCGGTTTGGCTACCCATATTGTTTCCGGTGGCCGGCTTTTATTTCAAAAAAAGTTGTCAGTTTCCATTTTTGTTTAGGGTTGTTCTCCCGCTGAATGGCCTCGACGGCTTTCCGTCGATCATCATTCTTAGGCGAAGCTCAAACCGGCCCAGGTTCATCAGGTCTTCCTGGTTTAGCGCCGGAGTGAAATGCGGCAAGAGGTATCGAGCCGACTCCGGGCCCACCCGGAAAACGATCAGGGTGCCGACGTTTTCAAGCAGCGCATTTCTAAGGTTCTCCTCCAATTGGTCCAGGTACTGCATGGCCACGGTTAGGGTAAGACCGAATTTGCGAGATTCCGACAACAGGCCGGCAAAGCTCTCAGTCGCCACACTCGGAAATTCATCAACGTAAAGCGAAAAATATCTGCGATTTTCCGGGATCATGTCCGCCCGGCTTAAGGCTGCCAATTCAAATTTAGTCACCAAGAGCGCTCCCAACAGCGAGCTTCCGTCTTCGCCTAATTTGCCTTTTGACAGATTGGCAATCAAAATGCCGCCCTGATCCATAATCCGGCGAATATTGAAGGAACTCTCTTTCTGTGAGACCACGTCTCTGACCGGACTGATACTCAAAAACTGGCCGATTTTGTTCAGGATTGGCGAGGCGGATTCGGAACGAAACCATGGAGAATAGCTGGCGAATTCCTGGAACCAGAAACTTTTCAAGCCGGGGTCGGAGATCCCTGCCAAAATCTGGGCCCGAAATTGTTTGTCCGTCAGGACTCTGGGCACGTCCGCTAGTGTGTATCCCCGCGCTTCCACCAAAGTCCAAAGAGTATGGCGAAGGATGTGTTCCATCCTAGGCCCCCAATATGTTGACCAGATTTTTTTGAAAACGCTCACCACGCCGGAAACTACCAAGTACGACTCGACGCCTGCCGGTTCCAGGACATTGAAACCAAGGCGACCAGAAGGTTCGCCCGGATTGAAATATGTGATATTGCCCGTATCTCTGGCGGCAAGTATGTCGGCCAGGTGCTCGGCAAGATCACCGTGGGGATCGATCAGGGCCACGCCCTCGCCGGCCCGGATATCAGAGAGGACAAGGTTTTCCAGCAGGGTGCTTTTACCCATACCAGTTTTGCCAAATAGGGCCATATGGTAGCGGCGATCATCGCGCTTGATCCCAAAGGGCCGATGCTGGCCCCTGAAGTCGGTTTCTCCGAGAATGGTGACGTGGTCATGCAAATTCAAATTCCTTCAGCGTAGTCATTGCCTCAATTGCGGACAAGGCGGTTCTTTTTTCAATTTCCCCAATATTTTCCTCCTTTTCTGACGTGCTGCTCCTTCTTAAGCTGGAATCCGAACCTTAACAACCAGCCTGCCCGAATTCTTTCAGCCAACCGCTGAACCAACCACAGAAAAGGAGGTGCCCGACCATGGACGAAGTGTCGGCATCGGATGGCGGCCTGTCAAAGACCGCGTTGATTACCCGATTTTGGCGCGAACGATGCGCCTTTATCGGTTTTGCACGAAGGTATGTGTTTGACCCGGGCCTGGCAGAAGACATCTTTCAAGAAGCCTGCCTACGCTTTATGCGCTGTGGGGGAAGATTCCGTTGCTATCAGGCCGCGGCAAGTTACGTCTATCGGACCATCCGCACCTTGATCATCGATTGGAGTAAGCAGAATCGAAGATTAGTTTTTGCCGGATCTCTGCCGGAGATGGTCTGTGAACCTGAACCGGAGTGGAACAATCGAATGCTGATCGAAAAGCTGCATGAAGCAACCCGGAAGCTCTCACCCTATGATCGGCGAATCCTTTCAATCGAATACTTCTCGGATTTGCCAGATCTGCAAACCAAAAGCTCCTGTATGGAATTGCCCATCAGCACTTTCCGCTACCAGTCTCAAAGAGCAGTCCATCGGATACGAAAACTGATGAACTCAAAACCCCACTTGGCAATGAAACGCCAGGAAGACAGAAAAGGAGAAAAATCAAATGCGATTGCAGCCAGTTGACCTGTCCGCTTACATCAATAAATCCC
>JBGQNR010000098.1:0-21410 GCA_041501225.1 Acidobacteriota bacterium
CAGTTTCCGGACGGCTGGCGGAGTTGTCGCAGGCAACGCATCCCAGCCGGGCTCGCGGCCGAGGACAGACGCGATTGTCTCCGAAACCGTATCGCCCGGAAACGCCCGTCTTCCCGTCAAGCACTCGTACACGATGCAGCCGAACGCCCAGATGTCCGCACGCTTGTCCACCACTTTGCCATTGGCCTGCTCCGGACTCATGTATGCGGCGGTCCCCAGGATCACGCCGGGGCCGGTCATGGCTTCGGTGATCGTGGGCGATTGGGTTGCGGCCGTGGCAGCCGATTCGGCGGCGAGGGCCTTGGCGAGGCCGAAGTCGAGGATCTTGATCTTGTCGTCGCCCGCGATCATCACGTTGGCGGGCTTCAGGTCACGGTGGACCACGCCTTTCTCGTGGGCGGCTTCGAGTCCTTCGGCAATCTGGCTGCAGAGCTCGAGGGCTTCCTCCATAGGCAGCGGTCCCTTCTTGATACGCTGCGCCAGCGTCTCGCCTTCCACCAGTTCGAGAACCAGGAACTTCTTGTCTCGAGCTTCCTCCAGTCCATAAATGGCTGCAATGTTGGGATGATTCAACGATGCGAGCAGTTTCGCTTCACGGTCAAAACGGGCAAGCCGCTCCCGGTCATGTGCGAACGAGTCGGGGAGAATCTTGAGCGCGACCTGGCGATTCAGTTTCAGATCGCGCGCCTGGTATACCTCTCCCATCCCGCCTTTTCCGATTTTCCTGGTGACGGAGTAATGCAGAAGCGTGCTGCCGGCGAGATCTGCGGATGGTTCAGCCGATCGATCGCGTGCGAGCGCCTGCGCCGCGAGCTCCAGGGCCGGAGCTTCAAAGAAGCCTTCCGCCTCAGGTCGGCGCGCCAACAGTAAATCAATCTCTCTCCTGAGAGATTCGTCGCCCGCGCAAGCTTCCTCCAGGAAAGCTTCTCGCCGTTTCGATTCAAGCTCCAGAGCCGAGTTGTAAAGCCGCTTGATCTGCTGCCAGCGTTCGGGATTCATTTCTGTGTTCCGCATTTCAATGCGTCCGTTAGCCAAACCTTCGCATGATTCCAATCCTGCCTTACCGTTCTGTCTGTAATTCCCAACACTTCCGCCGTCTCTTTCTCGCTCAGCCCTCCAAAAAAACGCAACTCCACCACCTTCGCCTCCCGGGGGTCGATCTTCTCGAGGGCGTTCAGCGCATCGTCGAGTGCGATCAGAACCGCATTCCGTCCCGGTGAGGGAACCGCAGCCTCATCAAGTTCCAGCTTCACGGCGTCGCCCCCCCGTTTTCGAGAGCCGCGCGAGCGTGCAAACTCCACTAGGATCCGGCGCATGACATTGGCGGAGACGGCAAAAAAATGGGCGCGGTCCTGCCACTCGATCTGGCTGGCATCGATAAGCCGAAGATAGGCCTCGTTTACCAACGCGCTGGTCTGAAGCGTGTGTCCGGGCCGTTCGCGCACCATGTATATGTGCGCGAGGCGGTGCAGTTGGTCGTAGACCAGAGGGACAAGCTTGCCCAGGGCCGCCTGGTCTCCGCGGCACCAATTCTGAAGCAACAGAGTCACTTCCCGAGGGGAGTGTCCCGTCATGGTATCTCCCTGTTGACTGAGCCGCCCTTTCCGATCTGGCCGCGAGTATACACCCGTTCCAGAGCCGGCAGTTCATACCTTATAGCTTCGGTGTGGATATTTCTTGGGATTTGATTCCTTCCCCCCCCTCCCGATTTTAGTCGGTGGCTGTCAGAAACATTCAAGCGACATTTCCGCTTTTCACGACAGTCTTCGCATTAGGGGCCGTGGGCGGCACCGAGCCGCCCGGAAGGAGCGGCCCCATGGTGACCAGGTCAAGCCTGACAAAGGCGGCAGCGGTTTTCATGTTTCTGGCAGTGTCCCCCCAATCGCCGGCACAGGAGACGCAGGCAAAAGCGGCGCAGCGCGGCATCCGCACGGACCGTCTGAAACCGGGCCATCTTAAGATCTGGAAAGCCATCGAACGGATCGTCCTGGCGGTGAACCGTGATGGGCGGCCGGTCCGCCCCACGTTCCACAGCCTGTGGCAGTGGGCTCAGAAGAGCCGGCATGCAATCTACGTGGAAATGGATGATCGTGAGGCATTTCACCACAGCGCAGGGGTATTCAAGATCGAGGATTACAACCAGGAACTGCAGAGCTGGACTGCATCCATCCGGCTCAATCTCTCAATCATCCAAGTCGCCGACACAATAAAAAAGCGGATCAACGGCAGCAACCTATCGATCTCATTGGGAGAGGTCGGCAGGGACGCGCGCTGTGCCATAATTGTCGGACACGAGCTGGCGCACGCATCCCTGATCCTCGAGAATCCCCAATATGCGCGCCTGTATCAGGAGTGCGAGCGAGAAACGGCCACGTACTACCTCGCCGGCGGCATGGCCGCTAAGGAATACGGCAACAATCCCGAAATGCAGAAGCGCATGAAGCGGCTGCAATCCTTAATGGATCAGCTGGAGGCACCGGCGGACTCAGTCGAGATAAAGCTGTGGCGTGAGATCGTGCCGGGCCTGGCGAATAGGGCTCGGAAATAAACGGCGAGCTGATCTCGCTTACTTTTCTCGCGACAGCGTCACCGTCTTCCCCGTCGCCGCCGACTTCCTCGCCGCATCCAGTATCTCCGTCGCGATCACGTTGATCTCCAGCGACGATGGCCCATCCGCCTTGATCTGTCCCGTCACCACGCCGCGCAGATACGACAGATTATCTTCGTACGGGCTGGCCAGCGGCTTCCCCGCCACCAACTGTTCCTGGTTTGCCCCCGGCCGGCGCACCCGCACATCGTTCCTCGCCACCGTCAGCACCTGGCCCGTCTTTCCATACACCTCCATGTCCTTGCGATCGAATGGCCAGTTCCACGACGCCTGTATGATGAGCTGTGCCTTAGGATACGTCACCACGACCGTCGCCTCATCATCCACCTTCGGATACACATCCGGCTTGATCCGCTGCGTCACCGCCGCCACCGTCAGCGGCCGTTGCCCATCCATCAACCACGTCGCCAGGTCCGCGCCGTAACATCCAAAGTCGAACAGCGCGCCGGCCCCATTCAGTTTCGGATCGGTCAGCCACGCCAGAAACTGCGCGCTGCACCCGATCTCCTTCGGCCCGCGGTGCCCATCGTGCACGACGATTTTGCGGATCTCGCCCAGGGCGTTCTCGTGCACCAGGTCATAGGCCGCCTGGTTGCTGCGATACCACGTCGTCTCATAGTTCACCATCACATTGATCTTGCCATCCCGGGCCGCCTTCGCGATCGCCCGGGCATCCTCAATGCTGACGGCTAGCGGCTTCTCCATCATCACATGCACGCCCTGCCTGGCGCAGACCTCGACCACGCGGCGATGATCGAATGTGCTGGTATAGGTCACCACCGCCTGTGGATGTGTCTTAGCCAGCATCTCTTCCAGGTCGGCGAAGATCAGGCTCTTATCCAGTCGCCGCTGGTTGGCAACCTGTGTCGCCAGTTGCTGGTTCGGCTCGACGTATCCGACGATCTGGATTTCCGGATGCGCGCGCAACTGCCCGAAGAACCCCGAAAGGTGATCGTGAACGAAACCCACCACGCCGACGCGCAGCCCTGCCGGCTGCGTCTGCGGCAATTGCGCCTGCGCCCGAACATCACCGGCCGTCGCCAGCAACACGCAAGTGACCACGAGAATCGAGAGATGTCGCATCGTTGTCCTCCGAAATGGGCCAGTCCTTACTCCCTCTCCCGGTGCTCCGGGAGAGGGTCGGGGTGAGGGCTCGACCGCTCCTTAACTCGCCAGATGGTATGCACAACCGCCCCCCAGTGCCAATGCCCCACCGCAGCGCAAAAAAGCGGCGGGCGAATCTGGGTATCATTCGCCGTGGGGTGCCACCGACAAGCAACATTTTATCGTTCCCGCCGGCAATAGCAAGCTCCCTTGGGAGCACGGGCACCCTCGCCCCCCCGCGGGCCCCTTTTCGGACAAAATCGGTGACAGGCTACTATTTCACCAATTTCACCAAACAATATTTCCTGCGATATGACAGTCGGGAAATTGGTGAAATAGTAGCCTGTCACCGATTTCGGAAATGCGAAACGGCTGTTCATCTCAAAACGCTCTGGACCTTTGCCTTGAAAGGTGGTAGCTTCGCGCGTAAAGCTCAGATGGGATCATTTGGGTCCCCGACGAGGAGCGGCAACCCGGCCGCCGAGAAGGAGGTATTCAATTCCCTATGGCACACGACAAGATTTCTAGACGACGATTTTTCTTCTATGGCTCACTGCTGGCCGGCAGTGTTCCGCTGGCAGGATCAGGATATGGTAGGACACCCTCGCTGACGGCGCTGGGTTACAAATCCCCCAATGAGAAACTGAATATTGCCTCCATTGGCGCGGGCGGCAAGGCCTCCAGTGATATCTCAGGCTGCGCTCGGACCGAGAACATCGTGGCACTGTGCGATGTGGACACCGAGCGCGCGGCCCAGATCTTCGACAGATACCCGGACGTTCCGAAATACAACGACTATCGGAAGATGCTCGACAAGGAAGCCAAGAATATCGATGCCGTGATCATCGCCATTCCGGACTTCATGCATACATGTGCGGCCATGGCCTGCATGGAACTCGGCAAGCACGTGTACGTGCAGAAGCCGATGGCCCGCACCGTTTGGGAATGCCGCGCGCTGACGCAAGCGGCTCGGTACTACAAGGTCGCCACGCAGATGGGCAACCAGGGCTACGCGCAGGACGGCACGCGCCTGTGCGCGGAGTTCATCTGGTCGGGTCTGATCGGCGACGTTAAGGAAGTGCATGCTTTTACCAACCGGCCGATCTGGCCACAGGGCCCCGACACGAAGCTCACCGAAAGTCCCGTGCCCGGGACGCTCAACTGGGACGCCTGGCTCGGCATCGCCTCCGAGCGCCCCTACATGAAGGAATATCTGCCGTTCAATTGGCGCGGATTCTATGACTTCGGGTGTGGCGCGCTGGGCGACATGGCCTGCCACGTTCTGGGCGCTCCGAACATGGCAATGCGGCTGACGGCGCCCACCAGCGTCGAATGCATCAAGATCGAAGGGCAGAATGAGATCACCTTCCCGACGAAGTCGACGATCAAGTTTGAGTTCCCGGCCCGCGGTGCGATGCCGGCCTTGACGCTCTATTGGGAAGACGGAGAGAAGGACGGATCGCCGTACCGGCCTGCGGGCATCCCACCGGAAGAACCGTTAGGCGAATTCTCCGAGCGGAACATTCCCGGCCCCCTCTACGCTGCGCTGAACGCGGCGGCTGCCGCTCGCGCGGCCGGCCTGCGCGGAACTGGCGGCACAGGAGCGGCCGGCGCCCGTGGGGGTGCACGGGCTGGGGGCGCGAGACCGACTGACCAGGCGCCGCGGCCGCCCTCCAGCGGATCCGTTTTCATTGGCGACAAGGGCGTCATAACCGCCGGTGAATACGGCGGCGGACCTCGCCTGGTGCCCATGAGCAAGATGGAAGACGTGTTCATGCCCCCGCAAATGCTCGATCGCACGCCGGGCACTTACAACGACTGGATTGCCGCATGCAAGGGCGGCGAGTCGGCCTGCTCGAACTTCGACATCGCCGGGCCGTTTACCGAGTGGATCGCTCTCGGCGTCGTTGCCTGCCGAATCCCGAACACGAAGCTGATTTGGGATCCGGAGAAGATGAAGATCACCAACAACGCTGCCGCGAACGCGTTTCTGACACCGAAGATCCGCAAGGGTTGGAAGATCAACTGGAACGTTAAGACCTAATCCTGTCAGGGGAAGGAGCCCGGCCAGCCGGGCTCCTTCCCCTGCAGGGAATCCGATCCGCGCGCGCTTGGCAAACCAGCGCGTGCGGGCCACCAAACGAACCCGCGTGGCGGGCGACCGGCCCATCAATGGGTTACGGCGCCTGTTACGTGGGTTTTTTCTTTAACATTCAGGTGTCCTGAGCTGCGATCCAATCGTATCTCACCGGTGTCGAACCGGACCGGGGAGCGACACACGGGATGTTTTTCGTTACTCACGCCATGATACGGAAACCACTCGCCGTCGGTGCTCTTGTTGCCATCGCGCCGGCTCTGGTGTTTGTCGTTTCCACTCACGCACAAACGTTTGCCAGACATGGTACGGAGCTACCTCAGACCCACATTCCGCAAGGGTTGGACTCTTGCAGATGGACGCAACAAATGGGCTGGATCTCAAAACAAATTGGGTGTGCGCTACGCACCTGTGAGCTATTGGCCCGGATGTTTCCGAGCTGGGGGGTCTAATGAACATCAGGAATTTCAGTACATGCGTTTTGCTGCTTCTGTTCTCAGTTGCGATCATTGCCAGTGACATCCAAACAGCACCGACAGCCCAGGCGTGGCAGGGGGCCCCGTTTCGCCTCTGTATCGTAGGCCTCGCCCACGGTCACGCCTGGATCCATTTCCGCAATCTGCCAAAGAACACCAGGATTCAGGTGGTCGGAATCGCCGATGCGAGCCCCGACCTGCGAGAGCTGGCTCTGAAAACCTGGCCGAACGTCCCGATGTACGAAGACTATCGCAAGATGCTGGACGAGAAAAAGCCTGAGGGCGTGTGGTCCTTCGTCGAGAATGACCGGCATCTCGAGATTACTCAGGCATGTGCTTCCCGCCGCATCTCCGTCATGTTCGAAAAACCGATGGCAACCACGTATGCAGATGCGCGGCAGATGTTGGATGTTGCTCAAAAGAGCAAGATCCAACTCCTGATCAACTCCGAGCCGCCCTGGTGGCCCGGCAACTATGCAGCTTACAACCTGGCGAAGAGCGATCAACTGGGCAAGATCTGGCGCGTACATACCATGGCAGGCCACGGCGGGCCTGCTCCGCGCGAAGGAGCGGGTCCCAACAGCCATGCTTTCTGGTCCTTTCTCAATGACGACAAGCACGGCGGAGGCGCCCTTCTCGACTTCCTCTGCTACGGAGCGGTTTGGACGCGATGGTACCTGGGCATGCCGAAGACGGTCTACGCCGTCACGACCCATACCCGTCCCGACGTGTATAAGGTCAACACCAATGCCACTGTGTTAGCCGCGTTCCCTGACAATGGGGTCGCCATTATTGAAGGCTCCTGGGATCTGCCGCACGGGGTCAAGCAGGTGGAAGTCTACGGCAACCTCGGCAGCATCGCGCTTTTCGGCAATATGGGCGCAGTCGAAAAGATCGAAGCGTTTGTAGGACGAGTGAAAAAGCCAATACCGGTTCCGGAGGTGGTTCTGGATGAAGATCACAGCAGTGCGCCCAACTACTTTGCCAAAGTCGTCCGCGGCGGAGGAGCGATCAATGACCTGGTGAATCCCGTGTTTAACCTGGACGTACAGGAGATTATCGAGGCAGCCATTCGCTCCTCGAAGAGCGGACAGCCCGTAAACCTGCCGCTAAAATAAAACTAACTACTCAGGTGGTCAGCAAACAACTCTCATTCGGGGTCGGAATCGGTATCGGGTAACTGATCAGCCTGCTTTGAAAAGAGAACCACAAAGACCTCGAAGACCGCCAAGCAACAAAACTCTTTGTGGTCTTTGCGATCTTTGCGGTTCAAATTTCAGTTGACCGGTCTTTATCTGACACACTCTTGGACAACTGGCTAAACAGTTACCATTCCGCCCGTGGTTACCGGAGCAGAAGTTTCGCAACCGAAATTGGCCGTCGCATCAGATCAAGGGAGTGATCACAACTTTGCGGTAATACACCTTGCTGTGGTCGCCCTGGAGCATGATCGGGCCGGGTTCGCCTTCGTTGGTATCGAGCGCGCCGCCCGTGATTGCTGGAATCACTACGTTATCGTGGATCTTCTTGCCGTTCATGACAATGGTGACGCGATTGCCAATGATGGTCGCTTCCAGCGTCTGCCACTCGCCCGGGGGCCTGGAGGCTTCCTCGGCTGGGGCGACGAAGCCGTAGATTGCGCCGTGCGTGAGCAGGCCCGGCTGCTTCCCGTAGTCGTCCTCAATCTGGATCTCGTGGCGGCCGCGGAGGTAGACGCCGCTGTTGGTTTTCGCCTCGACCTTGAACTCCACTTCGAGTTTGAAGTCCTTGAACTTCTGGTCGGAAACGATGTCGGCCGCCGGCGGGTTGGGATTGTGCATCGCGCCGTCAACGATCTCCCAGCCAAGCGGGAGCGGATTCCACGGGCGAGCCGGGTTCATCGGCGCCTGCGGGTGCCAGCCGGTCAGGTCCTTGCCGTCGAACAGTACGATGGGCTTCCCGGGCTTGCGCGCGGGCGTCGTGTCGGGCCACTTGGGTGGGCGCACGCCAACCCACTCGGTCACGCGATCACCCAGGGTGGTCTTGCCGATCAGCTTGCCGCCCTTCACCACTGCCGAGTAGACCGTGGGCGCCTGTGGAGCCCGGGCGGGCGGAGTCGCCTGCGCGCCCTGCGCACCCTGAACTGGCACGCCTTGGACACCCTGGACTGGAGCGCCTGGAGCCCCGGGAGTGCCCTGCGGGCCCCTCCCGCCGCTTCCGCCCTGCGAAAACTTCAGCTCGCCGTTCTCGATAGTAATGTTCCTGAGCGTGCCCGGACTGCCGCCGCCGGATAGGAAACGGCCCGTCAGTGTATCGCCGTCCAGCTTCACTTCCAGCCAGCAATTACGGTTGGGGCGAGCCTCGCCACTAGGCCCGACGTTGGGGATGGGGATGTCCCAGGCGCCCAGGAACGGCTTGGCAGCGGCCGGGGATACCTTCGCAGCCGCCTGCGGGGCAGCCTGCGGACTCACCTGCGGAGCCGCGAACGCAACAAACGCAGCTACAATCACAAAAACAAGCACTGCCGTTTTCATACTTCCTCCTGTCTGCCCGTCATATACGAGCAAATAAGCCATGATGTCGCGAACAATCGAAACTAACACTGCCGCGCCCAAACTGCAAGGACCAAGGCGCCGCCCTGCGGCCGCAAACATCAAGCGGACATTGGAAGGGAGGCATTGGCTATGCAAGGATCCAGGATTTGGCAAAGAAAGCTGAACCGCAAAGACCCCAAAGACCTCGAAGAAAAAACATCCTGAAGACTTTATCTTCGCGGTCTTTGTGGTCTTCGTGGTTCATCTTTTGTCGGCTCTCACCGCCAGAAGCGGTGGATTACTCTAACATGTTTAAAACCACCATGCCGGGTCAGTTGCACGGCATCGCCAGGCAATGAAATTTCGTTGACTGTACGGAACGATTTCGGCTAGGATGCAAAGATCCGGCATCGGCCCCCAGCATTTTTCATGCCCCTGTCGGGCATGACCTTCATGAGGCTGTGAGGGATTTCAGCCGCAAAATCTGTCTTAAATGAGGAGGTACTACTTTGAACAAGATTGGACGCAGTCAATGGAGGAACCTGCAGTGCGGATTGATCGGCGCGCTCGGCTTGATCCTCTTATTCTCAGTCGGCGTATTCGCGCAATCCGACAACTCCCGGCTTTCGGGATATGTCAAAGATCCCTCAGGAGCAGTGATACCCGGCGTGACGGTCACAGTCAAAGAGGAACTCAGGGGTCTGGTACGATCTGCCGTCACGGATCAGAGAGGCTACTATGTCATTACGCCGTTGCCCCCTGGCTTTTATACCGTCAGCGTGGAGCATACCGGTTTTAAGCGTGCCGAGACCACCGGCAAGAAGCTCGATCCCGGCATTCCGGCTGCTCTCGATGTCGTTCTCCAGGTCGGCGGCACCAGCGAAACCGTCACAGTCCTGGCCAATGCGGCTACGGTGCAGACGGAAACGGCCACAGTCGGCAAGCTGGTGGAAGGCAAACAGCTCGACTACCTGGGATTGAATGGACGTAATCCGATTTTTCTGGCAGGCCTCATGCCGGGTGTGAGTACCGACCTGGCCGGAAACAACTACGGCACGAACACTCCACCCAGCATGAATGGTTCCAGCCTGGGCATGATCTTCTTTGACGGCGCCGTAGGCGTCCGCACCCGCGCGAACACCACCTGGAGCATCGGCGCCGCCGACATGGATGCGACCCAGGAAGTCCAGGTGTTGACGGCCAATTTCAGCGCTGAATATGGCCGCACCGCCGGCGGCCAGATCCGTATCGTTACCAAGGGCGGCTCCAACCAGTTTCATGGCAATATCTACGATTACATTCGCAATTCCGCGTTCAATGCCAATTCATGGAGCCGCAATAACTCGCCCCTTCAGGTCACAGCACCCTGTTCGGATCCTGCGAATAAAGCGGCGTCCTATTGCCGCCCCAGTCCGTTCCGTTACAACCAATATGGCTGGAACTTCAGCGGTCCCGTGCTGCTCCCCTTTACCAAGTTCAACCGAGACCGCAGCAAACTCTTCTTCATGTTCAGCCAGGAGTGGGTACACTCGCGCAGCGGTTCAACATCTACCATGACTGTGGCTACGGATAAGATGAGGCAGGGGGATTTCAGCGAGTTGCTGGACCCCACCAACCGATTCTTCCAAAGGGCGATTTATCTCAAAGATCCTCTTAAGACAGGGACGTGCAGTGCGACCAATCAGTCTGCCTGTTTCAGCTACAATGGGATCGTAAACTATATTCCGCCCGATAGGCTAAGCGCGAACGGCATGGCCTTTATGAGAGCTTATCCTAAGCCCATAGGCTATCTCAATCCCTACCCGTCAAGCACGAATTGGTGGAGTGGCGAACTTGCCGGCGGGACCGACCAGGGCAAGACCACGATTGCGGCTGATTATATCCCCAGCCCAAATCATTCGATTCGCATACGCGGGCAGTTCTTTAATTCCAAACCTCCGGCCAGCGTTACCGACTATCGAAACAACTTCTACACCTGGCCTTGCGCGGACTGCGACACCTGGCGTGATCGCCCCAACCGGTGGGTCTCCATCAACTGGATCTGGTCGTTGTCACCCAAGTGGATCAACGAGGCGCTCTTCGCCGCCAGCCACGACTTTGTCGACAATATTCTCGATCTCAACGGCAACGCATGGGATAGAACCAAGTTCGGAATCAATTACCCCTACATTTTCCCTGCCAACGAGAAAGAGGTTCCCAACAAGATCCCGACGGTCAGCGGGGTAGGCGGCATTAACACGCCCAGCTCCACGCCGTATCCGGCGACTTCGGCCGGTCCTGTCTGGCAGTTCTCGGATAACATGAGCATGATCCGCGGCTCACACACGATCAAGTTCGGCTTCTATTTGGAAAAGTCGGGCGAGAATGACAAGGACCAGATCATCATCGGCGCCGCGCCCGGCAGCACCAACAATCAGAACGGCCAGTTCCAGTTTAGCGATAACACGACTAACGCAACCGGTAATTCGCTTGGCAATATGGCCATCGGTCTGTTCAATACCTACGCCGAGGTCGGAGCCCGTTCCTATACGCAATTCCGCAGCTGGGACATCGAGTGGTTCGTCCAGGACGCCTGGAAAGTCACCCCCAAGCTGCGCCTCGAATTGGGATTGCGGCACAGCCTGATTCAGCCTTACTGGGCTCAATGGAACAATATGGCGAATTTCGACCCAAGCTTATATGATCCCACTAAAGCCGCCACAGTTGACCGGGCGACCGGGTACGTGACCGGCACGCCGCAACAACTTTACAACGGCATGCTGTTCTCGGGGAGTGGCTGGCCTGATGCGGCCAAAGGACCCGGACGGGTCAGCGTCGCGAATTCAGGTCAGTTTGACTTCCTTTTCCGCCCAGGAACGCCAAATGGGTTCTATAAGATGCACAAACGGGATTTTCAACCGCGCTTGGGGATTGCTTACTCCTTTAATAGAAAGACAGTAGTCCGCGCCGGTATAGGGCGCTTCGTCAATCGTCTGGGAGTGAGTGACGGCATCTTCCTGGGGGGCAATCCGCCACTGCAGCCGGCGTTCTCGGTGAGCAATGGGAATGTCGACAATCCGGGCGCGGGAGGGGTCACCCGTACCTACCCTCTGAACCCGACGATTCAATCGAACGACTTTCCAAATCCGGAATCCTGGGCGTGGAACGGCACCTTCCAGCGGGAAATTCCTTTCGGCGTTACCGTCGAGGCTGCATATGTAGGTCGTAAAAACCTGCGCAGCACGCGCACCATTAATAACATCAATCAGCTCCAGCCCGGCGCGATCTACGATAAGGCAAACTTTCTGCCCAATGGAACAACACTCGCAAACCTGGATTCTCTGCGGCCGTACAAGGGCTATGGCTTGCTCAAAATTGCAGTCAACAACCAGAACTCCGCATACAACAGCTTGCAGTTGCAGGCGACCCGCAGGTTCTCCAAGGGACTCAGCTTTGGACTAGCCTACACATATGCGAAGTCACGCGACAACGGCACCTTGGCGAGTGTGTACGATTGGGATCCAGCCTACATGTGGGGCCCCTGGTCGTCATCCCATAACATGGTCATCAACGCCATTTACGAGATCCCATTCTTGAGAAACCGTTCCACCCTGCTCGCAAAAGTCGTGGGCGGTTGGTCCATTACCTCAATCTCCCGACTCACAAAGGGCAGCGGTCAAGCCAGTTTTACCGATCCCTATGACGATATCGGGATCGGAGGGAGCGGTGGCACGCAGTACATGATTTTGAACGGCGATCCATTCCTTCCAACAGACCAGAGGCAATTCGGCCAGGGCCTCTACTATTTCAATACCAAGAATCCCGACGGTTCGGCGATCGTATCGCGACCAGCCCAGGGAACATACTGCAAAACCGGTTGTGCCAGGAGTATCTATATAGGCACTCAGTGGTCGCAAAGCCACAATCTGTCCTTTTCGAAGGACTTCAGGATTCGCGAGGGACAGAGATTTACTTTCCGCGCAGAGATTTTCAACTGGCTCAACCATCCCGAATGGGGCGGCCCAACCACGGATTGGCGGTCCACGAGTTTTGGCCAGGTCACCGGCAAGAGCAGCAACACCCGCGAAATGCAGTTTTCGGCGCGCTTCTCATTTTAGTCGCGGCTGCCGCGCTATATAACCAACGGCCCATGCTTGCGTCAGCCGCAGGCATGGGCCACTGAATCTGGTGACAGGCGCCATTACGTTAATGTTTGGCCCAGAATGAAAATTGAACCGCAAAGACCTCAAAGAATAACTTTGTGAAATCTCCGATTTGCACCACGATTACTTTGCCGCTTCTGAAGGGTATGCCATTCGAACTTTGAGGTCTTTGAGGTCTTCGCGGTTCAGTTTTTGAATCTGGCTAAACAATTACCAAAAGCCGGGCCCAGGATATCTACCATCCATGAATATTTCTGGTTAATGATCGTGGATCCACGAAAGACTCATACGGAGAGACGCGCATGACACCATACCTAAAACGTTTGTCGATATTAATTCTGGCGTGCCTGGCAATGTTCGCCGGCGCGCTGGGACAGAGCCCCAAGCCGGCGGGCGTCCAAGACCAGGCAGCGAAGCAGCCGGTCCAGGGACAGAAGCCAAAGCCGGAAAGCCTGGATCTGACCAAGCAGCCGACGCTGTATGTGGTCGGCTATGCGCATTTGGACACAGAATGGCGCTGGGACTATGTCACCACGATCAAGGACTACATTCCGAAGACCATGCGGCTTAATTTCGATTGGATTGAGAAGTATCCGCACTACGTCTTCAATTTCAGCGGCGCCAACCGTTACCGGATGATGAAGGAGTACTATCCGGCCGATTACGAAAAGGTGAAGAAGTACGTGGCCGGCGGCCGCTGGTTTCCGGCCGGTTCGTCCATGGAAGAAAACGACGTCAACTCGCCTTCCGCCGAGTCGATCATCCGGCAGGTCTTATACGGCAAAGCCTATTTCCGCCGCGAGTTCGGCAAGACCAGCGCCGAATACATGCTGCCTGATTGTTTCGGCTTCCCCGCATCGTTGCCCACGATCCTGGCACATTGCGGCATTAAGGGTTTCTCCACACAGAAACTATCGTCGAGCTGGCAGCCGGCGGCCATGGTCGGCGGCCCCGACTCACCGGAAAAAACGCCCGCGGGCATCCCCTTCAACGTCGGTGTTTGGGAGGGCCCGGATGGCAGTTTTGTAGTCGCCGCGCTGAATCCTGGCGGCTATGGCAGCCAGATAAGCACGGACATCAGCAAGACTCCCCCGCCACCGCCACCTCCGGATCCCAACCAGCCGCAGCGGGGCGGTAGAGGGGGGACGGATTGGCCCGCGCGCATTCAGTTGAATGGGCAGTTGACCGGCGCGTATGCCGACTACATGTACTACGGCACGGGCGACAGCGGCGGTTCCGCCAATGAATCCTCGATAAAACTGCTGGAAGCGATCGTCACCAGGAGCAAGACCGTGTTGCCGACAGGCGGCGGCCGCGGCGGCGGAGGTGGTCAGGCTCAGACTCCGCCGCCCCCGCCGGGGCCTGAGGTCGTGGTCGGCGATGGCCCGGTTAGAGTTATCTCCGCAACTTCCGACCAGCTTTTCCTTGACCTGAAGCCCGAGCAGATCGCAAAGATGCCGAAGTACAAAGGCGATCTCGAGCTGATCAACCACTCCGCGGGCTCCATTACGTCCCAAGCTCACATGAAGCGGTGGAACCGCAAAAACGAAGTGCTGGCAGATGCCGCCGAAAAAGCTTCCGTCGCCGCCGAATTGCTGGGCGGGAAGCCATATCCCCTCCAGCGGCTGAACGACGCCTGGACACTGGTTATGGGCGGGCAGTTCCACGACATCATTCCGGGCACCTCAATTCCCAAGGCCTATGAATACGCGTGGAACGACGAACAGCTGGCGATGAACCAGTTCGCCGGCGTCTTGGCCAGCGCCACCGAAGCGGTCGCCTCCGGCATGAATACCCAGGCCAAGGGCACGGCTGTCGTCGTCTACAATCCATTGAATATCGCGCGCGAGGATGTGGTGGAAGCCACCATCTCCTTCCCCAACGGCGCTCCGAGGGCGGTCCGTGTGTTCGGGCCGGACGGCGAAGTGCCCGCGCAGTTGAATGGCGCGGCGGGCGGGGCCGCGAAAGTCCTGTTCGTGGCGAAGACACCTTCGGCCGGCTACGCGGTTTACGATGTTCAGCCCGCCGATAGCGCTGCCGCATCCCAGCTCAAAGTGACGGAATCGTCGCTTGAAAATGCGCGCTATAACGTCAAGTTGAACCAGAACGGGGACGTCTCCAGCATTTTCGATAAGACCCTCAACAAAGAATTGCTTTCCGCCCCAATGGGTCTGGCGATCATTCTTGACAACCCCCGGAACTGGCCCGCCTGGAACATGGATTTCGCGGACGAGCAGCGGGCGCCTCGGACGATCGTGGGCGGACCGGCGAAGATGCGCATCGTCGAGAATGGCCCGGCGCGCGTGGCAGTAGAGGTCGGACGTGAAGCGGAAGGATCCAAGTTCTTCCAAACCATCCGGCTTTCGGCCGGCGATGCCGGCAATCGCGTCGAGATCGGCCACGTCATGGACTGGAACACCAAGGAGGGCAACCTCAAGGCCGTCTTCCCCATGACCGCGTCGAATCTGAATGCAACCTACAACTGGGACATCGGCACCATCGAGCGTCCCACCGAAAACGAGCGGCAATTCGAAGTTGCCTCTCATCAGTTCGTGGACCTCACCGACAAGAGCGGATCCTACGGCGTGACCATCCTCACGGACTGCAAGAACGCTTCCGACAAGCCCAATGAAAACACCCTGCGCCTGACCTTGGTTCGTACACCCGGCACCCAGGGAGGCTATCCCGACCAGGGCACGCAGGATATCGGCCACCATGAGTTTGTATACGGCCTCGCCGGCCATGCAGGGGACTTCCGCCAGGGACAGACCGACTGGCAGGCGCTCCGGCTCAATCAGCCCCTCGTGGCATTCCAGAGTCCGAGTCACGCGGGCGCGCTGGGCAAGAGCTTCTCATTGATGAAGATCAGCAACAGCCGGATTCGCGCATTGGCCCTCAAGAAAGCCGAGGAGAGCAGCGAGCAGAACCGGGATGAATACATCGTCCGCCTCGTCGAGATGGATGGCAAGCCGGCGCAGGATGTTCACATTTCCTTTTTTGCTCCCGTCATCTCAGCCCGCGAAGTCAACGGCGCGGAAGAAGCCGTCGGCCCGGCCACAGTAACCGGTGGCGAGCTAGTGGCGTCCTTCAAGACGTTCCAGCCCCGCACGTTTGCGGTGAAGTTCGGCCCTGTCGCCAACAAGGTGCGCGCCGTGCAGTCACAGGCGGTCAAGTTGACTTACGATCTGTGTGTCACGACACCCGACGGCAAACCGGGAGCTGGTTACTGGGATAATCAGGGCCGTTCCCTGCCGGCGGAGATGCTGCCGAGCACAATCCCCTATGCGGGCATCAACTTCATCCTGGCTTCCGGCGCCGGCTACGGGAAATATAATGCCGTGATCCCGCGTGGCCAGAAGATCACGCTTCCTGAGGGAAATTTTGACCGCCTGTACCTGCTGGCAGCCGCAACCGGTGGCGATGTGCCGGCCACGTTTCTCATTGGGGACAAGACCGTCGATCTGAGAATCCAGGATTGGAGCGGCTACATCGGCCAATGGGACAACCGGGTCTGGAAACAGGTCCCGGCGCCACCGCCGACACCGGAACAATTGGCTCAGCAGGCGGCGCGGGCCGGGGCTGCCGGCGGCCGTGGTGGGGGAGGCGGAGGAGGCCGCGGGGGGCAACAGGGACCGCGCATGATCGATGTGGTGGATACCCTGACCCCAGGTTTCATCAAGCCTTCGCCCGTGGCTTGGTTCGCCTCGCATCGCCATGCGTCGGACGGTTCCAATGAGCCATACGCTTATTCGTATCTATATGCATATGCCATTGACGTGCCGGCGGGGGCCAAGACACTGACCCTGCCCACGAACGAGAGGATCCGCATCCTCGCGATCACCGTGACAAATCAGGGAGCGCAGGCGCGTCCGGCCCAAGTCCTGACTGACTATCTGGAGAAATGAATTCTGCCGCCGCGCCAGCCACAAAAGACGCGGCGCGGCACAGCAGCAACCGGATACTGACCACGAAATATACGAAACACACGAAATTGCTTTTGTGTGTTTCGTATATTTCGTGGTTCTGTCGTCGCGGAGGGAGGTACTGTCAAGTTAATGGCCGCCGAGCAGTTTTGGCCGAACCAGACGGTGCGATCCCTCCTCTTTCAGCAGGCACACGTTGACTCTCTCCAGTTACTGAAGGCTCGGTCGCGGAGGAGTCGATAATGAACTGCTTTGAGAAGGTGCCTACCGACCCGGAACTGGTTCTGAATCGGACCGTGTACTGACAGAAACCGTTGGGATTGCTGAGGGGATTTGAATCGGCGCGTTTGCCTTTCCTGCGCGCGGGTATGTTGGTGTGAGACTTCAGCCCGGTTGTTCTCGTGCCGGCCAGTTCGATGCATCACCGAAGGAAAGACCTCACGGTGGGCAGCTGCATAGGTTCGGAGTTGATCGGTCACGAGCTGCCAGGGCGCCTGGCCCTGATGTTTCAATGCTCTGAGAAAGAACCGTTTAGCGGCTCGACGGTCTCTGTACTTAGTGACCAGAATATCAATTACGTCCCCATCCTGATCCACTGCCCGCCACAAGTAGTGGCGCTCGCCCCGGATCGTATGGAAAAGAGGAAGCCATGGCATCGAACGAAAAAGGCAGGCCGATTCGCATCGGCATCTCCCAGTGCCTGCTTGGCGATCAGATGCGCTTCGACGGCGGTCACAAGCTGGACCGGTTCATCACGAACACGCTCGGACAATACTTCGAGTGGCTACCTGTCTGCCCAGAAGTCGAAATTGGGCTCGGAACACCGCGACAGACATTGCGTCTCGTCCAGCTCGATGAAGGAATCGGCCTGGTGATGCCGAAGAGCGGCAGGGACTGGACCCGGGAGATGAACGAGTATGCAAAGACCCGAGTGGCCAAATTGGCCGGAGAGGACCTGGCCGGATATATTCTCAAGAGCGACTCACCCAGCTGCGGAATGACGCGGGTCCGCGTGTACGCGCCCAGCGGCATGCCCACCCGCAACGGCATCGGGCTTTTTGCCCGCGAATTGCTCCAGCATTTTCCCGATCTCCCCATCGAGGAGGAGGGTCGCCTCTCGGATCCACGCCTGCGCGAAAACTGGATCGAGCGCGTCTTCGCCTACCACCGCTTGCGGATTCTCTGGGAATCGAAATGGACGACCGGCGACCTGATCGAGTTTCACACCGCGCACAAGCTGGTCCTGCTGGCCCACTCCCCAAAGGCCTTCGGGGACCTCGGCAGACTCGTGGCCGGGGCGAAACGGATGCCTCGACAGGAACTGCGCCAGCAGTACCAGACAGGTTTCATGGCCGCCCTGAAGATCCTGGCAACCAGAGGCAGGAATACCAACGTCCTGCAACACATGGCGGGTTATTTCAAAAAGCAGCTGGATGACGAATCACGGCAGGAACTGTAGGATCACATCGCCGGCTATCGGAATGGTACCTGCCGCTGATCGTGCCTGTGACTCTGATCAAGCACTACGTCCGCCGGTTCGACGTCAGCTATCTTGCGGGGCAGGTCTAACTGAATCCTCATCCCAGGGAACTTGCCCTCCTAAACCACGTTTAGGGCCGCGCCAGGATGTACACAATTACGGAGGCTCGGCCGTGGGCGACGACCGCCCTACGTTTTCCGCCGACTTCGGGTCCTCCTGGGTTAATTCCGCAAGACTGTTCAGCGCGTTAAACAAAAAATGAGGGTTGATCTGAGCCCGCAAGGCTCGAAGCTCGGCCTGCTCGGCGAGGGTGCGCAGGTGCTGTTCCCGTTGTTGTTGCGCGGCCCTTTCGGATCGCAATTCGAAGTTGCGGAGCATCTCAGCCAGGCGCCTGGCGGCGGTTGTCATAAAGGCCAGGTTCTCACTCTGATACCGGAACCTGCCGGTACGTTTCCCGAATTGGAGGACCCCGTAAGCTCTGTCGGCTGTGAACACCGGGATCTCCGCGGTCACCAACTGGTGCTGGATGGTTTGGCAGGCAGATACGAATTCCTTGGAGGCGTTTCCGGATGCCGGCGCTGCCGGCATGAAATCGACACTTTCGGCATCCACTGTGGCGCGAAGCCGATTTTTTACATCTACCAGGAGTTGCCCGGGTTCGACAAACTGCTTCATCGCTAGGAGCGCCACGGCGCGGATTGCAAACAGAAAGAACCAGCACAGATTGAAGCTGTAAAGAGAGCCCATCGACGGCATGGGCGGATACACCAGACTTTCCGATGGATGCGCCTGCCAGGTCCTGAAAACAAGGTATGCGTAATTGCCGACGCTCGCTAATGGCAAGGAATAGATGAACCAGACCCAGAACCAGTATTGGCCCTTGTAATTCTGAAGTTGGGAAAAGGGATCGGCCAGCAGGCCGCTTGCGTCGAGGGCTCTCGTATACGTCAGGAGAACAAAATGAAATACGGCGCCAATGGCGAAAAGGTAGAGGCTGTTCTCGACAGCCGAAAGGAGCGTGTGGGATTGGGCCGACATGATACCCAGAATGCCAAATAGCAGCGCATCCAGGGACAGAAGCATGGACTGAAGGGAGAAAATTGCCAGCATCAAGACCAGGACATTCACTTCTGTGTTGTGCGCCGCTCTCCACTATATGGAGATGCCCAGGCTGACAAATCCGGCCGCGGTAATCAAGAACGCGGCGGCTGACAGGTAGTAGATCATCATGCTCCGTTCAGGTTGCTGTCGATTCGCACTCCATTCAGTCGTAATTGTTATGCGAGAGCATTATCCGCAAATCGCTCAATCGCCCTAACAAAAAAACGGTCAACGGCGGTTTCCGAACGGCGAACGGCTCCTTGCCGATCTTTGAAATGACAGGAGGCGCCCTACGGCAGATCGTGCGCTTGGCATTGATGCCCAAGTTTATGCCGGGTGATTTCTCCTTGCTTAATTATGGAAGAAGGTAGAAAATATGCTGGAAGGAGGAATGGCATGGCGCTTAATATCAAGAATCCCGAAGCCGATCGCCTGGCGCACACCTTGGCCGAAAGAACGGGTGAATCGATTACTGATGCGGTAATCATGGCTCTGCGCGAGCGGTTGGTTCGGGAAGAAGGGCGCAGATCTCCACGACCATTGAAGGATGACTTAATGAGCATCGGCAAGCGGTGCGCTGCGCTTCCGGATATCGATTCCCGATCCGCGGATGAGATTCTCGGATACGGCGAAATCGGTGTTGCGGAGTGATCTATGGTTATAGACAGTTCCGCCGTGCTGGCAATACTTTTGCAGGAATCCGAAGCGGAGTTGATGGCAGCCGCGATTAGCGACGATGCAGTGCGACTCATGTCAACGGTTTCCCTGTTGGAAACGGCCATCGTCATCGAAGTGCGCAAGGGTCCGCCTGGAGGACGGGAACTGGATCTCCTGCTGCATCGGGCCAGGATCGAGATTGTCTCTTTCAATGCCGAGCAGGCGGAGGTCGCGCGCGATGCCTGGCTGCGTTTTGGCAAGAGTCGCCATCCTGCCGCGTTAAACATGGGTGACTGCTGCTCCTATGCCTTGTCCCGTTCTTCAGGAGAGCCTCTGCTGTTCAAAGGCACAGATTTCGCCCGCACGGATGTCCTTCAAAATCGGGCTACTCAACCTCGAAACTCGGATGGAATGCGCTGAGAATTGAGCGACGTGTCTCACGATTCCCAATTTCGGTACGGGCGAGATTCTCTCGCCCGTACTGCACCGCCACTGGGCATTCCCGATCCCGTCGCGCGACACCGCCCGGCTGGGGCGAAATCCTTTGCCTTGGGACTCTCAAGAGCATACACTACAGGAGTATATTGGATGAATATCTAGTGGAGATATCATGAAAGCTATATCACTCAAGCTTCCTGAGGATCTCGATGAGGCAAGCCGGCGTTGTGCCGAATCATTGTGCCTCTCCCGTGCGGCATATATCCGTCTTGCGGTCGAAAGGATGAATCGGGAAATGCAGACTCGGGCGCGCGCGCGCCGGCTAGCTGAGGTATCCAGGAGGGTCCGCAGCGAAAGCATGCGCGTCAATAAGGAGTTTTCCGCAATTGAACGGGATCCCGATGCGTAGGCGGGGAGAGATTTGGCTGGCCAACCTGAATCCGCGGCGCGGGACCGAGCCCGGGAAGACAAGGCCGGTGCTCATCGTTCAATCGCAGCCCCTGCTGGACGCGGACCATCCCTCGACTGTCATCATGCCACTTACGACCAATCTCATCGAGGATGCGGCCCCGTTGCGCATACGTGTACCGGCCGCAGAGAAGCTGCGACACGATTCCGATCTGCTTGTAGATCAGGTTCGCGCGATTGATAATGCCCGTATCGTCCGGGGTCCTCTTGCCCGAGTGGCGCCGGCCCTCATGGAAAAAATCGAGGAAGCGATAGTGGCGGTCCTTGACATCGGCGGCAGTTTCGACTCCCGCTAGGAGCCTGTCCGAGAATTAGGAGGGGTCGCGCGCATGGGGCTTGCAGGGCGAGCTCAGGGCGCGAGGAGGAGGCGATGTCGGTGCACATCGTTGACGACGAGCAACGCGG
>JBGQNR010000099.1:0-21244 GCA_041501225.1 Acidobacteriota bacterium
CTCCGCAAACATCAGCGCCCCCCTTCAAGTCGTTGTATCGGGAGCGCACCGCACAGCTTGGTCTTGTATGCAATTTTGTGCTGTTGGTGCGCTCCCGATACAACTCTAGGACTTCGGGGGAGTCGCGCTCGAAGTTCGCCAGTAAGCCTGCAAGACCGCCATTCGGCTGAGATCTCCTGCAAGACATCAGGATCGCGGTCATTTGCGCCTACTTCCTTCTGGTCGGGACGAGGGCCTTCAGTTCCTCGAACCAGTTTGAGATAACTTTGATTTGCGACGGGGAACTGGCGCTCTGTATCTGTTCGACGACCAGAAATCGGCCATCGGGACTTACATTCCAATCCGCAACAAAGAATTCGGCCCTCGAGTGATCGAACAACTTTGTGGGAGGACCGGCAGGGATTCCGTTCTCCACACGCCTGGCCATGACCGCCGTAGGTCCCTGGTAGAATAACTCGCCTCCCTTGGGATTCCATGCTGGCGCCAGGCCGCCGTCAATAGAAACCTGTCTTCTGGGCCCGGTACCCGGATACGCCTGCAAGTACACCTCCAGGCCACCCGAGAAGTTGGACTGATAGGCAATGTGTCTTCCATCGGGCGAAAATACTGCGTTTCCCTCCCATTTTGGTGTGCTCAGCCACGAACGCGCCGGCCGATCCGCTGACCACTCCCATACGTCCATGCCAGTTGACTCGTTCAACCGGTTAATCAAGAGGATATTGCCCAGCCGCGACCATGACGTCGGGGCCTGAGGCCGTGGGTTGTCGATCAGCCGTTCTGGTTTGCCCATCCCATCCGCCGGAGTCGAGAAAATGTTGTACCGCCCGCCTTGGCCAGACCTGAAGCAGACGCGGCTGCCGTCCAGAGTAAAGACTGGCCCACCGTCGTCGTTCCCGAATGTCAATTGCGTCAGCGGCTCGCCATCGACACTTCCGGACCAGAGATTGCATTTGGAACCTTCCTGGACTTGAACTACCAGGCGCCGGCCATCGGGAGAAAGCGCCGGACGGGTTATGGCATACGACCGTGGCTTAAGGGTCAGCGGTGCCGTGTTTCCATTTCGGTCCTTCCAGACCAGCTTAGCGAGATCAGTCGAAGCCGGCACATAGGCAAGCGTCCCGCCGACCGAAACATCGTATCCGGCAGAATAGGGTGACTCTTGTTGGATGCCTTCGACTACGACCATGGGAGCCCCCTTTCTTTCCAGCCGCTCCGGATCGAAAGCGACGGCGAGCAGGTGCCCTCCTGATACGTAAATCAAGTGTCCGGTCGTGGGCAGGTAATGAGCACGGGATCCGGAGTCGATGATCGGCCGCACTTCTCCTGTCCGAGGCAAGACAGCGGCGATGCTCACGTTTCCCTCGCGCTCAATCGTGAACAGGACCGCGCCGCCGGGGAGCATGCCTGGCCACGAATAAAAAACGTTTGTGTCTTCGGAGATTTGCGTCAGGGGTATCGGATCTCCACCGTCGGCGGGCACGCTCCAGATGCCGGCATTCGGCCATCTGGCGAAAACGATTCGCCCGTCTTGTCCCCACTTCCCGCCGTGCACTTGCCCCGGTGCCTCATTAGCTGTGCTCTTATAGATCGGTAGTGGGGGTCCACCACGTACGGGAACCTTTTCCATTCCCTTGCCCATTACATAGTAGGCAATCCATTCCCCGTCGAACGAAAAGAAGGGACATACAGCGCGTTCCGTCCCTTTAAGGGGACGAGGTTCCCATTCATTAACCCGGCGAACGTACAATCTCGGCTCATCGGCACCGCGCGCCGCAAATACGAGCGTCTGCCCATCGGGGGCAATTGCCATCCCCCCCTCGGTCAACGTCAGGCCTGTTGCAGAAATGGGGATCGTCATCCGCGCAACATGCGGATTATCAGGGCGTGGCGCAAAGGCGCGCCACAGCAGTACTCCCACCGCGGCTCCGAGCAACAGTCCAGCGGCGAGAATCAGCCCTGCCGACGATCGCCGCGGTGGTGATCCCATCTCTACAGGCTCCGCCGGTTGCTTCAGGGCGTCTTCGATTTCAATTCGCGCATCCAAAATATCGTGCATTCGGTGTTGCGGATTCTTGTTCAAGCATCGTTCGAGCAATTTCCGAACGGGCTGGGGTGTCATCAACGGTAGGGATTCCCAGTCGGGCTCGCGGCTGAGGATCGACACGATTGTGTCCGACACCGTCTCGCCGGGAAAGGCGCGCCGCCCAGTCAGACACTCAAACAGGATGCAGCCGAATGCCCAGATGTCCGCTCGCCTGTCTACCGCCTTTCCCTTGGCCTGCTCCGGACTCATGTAAGCAGCCGTGCCCAGAATCACGCCGGGGTGGGTCTCTGCGTCGGTGATTGTCGGCGAATGCGCAGGATCGACCGGGTGGGTCTCACTCGCCAGTGCCTTGGCCAGCCCATAGTCCAGGACCTTGACCTTTTCCTCCGGTGTGATATTGACATTTGCGGGCTTCAGGTCCCGGTGAACGATCCCTTTCTCGTGAGCTGCTGCCACACCTTCCGCGATCTGGCGGCAGATCTCCAGAGCTTCTTCAACCGGCAGAGGTCCCTTCGCAATCCGCTGCGCCAGTGTCTCGCCTTCCACCAGTTCCAGAACGAGGAAACGTTTGCCTCCAGCTTCCTCCAGGCCATGGATTGCGGCAATATTGGGATGATTCAACGAGGCAAGCATCCTGGCCTCGCGTTCGAAGCGGGCCAGCCTCTCGGGATCGGCAGCGAAGGCAGGCGGCAGGCACTTGAGCGCGACCGTGCGTTTCAGCTTTGTGTCTTCCGCGCGGTAAACGACACCCATGCCGCCATGACCAATTTCCTCGACGACGTGGTAGTGCGCGATCGTTTGTCCAGCCTCGAGCGTCGCCCGCGCCTTCGCCTGATCTTGAGCGAGCACTTTGGCCGCCACATTCATGGCAGGAGATTCGATGAAGCGATCGATTCGAGACTGGTCCGCAAGAAGCGCGGCAACTTCCTTTCGAAGAGCTTCATCGCCCGCACACGCATCCCTGAGAAATGCCTCTCTTTCGCCCGGTTCCCGTTTTTGACCCAGTTGGTACAGGCGCTCGATTTCCCGCCAGCGTTCAGGAGTCATTCCTTTTGCCATCAGTCATTTCTCTCCATAGCCATAGCTTTGCCTTCTTCCAATCGCGCAGCACCGTGTCGGAGGACACTTGCAATGCCTCCGCCGTTTCTTTTTCGGTCAATCCACCAAAGAACCGCAGTTCCACCACCTTCGCCTGCCGGGGATCCACGGCGGTCAGTGCGGTCAGTGCCTCATCAAGCCTGAGCAGATCCTCATCCGGTGGCGGCGAAATAGCCGCAGCCTCGTCGAGCGCCACTTTGCGCACATTGCCGCCGCGCTTCAAGGAGTACCGCGAGCGGGCGAACTCGACCAGGATGCGCCGCATCAGGCTTGCAGAGATAGCGAAGAAGTGAACGCGGTTTTTCCAATCGACCTCATGCGCATCCATGAGCCGAAGGTAGGCTTCATGAACCAGGGCCGTCGTCTGCAGCGTGTTATCGGCCCGTTCGCGCGCCATATAACAGTGAGCCAAACGGTGCAATTCGTCATAGACGAGAGGGACAAGCCGATCGATCGCCGCCGCATCGCCGTGGCGCCAAGCTTGAAGCAGTTGAGTAACTTCCCGGGGCGGCTGTCCCATCACAGAACCCCTACCTGGTGAGATGCTTATCCTGATTTTGCGCAATTATACACCGGTTTCATCCAGCCGCGATCAAGCGAGATCTTTTCATCCACATTCCTATCTTGGGCTCGGAGACTTTCGCACATGCACGCGCCCCCCCAAAAAAAAGAGGCGGGACATGCGGGTTTGTCGGGAGGGTTTTCGCAATAGGGGCTGAGGGCGGAAAGGCAAAGCCGCCAAAAAGGAGGCCCCATGACCAACCCATCGATCTTGCGAAAAGCATTGCTGGTTCCGACTCTTCTCCTCAACACAACCGCCGCATTTGCGGATCAAAACAATTGGGAAATCCCCTTTAAGCTAAAAGGGCATAGCATCGTTGTCGAAGCATCAGCAGGAAAGAAAAGCGGATTGAAATTTACAATCGACACAGGGGCTACCTGCAGCGTGCTGGACAAGAGTGTCGTCAAGGCACTTGGATTACAGCAGGAGCCCGGTGAATTCCTCATCATGGCATTCGGGCAGGTCACGAAAGCGAAGCGATTCTACCTCCCTGATCTGCGAATTGGACCGGTTTTCGTGACCCTGCATTGCCTCGAGTCGGACCTCAGCCACCTGGGAGTCGATGGCATCATCGGACTCGACCTGCTGCTGCGCAAAGTCGATCTGGCAAGCTGCGCAACGCAGGAGATCATCAAATGCAAGAACTTCACCATCGACTTTGAAAGCAGGAAGTTGCGGTTTGGCATACAGCAGCAGTTGAAACACACAGTCCCACTGGAGGTGGAATACTCTCAGATCGTGGTTTCGGCGAAGATTCAAGGCCGTATCTACCGGCTTTCGGTAGATACGGGCGCCAGCATGATGATCTTGTTCAAAGGGTCACAATTGGGCGCTCCGGAGTCAACATTAGCGTTTCAGCGCGTGAACTCTTCCAGCCTCGGCGGAAATTCTCAGAGCAGAGAGGTGCTTCTGCCCGTTTTCGAGCTGGGAACCTCAAGGTGGCACAGCCTGGGTGGGGTGGTTTTGAATGCGACTGATCAGCCGCTCGATGGAGTCATGGCTGTCGTTCCGCTGAATATCAAAATCCTCCATTTCGATTTCATGCACAACCTCTTGAGTTGGAATAAATGACCGGAACATGCCAGGGTATCGATGGTGCATCATCACAGGAGAGTTCGCGGGTGATCCTTTTCTCGGCATCTTTGTATTTGCTGAACTTCGCAGTTATCAGTTTCGCTGCTAGGAATCGTAAACACAAACCCGGCCACGCCGCTTACCCGAAATTTCGCGGCCAATCTTTATGCCCTGCCCGGCCTTAAGAGAGGTATGCGGTAGCTACCGTCGGATCTCCAGCGTGAGATGACCGCCAACGACGGAGACCCAGCGATCGAAATCGATATTCGCCGCGGATTCGGCACGTGGGAAGAAGCACTGCAGCGTTCCGAGACGGATGCCGGCATGGGTCTTCATGTCAAAAACGATCGACGCAGCCGACTGGCTGTTTTTGTCGAACGCCTCCACGGAGTACGAAACACCCGCGTCAGGCTCGTTTGCCAGAAAGCGGTCCACCAGATTCGCAGCACCTGGACGCCAGGCGCAATAGTCCGCGCCTTCCTGCAGTTTGGCCGATAGGGGGCTCGACAGTTTCTGATCGGACAGGACCTCGGGGGAACTAATCTTGCCGGTCCACGTTTGAGAACTGAAGCGGAGCCTGAACTCGTTTTTCCCCACATCGACTACCTTTGAGCGGACATCCGGCATTTGCCAGCCCCCGACGGGCTTCACCGTTTTCTCACGTGTCAGGTAAGGACGCGTAGGGGAGGGGACAGGCGATGCTGTGGCACTCGAGTTGTCGACCGGACGGCCCGCATTGCCGAACGTCAAGTTCACACTCGTCTGTGCTTCCATGCCGTCCGACAGAATAAAATATGCGGACGCACCGAAACTCAGATCCCGGTTCTGGTTTCTCATGGCTATATTGCGAGCTACCGTCGCCGTCCGGCAAATCAAGAACCGGTAGGTCACATCGTTCGATTTCACGGCCTTGCATTCCCAACGGCTCGTCACATCCGTGGCATAACTGTCCTCAAGATGCGGTGCTTGGAGGCTATAGACATTTCCAGAACTCCGTCGGCCTACCAGGAACAGATAAGGAAGTTCGAAACTGTATCCCTGAGTTCTCGGATCAAAGACGGCGCTCACGGGCGCGTTGACATTGATATCAACCTGATCCAAGCCGATTTTTCCTTCATTGTAGGCGTCGATGCTTGCGCCTACAGGAAACTCGGTCGTCATCTGGATTGCTCCTTGATCACCACTGCAGGAACCCTTGAAGATGTACACGGCCAGATCTGCTTTCACCTCTTCAAGGCTATTACGGCACCACTCGCCCAGACTGCGGTCTTCATTGTAGAACGCGACCGTTCTCCACTCTCCCTTACTGACTACGAGCTCGGAGCATTGAATTGGTTGAGCCATTTGAAACGCGCGCTGAAGATCTGCATCGCGAAATATGCCGAAAATGCTGTGCAGCTGATCGAAGAACTTCGATCCATAGGCACTTTCTTCTGGGGGCTGTATCTGCCGCTCGCGTTGCGCATGAACGATGACCGGCACCACCACAACACAAATTAAGAGGAGAACACGCACGGGTTGAAACGCACTTTTAGGCACGACTATTGCGTAACACAGCGGGGATCTGCAGTCAAGGCACCAACGGCTTTGAGATAGACGGAAACTGGCATAGCTGTCCAGAAACGGTGCTCAGGTGAATAGCGCACATCAACGACTCCGCCGCGCCGCAAACGGCCTATTCGGGCAGGATGAGATGTGCGAGGGGTTATTGACCCGAACGGGACTTCTGGACAATGTTGCCAACTCAAACTCGACTTCGGGATGGAGTGAGATGCCATGTTTCCAGTTTGCGCGTTAACCAGGCATGTGACTGGTCTTCAGTCAATTTCACAAGTTCATTTCTTGCCAACGTAACGATTTATAGCTATCTGCGATACTGACAAGCGCTGAGGATTAATCTTCCTTGGTTTGCGTCACCGGACTTATAATGACGGCAATTCCAGTTGATGTCATTGCAGTGGGCATATCGCCTTCGCGGAGGCTCCGATGCCCGAGATCGGCCAGACCATTTCGCACTACCGGATCACAGAAAAGCTTGGTGCAGGAGGTATGGGCGAAGTCTACCGTGCCGAGGACACCAACCTCGACCGGCAGGTGGCCATCAAGGGCCTGCCCGACATCTTCAGCGGCGATCCTGAACGGCTGGCCCGGTTTGAGCGCGAAGCAAAGCTGCTGGCGTCGCTGAATCATCCGAACATTGCGGCGATCTACGGGCTTGAACAGGCAGCGGGCAAGCGCTTCCTGGTGCTGGAACTGGTTGAGGGCGAAACGCTGGCGCAGCGCGTCGCCAGAGGGCCGCTGCCGATTGATGAAACACTGGAAGTCTGCCGTCAGATTGCTGAGGGGCTGGAAGCTGCACATGAGAAAGGGATCATTCACCGCGATCTGAAGCCTGCCAACGTCAAGATCACGCCTGAAGGCAAGGTTAAGGTTCTGGACTTCGGGCTGGCCAAAGCATTCCAGGGAGAAATGGCGGCGGCAGACGCGAGTCATTCTCCGACACTCACGGATCAGATGACCCGTCCGGGTGTGATTTTGGGGACAGCTGCCTACATGAGCCCCGAGCAAGCAAAAGGCAAGTCCGTCGACAAGCGTTCCGACATCTGGGCTTTCGGATGCGTTTTTTATGAGTGTCTGACCGGGAACAAAGCATTTCACGGCGAAACAGTTACCGAGACGTTGGCAGCAATCCTCAAAGGAGAGCCTGATTGGTCCGTGCTTTCCCGGGAGTTACACCCGAGGCTCGTTGAACTGTTGCACAGGTGTTTGAGGAAGGAAACAAAAAACAGGCTGCACGATATTGCTGACGTCAGGATCGAACTGCAGGAAATGGACGTCCGAACGGCTCTGACGCCTCGACCGAAAGCGTGGAAGTGGGCGGCTGTAAGTTCCTGGATCCTTGTCTCGCTGGTGCTGATCGCTGCTGCTATCGTGGTGAGGCTATCGCGATCCGTGCCCGAGCCGGGACTTTCCAAGCGATTCACTATGATGCTGACTGCGGAAGCTCCGCTGGTCTCGTCTTCGGCTATAACGCCGCTTGGACCAGATAAGCCCGCGCTCGCCCTTTCTCCAGATGGAGCCCATCTGGCCTACGTCGCACAACTCGGGGATCAGACGGAGATCTGGATCTGCGACATGACGACAGGGTCATTCAAGGCGCTCCCGGGCACAGCCGGCGGTCATTCTCCTTTCTTCTCGCCGGATGGGGCTTCCCTCGCGTTCTTTGACAAAGCCAGACTGAAAGTGCTTCCGCTCGCGGTTGGCCAGCCTGCATCGCTGGCGGAAGTCAGTAATCCCTGCGGCGGGAGCTGGGGAGCAGACGACTTCATTTACTTCAACAGGAGCGATCAGGAAGGATTGTTCAGGGTACCTGATAAGGGAGGGCCGGTCGAGACCATTTTCAAAGCACAGGCAATGATGCCCGAGTTCCTCGGCGTCGGTAGTGGACTCCTTGCTTTCCATAAAGGGGGGATTGCCTGGATTGAGGACGGTCAACTTCGCAAGAAGGTTACCGACGGTTTTGCCGCTCGCTACCTACCCACAGGGCATCTGGTGTATGCGGAGACGGGCAAGCTGATGGCAGTTCCGTTCGATCGTTCTCGATGCGAGATTTCCGGAGAGCCCGTGATACTCGCGGATGACCTCCGCACCGCACCCTATGGCACGGCCCAGTTCGCCGCATCTCAGGACGGGACGATCGTATATGTCTCCGGGCGGGATCAACAGATTGCATCCTTTGTCTGGGTTGATCGGCAGGGTCACACGACGCCGATTGGGCTGCCTGAGGCTCCGTATGGTCCTTTCAGCCTCTCTCCAGACGGGTCCCGGCTGGCCGTCCAGCTCCGAAGCGAGACGGAGAAGGGAGGAGTGGACATTTGGATTTTCGACCTCAACAGCGGAGACCGATTGCGTCTCACCCCTCGTTCTGCGTCCGGGCGTCCTGTCACGCATCTCTATCCACGCTGGACCCAGGATGGCCGCCATGTCATCTACTGGGAACAATCTGAAGAGCGGCGGCAACTCGTATCGGTTGCCGCCGACCGCAGCGCCGAAAAGGCTGTGCTCTGGACGTACAGTCCCGGCGGCCCCCTCTGGCTTTACCCAATGTCCTTTTCTCCAGAGGGATCTATTCTGGCTGCCTTCGGCCCATCCTTAGACAGCAGCGACGACCTTTACTTTATGCGCATAAAGGAGCCGGACGGTTCCACGGCAAAGACATCGAAACCGGAACTCTTTCCGGGAACGCCTTTCATGGAGGCCTTTGGGCAGTTCTCTCCTGATGGTCATTTTGTCGCCTACACATCCCAGGAATCCGGTCAGACGGAAATATGGGTGACGCCCTATCCAGGGCCAGGTCCCCGATGCCAGGTCACGAAAAATGGCGGCATGGATCCCACCTGGAGCCCGAATGGCCGGGAGATTGTCTACCAATGGGGGCCGGCGATGTTCGCCGTCGATGTGCTGTCCGTGGCCGATTGCCGGGTGGGATCGCCCAGGATGCTCTTCAAGGGAGCGTTCGCCGACAGGCCCGGTTTTGGCCATGATGTGACCTCCGACGGCCAAAAGTTCCTGATGCTCCAGACAAAGGATTTCCTGAATCCGTCGACCACACTGAAGGTAATAACGAATCTCACTGACGAACTGCGGCGCCGGACAAAGAAGTAGTTGCCGTTTTAGATCATCCAATGTGACATCCACTGTTCCGAAGTCCCGATGTGGGAAGTTACACCCCATCGCTCTCGGTCACTTTGACGTATAGTCGGTATCCCGGAGAAGTTGCTGGCCATGGAGCACTCGATCCACCCTGCAAGTCACTTCTACGGTTTGCGCGCTAATCATGCAAGTGAATGATTTCCAGATCGGCCGCTATCCGAAAGATTCCTGACATCTCAACAGTGCTGTTACGACAACATGCTGCTGCAGGCGTGCTTCCAAATGCCGCGAGGGAGGAAACGTTGACTGCTGCGCGCGCTTGGCCTTACAATGCTTTCACTTTTCTGAAAAACGGATGCAATTCATCGGTTTCTTGAGGAGCGCTCCTATGAGACGTGCCTGGTTCCTATGGATGGCTCCATTCAATCTGGTCTTCGCTTTGGCCGCGCAGACGCAGGTCCGGCCTGTCCCCTTGAAGGTCGGTGAACGGATTCCGGATTTTCATGCAGTCGATCAGTATGGCAAGGAGCACCGATTCGGCGATTTGGTCGGCCCCAAGGGACTCGTTCTCTTTTTCTATAAATCAGCCGATTGGTGAGGGAGCTGCAAAGGCCAGCTCGTCGAGCTGAGCGCAGCGAAAGCCGATTTCGAAGCCCAGGGTCTCAATGTTGCCGCCATTTCGTATGATTCAAAGGAGATTCTGGCTAAATTCTCGGATACGCGCGGCATCAAGATTCCTTTGCTGTCCGATCCTTCAAGCGAAATCATCAAGAGTTTCCGCGTCCTCATGCCAGGCAACCAGGGCATTGCTTACCCTGGGTATTACGTTACTGGAAGCAATGGAGTGATAACCAACGAGCTCTTCTTCGAAGATGAGGATGAGGTTGGCGCCCGGTCGACACCGCTAGGATTATTGAGCAATTTGTTTCCGACCACGCCCGGTCGCGCCGCAAGAGTGATGAACGCCGAGCATGTTAAGATCGAGCTCTCACAATCGGACGAAGAAGCTCGCTGGCGCAATCGACTGGTCCTGCGCGTGGGGATGGAACTTCCGCCAGGATTCCACACATATGCGCCCGGAGTGGCCGGCGGCTATAAACCGCTCACGCTGGATGTGCCGGGAACGGAACATTACTGGTCCATGCCTCCGGTAAATTATCCAAAGTCACGCATCCTCAGTCTTCCGAAGATCGGCGAGAACCTGCCGGTATTTGAGGGCAAGTTCCAGCTTACGACGGAAGCGGCAATCAAATGGCAGGACTTCGAGCAGGTGACCAAGGAGAAGCACTCGCACAAGGTCGAAATCAAAGGTGTTTTGCATTATCAGATCTGTGATTCCGAGATGTGCTTCCCGCCGGAGAGCAGGCCGGTTTCCTGGACAATCATAGTCATGCCCTACGATCAGGAGAATGTACCGCCGCCGAAGGCAAGCGTAGTGAAAAAGTGACCGGCAGGTAATAGACAGGCCGTGTATCCGTTTGCATGGACCAGCCCAATTCAAAGTTGAGCAGCCAACAAGAAGATTCAATGAAATGAGGAGAAGACGAAGATGATCAGTCGTATCTGGCATGGCTGGACAAGCCCGGGTAACGCAGATAAATACGAAATGTTACTCAAAGAAGAAATCTTCGTCGGCATTCAAAACCGGCAAATTCGCGGCTTTAAGAGCATTCAATTGCTTCGGCGAAACGTCGGAAACGAAGTCGAATTTGTTACGATCATGTTGTTTGATTCCTTGGATGCTGTCCGCCAATTTGCGGGTGAGGATTACGAAGCAGCTGTTGTTCCAGAGAAAGCAAGGGCGGTACTCTCCCATTTTGATGCCCGATCGCAGCATTATGAAATCAGAGTGATGAGCTGAGAACCAACGTCTGATTCTATCAATGCTGGTGCCTGTCGCCGTGCTGCTGAAAGCAAGCCAAACAAGCCATGGACGACTTACCTGATTTTCGAAAGCCGGATCGATATAAGGCGAGCAGCTATCGCAGCTACAATTTCAAAATGCCGTCACTTTATGACACGAGCATTTGGACGAAGTCTGCTCCGCTTGTGGATCGATTCATTATTGCACAAGTGGGAACGAGCATCAGTTCCCTCCGGATTCTGGACGTTGGGTGTGCCACCGGGCGCTTTCTCGAACGGCTCGCCGAGGCCGGAGCGACACAACTCTTCGGAATCGATCTCGCACCTCGAATTCTTGAAGTCGCAGCAGAGAAGCTTTCGAAAACGGGAATCATGGCGGATTTGCGCGTGGCGGATGCTGAGGACTGCCTGCCTTGGGACGACAGGTGTTTCGATATCATCACTCTGATTGGAGTCCTCCATCACTTTTTCAGGCCGAAGGACGCTCTCTCCGAAATCCATCGTGTCCTGCGGCCTGGAGGTCGAGTACTCGTTTTCGATCCGTGCTTTTTTCCGCCGGTGCGCCAGATACTCAACGCAGTTTTTCGTGTTGTCCCTCATGATGGAGACTACCGCTTCTACTCGATGAAGGCTACAGGCCGCCTATTGGCAGAACTCGAATTCGAGGTCCGGCAAATAAGGCGCCTGGGGTGGGCGTGTTACCTGGCCGAGGGCATTAAATCCAATTCCAAGTCTGCAAGTGCTGCCTAGAAGCGCATGCCATTGAACGCTTTAGATAGGGTCTGTCGCGCCGAGAAAACGTACCGTTTCCGTTCATAATCATTGATAACCGCTACATACCACTACTACGTCGACTGGGACGGAAACAACTCCTTCGCTCTTCCCGGGGAAGATATATCCGCGTTCGTCTTCGAGGCTTCCTGGGAGTATGGCCGCGACTACGCCTCGCAGCTCAACGGGCGCAGCAAGGCCGGAAGCTGCCGGATCAGCCTCGACAACTCCGACAGCCGCTTCTCTCCCTTCAATGCGTCAAGCCCACCGTATGACCAGATGCTGCCGGTCCGCCGCGTGCGCGTCACGATGCAGATACGCGGCGGCAGCGAAGTGACGACGGGGCAGGGGTTTCTCGAGTCCGTCAATCGGGTCCCGGCCGCTGCGCCCATTCAGCATTGCGACATCAGCGCCGACGGCCAGTCCGGGAAGATACATCGCAATTGCTTCCGGTCACTTGGTTGGGAAGTCGGTATCCCGGAAAAGTGGCTGCCGTTGGAGCACTCGATCCAGCTTGCCGGTCACTTCTACGGTTTGCGCGTAATACGTCCGTGTGACTGGCCATCAGTCAACTTCGCACATCGCGGTATCTGGACAACGCGCCGGTTTCCGATGGCCGCCTCACTCGCGCAAATGCTACGAATTCAGCTACCCAGGGCTCAACCGATTCGACTATAATCGCAGCAAATTCGCGTCGTTCTGATCGCATCGCACGAGGTGCCAGTCGGGGGATCCTCCATGATCGGTCAGACCATTTCGCAACATCAGATCACTGAAAAACTCGGCGCAGGCGGCATGGAAAGAGGGAAGCGGACTTGGCAAAATTGACATGACGCCCCATGTCAGAAGCTTGGCGGGACGAATGCCGAATGAGCTGTCGCAAAAACGGCAGCTTATTTGGACTATCGTGCCGGCACCGGCGCCGCAGTCACGAAGGTCAGCCTCCTGCCGGGCCGGTGGCGCGGATCTCGTCCATCTGTTGCCAGTATGCTGCAAGACGCTCGCGGCCAAGGTCTGTCAGCCGATAGCGCGTGCGCGGAATCTTGCCTTCGAAGCTCTTGGAGATGGCAAGGTAGCCGGCTTCCTCCAGCTTGCTTGCTTGTACCGACAGATTGCCATTCGTCAGACCGAGTGTAGAAAGCAGGAACTTGAAGTCGGCCTCCTCAACACCGGACAGGAGCATCATGATCCGCAGTCGGGTAGGCTGATGGATGTTTGGGTCAGGCTCAAGCATGCCATCCGTCCCCTGTCTTGTCGTCCGGGCCGCGCGCCAGGCTGCGGAGCCTGCGCAGGGCAACTCGGCTGTAGACATGCGATACCAGGGCGGCAATTGCGCCGTACCCGACTGTAGGCACGAGGATGTTCACCTCGTTCGGCTCATCGCTGAACGGATGCACACCGGCAAGGGCCAGCGCCGCGTGGATCACCAGCAGCCCGGGCCACAGCAGCATGAACGGGGCTGCCCTGCCGCCTTGCCTTGCCCATATGTAGAGCAGGAACGGAATCGAATAGGCCGCCATGATCGGGACCATGTGCCGAATCGTGGTCTCAAAGGCAAAGCCGGCCAGGATTTGCAGGGTCACGCAGAGCCCGAAGGCAATAGGGACCACCATGTCCGCACGGGAGCGCCCGCGCGGCTTGGCGCCCGCCACGGCTGTGCCTTCGGCACCGTAGAGACGGCTGGACAGCGCGCCGCTCAATCGCGTCGAGCGGTGAGTCGTCACTAACCAGACCCACAAGGCGCAAGCCGCCAGCGACACCACAACGAACGCGACACCCGCAACCTTGTGTCCGGCCTGCCCTTCGCGGGCTGCAAGCATGCTCAAGCGGCCGATGGCCACAAAAGCGAAGAGAAACAGGCCCAGATTGACGAGGACTGGGAGAGTTCGGTTGTGGGCATAGCGCCTCACCCACTTGGGCATCTCGCGCACCCTATCCGGGGCGTCAGTGGCATCATTTTTGATTTCTTTTTCCATGGGAATCGCCTCCATTCACGCTGCTTGATTGAACGCAAATTTGTTTATATTATAAACTAGTTTTAGAGTCAAGAAGTATTTCGGAGGGACTCGTTCTTGGAAACTGAAAAAACCAATGCATTCGGTCTGCGGGCGTGTAGTGGGGTTATCGGACAAAACCCCCTGACATTTTGTTGCGCGAATATCCAACGGGGTATGCGCAAAATCGCCCTTCAGCCATTCCGGGGGGGTGGGGGGCAGGTCGGCACGCAGGAGCGTGCGATGGCGCATGGCGCATAGGAAATAGGCAGTTGCACATGCCAATCCACGCATCAAGCGTGGGCTGTTACAGATCGTCACAATGCAGCACGGCACAGTTCATCACACCACGCGTATGCGTGGAATGAGAGTCTCAGGAGACTACTTGACAATGATCACCGGGGAACAATCCACGGCTGTGCCGTGGGATACAATCGCCCTCTGCCGCCTCGGGGATCGGATGGGATCGGCTACAGGCTGCCGTTTGTGTCAGGCTGAAGCTGGGAGCCATCAACCCTTGCCGGAGGGTTTCTGCCGTGTTTGTCCCGCGTGAAAGTTAAGTGGAAGTGTTCGGAATTCGCTTCCTCCTATGCGCACTCACAGAAAAAAAGGTGACCCCCCTTGGTGACCCCCCCACAGCGGTATGCGTTTGTACACATTTGTACGAAACCTTCTGAGACCCGCATGAATACTGACTCTAAGCGAATGTATGCTACCCTATACGAACCCTTGTAAGTTGTTGATTCTACATTGCCGCTGAACTACGAATCAAAAGGTCGCAAGTTCGAGTCTTGCCGGGCGCACCATAAGATTCAATAGCTTACAAAAACCAATCCAATAGCGAAAATCCCAAAATCTTCTCCAGGGTACCACCGGGGTACCAGTTTAACCGATTTCAACCCTGACTGATGATAGCCCCGAAGAGGCTCGAGCGTAGGGAAGGGGTGTCCAATTCTCATTCCCTAATACTGCCATGTATGCCCTCTCAATCAGAAATGCAACCCCCGCAGATTGATTCATTTGGTACAGAAGCTCGTTAACCCATACCGGGTTATACGATCCAGGGCGTATCGATCTCCTTATTTACGATTTTCCGGCTCGGCTGATATTGGAGGGATCCTACGGGCGAGTGTTCAAAAAACTACGTTTTGGGGATGATCGATGACAAGATTGGTTTACGGCAGAATATGATCGCCCAGCCGGAGTGGAAATCGGGTCGGTGAAACAGACGATCCTGCTGCCATAGAGCCAGTTCTTTTACGCCTAACGTAGTAATGAGAAAATCAGGAACGCTTTTTCAACGTACGAGGTCTTGGTTGACGGCAATGTTCTCGGCACATTGCTTGAAGATCTGACCGCACAGCGCGTGAGCATATTACGGGAGCGGGTTAGAGCGGAACGTCTCAATCCTGATCCGGGGCCGCGTACAAGTCGATTTCGATCCAGAAAGTGGAGTAATACAGGGGCATTCATTCTCGTCGGAAGCAAGTCATAGAGAAGACTCCATCCCTAAGCCTCCGGCTTAGGATCTGCGAGGGACCTGTGCGATTCGCCCGGTCTGCATTTTGTTCGATGTTTGTTCGAAGGTTGTTCGATAATTGTTCGACGTCTGTTCGATTCTTGTTCGATGCCCGTTTGTGGATCCTTGGTTCTCAGGACGTGGCCTATTGTGGAAAGTGAGGTGGATCGCTTTGACCAAATTCTCAAAGACCTGCCTCAAAATCCGGCCTGTTCACGCCTGGTTCCTTATGGCGGCTTGATCGAAGAACCGCTTGGCATATGTTCAACCAGGCAACAAATCCCCAGTCGGCGCCCCTCGCCGTCCGCCGGATTTGACGCTGACTGTTGCCTGACGGTAATATGGCCTCGCGATGGAGATATTGAGATACAGCGACCTGGACGCCCGGGGGTTGGAGGCGCACGTGGAGCGCGCCACCGCGCTTCTCCGGGAAGGCGACTTCCGCGGCGCGGACGCCCGCAAGATGGTTGGTTCGCCGCTTTATAGGGCGCGGTTGAACGACAAGGATCGCCTGTTGTTCCGCTTCGTCGCGCACGGCGGGAAATCCCACCTCGTGCTGCTCGAAGTGATCCGCAATCACGCGTACGAAAAATCCCGCTTTCTCAACGGCACCGCGGTTGACGAAAATAAATTGGTGCCGATTCCGGACGCTGCACCGATTCCGTCGGGCGATCTCCTGCCGCTGAGTTTCATCAATCCGAAAATCCAGCGTGTCCATGTGCTGGATAAGATCCTGTCACTCGACGACTGGCAGGAGGCTGCGTATGTGCAGCGGCTGCCGTTGATCCTGATCGGCTCGGCGGGGAGCGGCAAGACGGTGCTGACGCTCGAGAAGATGAAGCAGATGTCCGGCGATGTGCTGTACGTCACGCATTCCGCCTACCTGGTGGAGAATGCCCGCGGCTTGTACTACGCCTCGGGCTACGAGAACGAGGCGCAGAACCTCAGCTTCCTTTCGTTTCGAGAGTTCGTGGAAACCATCCGTGTGCCGCCGGGGAGCGTGGTGGATTTCCGAATGTTCGCGCGCTGGTTTGTCCGGCATCGGCAGGCTTCGGGCCTGCGCGACGCCCATCAGCTCTTCGAGGAATTCAACGGTGTGTTGACCGGTTCGCCGGTCACGACCCCGTATCTGTCGCGCGCGGACTACCTGGCCCTGGGCGTGCGCCGTTCCATTTTCACCGGCGACCAGCGGCCGCTGGTGTACGACCTGTTCCTCAAGTACCTCGACTTCCTCAAGCAAGAGGGGCTCGCGGATCTGAACCTGCTTTGTTTCCAGTATCACGAGGCCTGCCGGCCGTCCTTTGACGCGATCGTCGTGGACGAGGTGCAGGATCTGACCAATGTTCAGCTCAGCCTGATTCTCAGGACGCTCCGCCATCCGGAAAAATTCATTCTCTGCGGCGATTCCAACCAGATCGTTCATCCGAATTTTTTCTCGTGGGCCGCGCTCAAGACCCTATTCTACGAGAACCGCCTGAAGGCCAGCGGCGAAATCATCCGGATTCTCAATACCAACTACCGCAACACGCCGGAAGTTACGCACCTGGCCAATCGGTTGTTGCTCCTCAAGAATGCGCGCTTCGGATCGATCGATCGGGAAAGCCACTACCTGGTCCGGCCGATCTCGGAAAATCAGGGGCGCGTGGAATTCCTCGCCGATACGGACGCGGTGAAGCGGGAGTTCGACGCGCGCACGTCCCGCTCCACGCGGTTCGCCGTGCTCGTGATGCGCCCGGAGGACAAGGAAGCGGCCGGCCGCTGCTTCCATACTCCGCTGCTGTTCTCCATCCAGGAAGCCAAGGGCCTCGAATACGAGAACATCATTCTCTTCAACTTCGTCTCAGGGTCGACAGCCGCGTTCAAGGAGGTTACGGAGGGCGTGGAGGCCGCGGATTTGAGAGCGGACTTCTCGTACGCCAGGGCGAAAGACAAGACGGACAAGTCGCTGGAAGCCTTAAAGTTTTACATCAACGCGCTCTACGTTGCCATGACCCGGGCCGTGCAGAACCTGTACATCATCGAGCAGGACACCGGCCACCGCCTGTTCCGTCTGCTGGGGCTCGATCTGCCCGGCCGCGAAGTGAAGCTCAAGACCCAGGATTCCTCGGCCGAGGAATGGCAGGCAGAAGCGCGCCGCCTCGAAATGCAGGGCAAACAAGAGCAGGCGGAAGCGATTCGGCGGCGCATTCTCGAGACGCAACCTGTGCCGTGGCCCGTGATCACGCCGGCCGGGCTGGCGCGACTGGAGGTTGAAGCGCTCAATCCGCGAGCCTACAACCGGCAGGCAAAACTGCTGCTGTTCGAGTATGCGGTCATGTATTCGGTGCCTCGCCTCTTCCCGAAACTGGCAGCGCTGCAGTTCAGCCCGGCGCTCCGTCCGGAGTCCGAGCGGGCCGCGATTGAGAACAAGTACAGCCAGGACTGCCAGGGGGCGCATCCGGTTCTGAATCAGAAGATCGAACGCCATGGTGTTGATTTTCGCAACCCGCTCAACCAGACGCCGCTCATGGTGGCTGCGCGCCTGGGGCGCAAGGACCTGGTGCGCGACCTGGTTGTGCAGGGAGCCAACACCGAGGCCCGGGACAATTGGGGACGGGTGCCGCTGCAGATTGCGCTGCGCCAGGCGTATAGCCGGCACGACTACGCACGGTCTGTGATCGGCGAGATCTACCCCCTGCTTGCGCCGTCCGCGCTCAAGGTGCGGACCGGCGGGCGGCTTGTGAAACTCGACAGTCATGTCATGGAGTTCTTCCTCCTGCACTCCATGTTGGCGTTGTTTGAAGACGTGGTTCGGCGCAAGGTGCAGGTTTCCTATCCCGCGTTCGAGACGGGCGACTTTGTGTCCGCGCTGGAGCCGTTCCCCATGAACGTCATCCTGGAGCATCGCCGCCGCCGGCCCTATTTGAGCGGTGTGCTCGCGCGCAACGAACTGCATCGGGACGATCCCTGCAACCGCCAGCTCTTCCTGCGTGTCAGCCACGGGTTCTATGTGCCGAATCCGGCGATGGACATCGAGATCGAGAACGCCTGGATCAATGTGTGCGACCTGCTGCACCTGGACACCATGGACGAAGGCGCGGAAAAGCGCCTGAAAGATCTCCTCCACGTGATGCGGCACGTCCGAAAACAGGGGCGGCTCGAAGACTCAAGCCGTTTGCGATTTTCTCTATTTCATGACACCCCTGTCGCGCGTAACCTCGATAGTATTGCCCGCAGAGTGCGTGGTGAAGACGTGGCCTGGGAAGATGAATGGGAGGGGGCGGATCCGCGATCCGGCGCTGCGACTCCCGAGGTTCCGTTCCGTCAGGAACGCGATGTAAAGACCGTCTCCGCGGCCACCCCCGCCGAACATCAACCGGAGCCTGCGCCAGCCGTGCCCGCCCAATATAAATTACCCTTGGAGGATGCCGTGGCAGACCCGGCGGAAGTGCCAGCGCCACCTGCCGCGCCGTCAGAACCCGAACGGTTCGTCGCTCCCGCCGTGGTTCCCGCGGCGGCGGAACCGATGACATTGTTGCCGTTGCCCATGCCGTCTGCAGTATCCGCACCGCCGGAACCTGCGCGCCTCCGCGTGGCGGGCGCACCGCCCCAACGCGCCAAGGCGGTTTCCCAACCCCGCATGACACCGCGTGGCGCGGAGGGCGTCGACAGGCCTCCACAACTGCCTCCGCTGCTTGACATTGTCCGGCCGGCGTACACGCAGCGCGAACAGCAGATGCTGCGACGATTCGAGTTTCCGCCGCGCCCATTTCCCGAGGCGGACGGACGTCTGGTGGCCGCGAATCAAGATCGTTTTCGCCCCGCGCTTCTTGACATGGTCCGAGGGGTGCTCGATCCGCATGTCAAACAGGAGGTAATCGCCGAGCGGCACAATTACATGGGGTATGTTGCCGCAATATATATCCTCGCCGGCGCCCGGGATCAGGCGCTTTTGCCGCTATTGCTGAGGGTGACGATCGATCCGGACCTCGCCCGTTTCCACCTGCGCAACGAGAAATGGCTGGATTTGCCTCGCATCCTTGCCACCGTGGCACCGCAAGATCTCGCACCCATCATGAGTCTCGCCGCGTGGCGGCCGCTGCCGGGCGCTTCCCGTGGCTTGATCCTCAGAACCTCGGCCTTTCTTTTCTCTTGGAGGCGAACATCGCGTGAGAGCGTAGTCCAAGCCCTCAGGCAAACCTTCGAGGCCGGGATTCCCGCGTCGGATCTCGATCTCTGGGACGTCGTTCTGGATGTCTGTTGGACCGTGCATCCGCAAGAGGTGATGGGGCATCTCCGGCGGCAGATGTCCCCAGCTGTTTGTCGTGGATTAGGAGTGAGTCGCGCGGACGTGGAAAATATGAATATGGTGCCAATGGACAAGGTGGTAGCCGATGCACGCGCTGGCGCCGCCGGTCCGATCCGGGGTTGGGAGGACTTCGCCGAGATTGCGCTTGAGGGCGGGAGCGCCCGTGAAGGGGAAGGTGGTATCAAGGAAGTCGAGCCCATCCACGCCGCACCGAAGACAGGCCGGAATGATCCATGTCCCTGTGGGAGCGGGCGCAAGTTCAAGAAGTGTTGCGGCGCCGGGTAATGTCGAGGGCTGCATTAGTCAGCCGAGCCGGCCCAGTGGTGACGCAGCCTCCAATTAACGAAAAACACACCCTCAGGCAAAGTCGCCGACTTCTGAAGTAGCTTCACGAAGGTCCCCATACTTGGAGAGCTGTGAAGCTACATATGAGGGCTGCTTCAATCGCCACCTGGTTATCCACGATAAGCCCGCTTTTCGCCGGGAATCCCCCAAATCACCGGCGTTCGGGTGTGGGAAAGGGTTATCATCTGCCTTGACGTAATACGTACAACGTCATATAATGCGACCTATGATACGATCGTTCCGATCCAAAGATGCGGAACTTATTTTTCAAGGCCGATATTCCAAGAGCCTCAATCGGCTGGCTCAGGTTATTGAGAGGAAACTCGTGCAAATTCACGTCGCCAAAATGCTATCGGATTTGGCACTTTTTCCCGGCAATCGCCTGGAACCGCTGAAGGAAGACCGTGCAGGACAACACAGTATCCGGATCAATGATCAATTCCGGATATGCTTTGTTTGGCGTGACGGCGACGCATTCGAGGTCGAAATCGCCGATTATCATTAGGAGAAGTCCATGGCAAAGTCAGCAAAACTTCGACCGCCTGTCCATCCAGGTACGATTCTGAAACTGGATCTGCTCGAACCACTGGGCATGAGCATTAATCAACTGGCGAAGGAACTTCGGGTTCCAGCCAACCGGCTGAGTCAGATCATTCGAGGCAGACGCGGGATCACTGCCGATACTTCATTGCGTTTGGCACGATACTTTGGTTTTTCACGCGAATATTGGCTTAACATGCAATCTCACTACGACCTCGAGGTCATCCGCCGCCAATCGATTGCGAAGATCGAGAGAGATATCAAGCCACGCGCCGCAGCTTAGTTGCGCTCTTGCTGAGCGCCCCGTCAGAATGCCGGCGGTGTGAAACGGCAGGTGACCTGTCCGGTTTCCCCACTTGAACGAAGCCGCTGTCGCGGCGGACTTGGTGCCAGTATACGATTGCAGCATAGATTTCTGTGATGACGTAGTAATTTGGAGGTCACAAGGAGGTGCTTGTGACCCGACTAAGACAAAAGATGCTGGAGGAACTCC
>JBGQNR010000100.1:0-21228 GCA_041501225.1 Acidobacteriota bacterium
AGTCGCAATCCAAGGAAGAAGGCAGGCTCCTGGAAGCCTCAATCTCTCAGATCTCTCAACAGGCCGAAGTCGTCGAAGGCCGCAACTTCGGCGTCATAGTGTACAGATCTTTCTGTCGCTGGGGGTGGAGGGCGCGGCGGCCGTTCCCAGAGTTTGAGGTGGCGTAGGATTCTTTCGATGACGGGGGCGCTGTCGATCAGGCTGATGATTTTGAGGGGGCCGCCGCAACGCGGGCAAATCAGAGGGTCCGCTTCGTACACCTTCTTGATGAGCCGCGCCCAGGAGCACCGCATCCGGCGCGCGAAGTCATCGGCGCAACCGGGATGACGCCATGAGAGCAGGATCTCGACCAGACGCGCGGCTGACACTTTTTTCTCCGAGGATCATCCAATGTGTATGACCGATTTTCCCCGCATGGAACGGCTATAGAGGAGAACACACATGACGGCACAAGCAAGAAGAGGAACAACGAGGAGATTTCCCTCCCTGACTACCTGCATACCGGTGCTGGCTGTTGTTGCCATGGGATTGATGCCATCCGGTGTCGGGATTGCTCTGGCCCAGAATGTGCACTTGGGCGTCGATTTCCTCACGGGATTTCCTCGCAGTGAATTCAGCAACAATCTCGGTGCCAACGGATATGGCTTTGCCGCTTATGGCCTGTACGGGATGCCCCGAGTCCCGCTGGGGATTGGATTGGAGCTCGGATACATGAATTACGGATCCGAGCAACGAAGGGAACCGCTCAGCCCCACAATACCGGATACAACCGTCAAGGTACGCACCTCCAACAGCATTCTCACAAATCATCTTTTTCTGCGGCTTCAACCGCGCCGCGGAAGCGTGCGCCCCTATGCGGACGGACTGATCGGTTTCAAGTATCTTTACACGCGCACGTCGGTCCGGGGCGAAGGGAGTTCGGAGCCCATCGCCGTCTCCACAAATCTGGACGACTGGGCCTTGAGTTACGGCGCAGGGGGCGGAGTTCAGATTTTGCTGTACCAGGAGCGGGCTCAAAGGAGCAAGGGGCGACCCGCCCATATACTGCTCGACGCTAAACTACGCTACATCCGCGGATCCCGTGCGAATTACCTGACACGCGGGTCCATCCGTCAGGAAAACGGCCGGGTCATCTACGACATCAGCAGATCCCGCACCGACATGCTGGTCACACAGTTGGGGATCACCTTCCGATTCTGAGATAATGGGGTGCGCCGGGCTTCAAGGGGACGATGCCTCTCGTTTCGTGCAAAAAATCGTGCGAAGCGCTCCTGCGTCTCAGTTATTCCGTTCGGAAGTCGCTTGCCATCCCTTGCCGGGCAGCGCGCAAATCCATCCTCGGGGTCGAGCATCCAGGCATCGCCTGCATCGCTGGAAAAAAACCAGCGGTCCAAGTGTCACCACGCGGGCATCTTGTTGGGGAAAAAGGGGAAAGCCAGCTGAGAGAAAACAGCGCATGCCAGAGGGGGTGCAATAGAATCATCTTTGTCAGCTGTCAGAAACAGCGGATTGGCCGGTTAAGACATAAGACCCCATATCAGAAGCTGAGCCACCCCTCGGAGCCGGGACCCGATCCCAAGAATGCAGCTTGTTTGGAATATCCACAAGCGATCGCCGTGGGAAACTGGGGAGTCTCACCAATTTTGCGGTTTATGCATACGAACGGTAAGCACAAAACAGATGAGCGTCCCCATTTTCCAAAGCATTTGCCTAACAATATTGAAACAGCAATCTCGAAATTCGCTGTCCGAAATTCGCTTGCCCGTTCTGCGTCGCCGTGGTAGAAACGCCATCAGTTATTCTTGTTTGATTTTCATGACAATCAAAGCTTGGAGGGTTGTCCGTGCGCAAGTCATCTTATCTGCTCGGCCTTGGCCTGGCGCTGGCCTTCGTCTTTTGCCTCGCGCTATCGGCACAGTCGCCCACGCCGCCAGTCTATCTCACGCCGCCCAAAGTCATATCAGACATCATGGACGCCGAGCCGCTGCCGGGAGTATCGCTCTCGCCGAACCGGCAGATGATGTTGCTCTCACATCGGCGGAGCATGCCCACAATCGCCGAGGTCGCGGCGCCGTTTTACCGGCTGGCCGGTGCGCGCATCAATCCGCGGACCAACGGCCCGCGCGTGCTCAACGGGACGACGAGCCTGACGCTCAAGGACGTGGCGACGGGATTAGAACGCAAGCTCGTGCTGCCTCCAGGGGGCACCTATAGCGGGGGTTTTTCGCCTGACGGCAAGAAGATCGCCATTACTTTCACGACGGCCAACAGCATTCGGTTGCTCCTCGCCGACGTCGCGACCGCGCAGGTTCAGCCGGTCCTAACGGGAGGCATCAATGGCCTAGGCGGCGGCTGCAGGTGGCTGGACGACTCCTCCGGCTTCCTGTGTAGCCTGATCCCCGATGGCCGGGGCGCACTACCAGCGGCACCGACAGTCCCGACGGGACCGGCTATCCAGGAGAATGAAGGCCGTGTCGCGCCGAGCGCCACATATGAAGACCTCCTGAAGAATCCGTACGACGAGTCGCTCTACGAGTACTACTACACAAGCCAGCTTGCGTGGGTCGATCTCACGGGCAAAAAGACGCCATTCGGGAAGCCCGCCATCTACGCCGGTGCCAGCGTTTCGACCGATGCCAACTGGCTGGTCGTCACGCGCATCAAGCGGCCGTTCTCGTACGTCGTCCCCTCAGGCGTGTTCCCGCGCGACGTCGAGCTATGGGACAAGGCCGGCAAGCTCGTGAAGAAGGTGGCTGATGTACCTATGGGGGACACGTTCCCGCGCAACGGCGTATTTCCCGGAGCGCGCTCCTTCCGCTGGCACCCGCTCGAGCCTGCCACGCTCATCTACGCAGAGGCGCTCGATAAGGGGGATCCCGCCAACAAGGTGCCGTTCCGCGACCGCTTGCTGGGGTTCAAGGCGCCGTTCACCGGCCAGCCGGCCGAACTGTTGCAGACGCAGTGGCGCGCCGGAGGGATGCAGTTCACCGAGAAGGGGACCATCTTCGTCAGCGAAAGTGACCGCGACACGCGCATGCGCCGCACTTGGATCTACGCCAGCGGCTTCGGTTCCACGCCGGCAAAGATCTGGGAACTTCGCCAGCAGGATCGATATGGCGATCCGGGGGCACCCATGTCGCGACCTTCCACCGGCAATGTCATTCAGGTCGGCGATACCATCTATTTGACCGGCGCCGGCGCATCACAGAAGGGTGACCGGCCATTCCTCGATCGATTCAATCTCAAAACGCTCAAGGTAGAACGCCTCTGGCAGTGTGATGACACCAGCTACGAATCAGTGGTCGCTCTCCTCGACGACAACGCCGGCCGCGTCATCACGCGCCGCGAGACCAAGAAGGAGCCGCCGAACTACTACATCCGTGACACCGCGGCCCGCACGTCAAAGGCGGTCACCGGATTCAACGATCCGCACCCGCAACTATCGGCCGTGTCGAGGCAGTTCGTCACCTATCAGAGGAAGGATGGCGTCCAGCTCAACGGCACCGTCTATTTGCCGACCGACTACAAGCAGGGGACGCGCTATCCGATGTTCGTGTGGGCATACCCGGCCGAGTTCACGGCCGCCGATGTTGCCGGCCAGGTGAGCGGCAACGAAAACCAGTTTATGTCAGTTGCCGGCGCTTCCCACCTGTTGCTCCTGACGCAGGGTTACGTAGTCTTCGACAATCCGACGATGCCCATTATCGGGCCGGGCGAGACCGCCAACGACACCTATGTCGAACAGCTCGTCGCCAGCGCCGAGGCGGCAATCGATAAGGCGGTCGACATGGGAATCGTCGATCGCGATCGCGTCGGGGTCGGCGGACACAGCTACGGCGCCTTTATGACGGCGAATCTGCTGGCGCACACGCGGTTGTTCCGCGCGGGCACCGCGCGCAGCGGCGCCTACAACCGCACGCTCACGCCGTTCGGATTCCAGAGCGAGAGGCGCAACTTCTGGGAGGTTCCCAACCTGTACGCCAAGATGTCACCCTTCTGGTATGCAAATAACGTGAAGGATCCGATCCTGCTTATCCACGGCGAGATGGACGACAATTCAGGCACCTTCCCGATCCAGTCGGAGCGCTTCTACATGGCGCTCAAGGGCTTCGGTGCGACCGTCCGCTATGTGACGCTCCCCTACGAGGCGCACGGCTACGCAGCCGCAGAGTCGAACAAGCACGTCATCACCGAGATGCTGAACTGGCTGGATAAGTACGTGAAGAACGCCAAGCCGAGGACCGCGGTAAAGCACTGACGCCGAAGATGAAACCGCAGATGAACGCGGATAAACGCAGATCAATATCTGCGTTCGTCTGCGGTTTCCTGGGGCTTTTTTCTCCCGGAGCCAGTCCCTCGAGCACGGGTGAGTTGCGAATCTCCAACCCCTCGACAATGTCGAATTTTGCAGGGGCCGAATGGGGACGAACTTCCGCCCATTCCAGGAGTTTCCCCATTCCATGCGAAAGCGAAGCCAAAGCACGGCCACGAACCAGGCCCTGGAGTAATATGGCTCGTCCGGATCCATTATGGGTCTCGGGATCAATCGCGGCACGCTAACATATCACCACTTCTCAGAAGTTGGAGAGGAGTCGTAACTGACTCTGGATTCCAAAGGGCCGCTTATTTCAGCTATGCCCGAGCAGCGCCGGCAGCAGTAATGATATGCCAGGATGGGCAGCTGCATCCGGCTGACATGGCTGAAATAATCCATCTCCGGCACCGAAATCAGATGCGGACAGACTAGCACACCAGCATAAACTTTCCTCCAGTATCAACCTGGTTGCAATTTGATATCTTTCCAGATTATTCTTGAATATGCCTTTCCGCTTCTCAGCTTGAGCGGAGAAATCTATGCCGTCCTGCGGCGATACGCTGAATCACTATGAAATATTGAAACCAATTGGCAAAGGCGGGATGGGAGAAGTGTTCCTTGCCCGGGACATAATCCTGGAGCGCAGAGTCGCGATCAAATTCCTGCCTGATTCGGTTCAGCAGGATGTGCAGGCACGCAAGCGTTTTCTGCGCGAAGCGAGAGCCGCAGCAGCTCTGGACCATCCGTTTATCTGCCAAGTCTACGAAACCGGAGAAGTCACAAGCAAGGCCTTCATCGTCATGGAGTATGTGGCGGGTGAGACTCTGAAGGAGCGTCTGGCCCGCGGGCCGCTGCCACTGGCAACGACGTTGCAGTTGGCCTGCGAGATCGCTGAGGCTCTGGAGCAGGCGCACGAAAAGGGGATCGTGCACAGGGATCTGAAACCAGCCAATATCATGGTGACGCAGCAAGGGCACGCCAAGATCATGGATTTCGGCCTGGCCAAACAAATCAGCGGATCCGGTGCCGCGGAAACGGGCGGAGGCACCACTGCGACTGAACAGCTGACCGGGGCTGGAGAGGTTGTCGGAACGCTCGCCTATATGTCTCCTGAGCAGGTGCGCGGAGAGCCGGTCGGCCCTCGCAGCGATATTTTTTCCTTTGGCCTGGTGCTCTTCGAGATGCTTTCCGGCGAGAATCCCTTTCAAAGGCCGACACAAATGGACACCATGAGTGCTATTCTCCGCGACGCGCCGCCGGTCCTGCGCATGGAATCTTCGGCCCGGCAGCAAGCGTTGCGCGGTGTTCTTGGCAAAGTGCTGGCCAAAAATCCCGAGGAGCGATATCAAAAGATCGGCGATTTGAGAGCCGATCTGCTCAAACTGCAAGGGGAGATCAGAGGAGGTGGGCTTTTTGCGCACAAATGGACGCTTCGGGCTGCGGCAGCAGTGCTCATCGCACTCGCGGTTTTTACCGTCGCGAGATTGACGCGATTCGCTTCAGTGAACACCCAGGAGACAGGGTACAAATCCGTTTCCCTAGTCATCGCCGACGTGCAAAATCGAACCGGAGATCCGGCATTCGACGGCGTGCTCGAACAATTGTTGATCATCAGCCTAGGTGGAGCTGAAAGGATATCCCTCTTCGACCGCAAGCAGGCGATCAGCCTGCTGAATCGCGTCAAGCCTAGCGCCAACGGACAGCTCTCAGAAGAAGATGCGCGGCTCATTTGCCAAAGGGAAGGCATTAACTGGATCGTCAGCGCATCCATAGAACAAGACAAGGATGGCTTTCTCCTCAAGGCCGAAGCTCTGGATCCCATCAGCGGCAAGACGGCCGGCGCCGCGAACCGCTCGATCCATGCAAAAGCCGATATACTCAAGGCGGCAGATTATCTTTCAGCCAAGCTGAAGGCAGGACTCGGCGTGGTTTCGCCAGATTCCGCTCAGGCTAGCGCCAAAGAGACCTTCACCACAACCTCGCTGGAGGCAATGAAAGCCTATGCCGAGGCGCAAAAGCTCGATGCCCTAGGCAAGGAAAAAGAAGCCATTGAGGCCTATCTGGCAGCACTTAAACACGACCCCAATTTCGGCCGGGCGTATGCGGGTTTAGCCGCCACCTATTATGCCCAAGGGGAAATCCAGTCGGCCGAAAAATTCTACAAGGATGCCCTGGACCGGATCGAGCAGATGACTGACCGGGAAAAATACAGGACGCGCGGAGGGTATTATCTCTTCAAACAAAACTACAAACTGGCAATTGAAGAATATGCCGCCCTTGTAAAGGAGCATCCGAAAGATATGGCAGGGCACACCAATCTGGCTCTGGCCTACTTCATGGGCTACAAAATGGAGGAAGCCTTCCTGGAAGGCCTGCATGCTGTCGAGATCGATCCTGAGAATCTCGATTACCGCTATAACCAGAGCTGGTATGCGCTCGCCTACGGCGACCTGGACAGGGCCATCCAGGAGGCGCGCAAGACGCTCCAGATCGACCCCTCGTACGCCAAGGCATTCGTGGTTCTCGCCCTTACGGAGTTGGCTAGAAACCGGTCTGACGAGGCCGCGAAAATCTATCGGCAGCTTGAGGTTTTAGGTCCGCTTGGCGCGTCTCTGTCTGCCTCCGGACTGGCCGACCTTGCCATCTATGAAGGCCGGCTGAGCGATGCCCTGATAATCCTTGAGAAGGGTGTCGCTGCCGATCTGGCAAAGAATTCCAATTACCGGGCTGCCGACAAATCCATCATGGTAGCGCAGACCCATCTGCACCAGGGCAAGAAGGTTGCTGCCGAAAAAGCAGCGGACCAGGCAATCAATGCGAACCGCAGGGAAGAGATCTTATTCGCCGCCGCCCAGGTCTATATCGAAGTAGGCGCCGCGGATAAGGCCCGGGGTATCGCGCAGGCCCAGGGCAAGAGCATTCAGGATATTCATCAGGCCTATGGCAAATTGATCGAAGGAAGTTTGGCTCTTAAAGAAGGGATTCCAATCCAGGCCCTGAAATCCTTTCAGGACGCGCAGGCCGCCGTGGATACCTGGCTGGGACGATTTTCTCTGGGACGCGCCTATCTTGAAGCAGGAGCCTTTCCGGAAGCCTGTTCGGAATTCGAGAAATGCGAAAAGCGGATGGGCGAGGCGACGTCCATTTTTTTGAATGATCTCCCGAGTTTTCGATATCTGGATGAACTTTATTACTATCTCGGTCGCGCGCAGGAAGGCCAAGGGAGCAAGAACGCCGCCAGGCGATCCTATCAAAAATTCCTCGATATCAAGTCGAAGGCTGACAAAAACCACCCGATGGTTGCCGATGCCCGCAGCAGGCTGAATTCTTTCTGACTTCATTCACGGGCAATCCATACCACCGGATCACGACATAGACGAACAGGTGTTTTTCTAAGCTGGCGGCACCCTCCGATCGTTTCGAATGTCGGAAGTAGGTAAGAATTACAATCTTTTCGGCTCGTCCCGTTGATCGTTCAAGCCACTCGTCGGATAGTCGGCCACTCGAAAATCTGACACTGTCACGAAACGCCTTCTGGTAAGTGGCCCCTCTCGGCGAAACGCGCTATCCGTAGAAGTGAAATCACCGACATGCCCCCGAAGTCCCGTTCGGATCCACGACAGCTCACGCGCCATCCAACCCAAGCTGGTCGTTCACAGCGTGACGGAGTTTCTGTTTGCAGCCCAGGTAGCGTTCCGTTGTTTGTACCGAGACGTGGCCCAGGAGAAACTGGATCTGTTCCAGTTCGCCACCCGCAAGATGGCACAAACATGCGCAGGTGCGGCGCAAATCGTGTGGAGCCAGATTTAAAATTCCAGCACGCTGAGCAGCGGCCTTGACAACATGCCATATTGCTTTTGGCGTGATCCCGTCTCCCCAAATCGCTCCTTGCCTGTTCACCCGGCGAAAGACATTGCCCTCAGTGATTTCAGCTTTGTCGGTCCAGTCATCGATTGCTCTCTTCACCCACGCGGGCATTGGCACTGTCCGCACGTGCCGGCCCTTTCCAATGAGGTCAGCGATTACCCCAGTGTTCTTCCCGAAGCTGCAGGTCTTCCATACGAATGGCAACGGTTTCTGCACGGCGAAGCCCGCAACCAAGAAGTACGGCAAGGATTGCGCGATCGCGTTTCCCTCGCAGTGTGTCCGAGTACGAACCCTTGAGAAGTGCTTTGCCTTGTGCAGCGGTCAGCCAGTTCCCAATCCGCACACCCAACCGCGTTGCACCCTTTACCCTGGCAATGCCTGCGGCAAGTTCGGGACTCAGTAACCCTGTATCCGCAGCCTCGTAAGCGAGACGGCGCACTGCTGCTAGCCGAACGTTGATCGTTGAAGGCGCGAGATTCTTCTGTTCCAGAAGGAAACGGTACCTCAGCACAACGGTAAGATCGAATGCGAGCCGAGGCTCTGAGCAGTACCAGGAAATGAACTCATCGATCGCATGCCCGTAGGACTGCTGTGATGTCTTCGCTGGATGGGAGTTGAGAACAGCGTGTTTTGATTGCTCCAGATCGGGAATCCGGAGAACCTTTCTCGTGCAACGAATAATAGGCAATTGCTTCTGAACTGATGGGTGAGGATAGCATGAATTGGCGGGGAGAGCGTCTGGAATTCTCCCAGAGTGGCAGTGGGAAGGGGCTGGCGCACCTGGTATTGACCTGAAACTTGTAATAGGGAACCTGAAACTTGAAATCAGGGGGGAGGGGGAGCGGTTCCCGACGTCGGCAGCCGCTCCCCCTCCCCCGCCGGCGCCTTCTCCAGGGTACACTTTTCCTTTATGCCGCGACCGCCGTGTTGGACAGTCCCAATCCATGGAAAAAGGCAGGCTCCTGGGAGCCTCAATCTCTCAAATCTCTCGGATCTGTCAACGGGCCGATGTCGTCGAAGGCCGCGGCGATCCGCGGCGCCATCCTGGAAAAGCTCCTTGACTGAGGCAAAAAAGCACTGGCTCAAGACGCCGAGGAGCTTGCGATCGTACTTGAAACAGAGGCGGAGCATCTTGGGGATGGTCACGACATACTGACGAACCGGCAGATCGCCCAGGACGTCTCGATCGACGTGTTCGGCAAACAGTAGGGCGCGCTTCTGGTGGCATGAGGAACAAGCATGGGAATCCCGCGGCTGACGGTGAAAAAGATCCTGAATCACGTCGAGAGGGAAGTCACTGCCGATTATGATCGGCACAGCTACGATGCGGAAAAGCGCGAAGCACTCGAAGCCTGGGCCAAGCGCCTCATGATGATCGTATCGGGGCTGCAGGCAGTGCTAAAATCGGAGGCATAACGGGATCGGCCAACTATAGCAGACCGCAAAAAACGGCGATTCCGCGCCGGCTGCCATTCAATCCTCGCCATTGAACGTCCGGACGGGCCCTAAGTTCCGTTAAGCCTGGTCACATCCATTTTGCTGGCTCGTGCCTTAACCTCCTCCCTTTCGATAGCCGCGTCAACCGTTGGGGACATCTACCGTCCCCGCGGGAAGCCTGGCCCGAAGTATTCGATTGACAAGACCGGCTTCGCAGCATATCTGGAATCGCCGTCAACATCTTTCGTGCTAAACTGCTGCTCTAAACACGATTTGCTGCAGAGTAAAACTGCAGCCGGGAAACACCGCCAGTACCCGCCCGGCCAATTATTTCGCAAGTTCTGGATACTTTACGTGAAGTGGGTACTGAAGCCCACGCCCCCATGGCCGGATTGTGCTAATCTACTTGATGGGAGTGATACTTCGAGCTGTAGGAGATAAAATACCGCTACATGCCGCGAATCGTAGATATCAAAGGCCCATACAGGTTCTTCTTTTACAGCTTTGACTGCAATGAACCCCTGCACGTCCATGTTCGCAGAGAGGGCATGGTGTGCAAATTCTGGTTGGAACCTGTCGAACTGTGCTCCAACCACGGTTTTTCCGCGCACGAACTCACTGCTATTCGCAATGAGATTCGTGCTAACTTGGTCAAGATAATTGAGGCATGGCATGAGCACTGCGATTAGTATCGAACCGCGCGTAAAGGCGGTGTCGGTGGCTGATGACCGCATCACTTTCGAACTGGTAGACGGCCGGATGGTAAGCGTCCCGTTAGCGTGGTCCTGGCGCCTGTCGAATGCCACCGCTGAGCAGCGCAACCACTATGAGATCATCGGCGACGGCCAAGGAGTGCATTGGCCAGAAATCGATGAAGACCTCAGCGCCCAGGGAATGCTGACAGGTGTGCCGGCTCGCATGTCTAAGAGGTAAGACGGTAGCTTTCTATCGCACATGCGCCACCTAACATTTCGTTCCAGCAGTCGCGCCTGCGGCGCGCCGCTGAACTCAAGCATTACGCGGCGTGAGATGGGGAGGGAGACGGATAAGACTCATCCTCCCCTTTATGATTTCCGAGGTAATCGTGCATGGTGATGAGTCCCCCTGAGAACACCCAGCGCTTGATGCCGCGCTTGGCGTACATGGATGCCCCAGCTGCGATTGAGTTCCTCTGCCGAGCTTTCGGGTTTGAGGAAACTGCACGCTTCGCGCCCGGTGGCAAGGTCGTCTACTCTGAAATCGCGTTGAATGGGGAAACCCTGTTCGCAATCGGGTCTTCCCATGAGGGTGCGCAAAGCCCACGAGAGCATGGTGGCCTCTCGATTGAACTATTCTGCTACGTGGACGACGTTGATCGCCACTACGCACAAGCCAAGGCCGCAGGCGCAACGATCCTCAGTCCTCCGGAAGACAAGTTCTGGGGCGATCGCTCCTATGCCGCTATTGACTGCGAGGGCTATCGCTGGACATTCCGCAAGATCGTCAAGAACGTACGTCTTCCTGACTCGAAGCCTAAGTAGCGCGGCCGCCGCCTGACACGCGGTTGGAGCGGACCGCTGAAAAACGCGCCCGTTCAACGCATAGTATCTGTCATCGATTTCCACGGTTCTGGAATCCAGGCGGGACGTCGTGCAGAGGTTCTCGCACTGGGCATCACCGACGTCCCGGAGCGTCGCGCAGCACGGACGCTATTCATTCGCTTCGGCACCGGGCAATTGGATCATGAGTACTCCGTACAAGTATCCGTTTTTTATTTCGATCTTCTCCGCCGGCACATCTCTTGTCACGCCCCCTCTATATCGTTGGGCGGTCCGCCGGGCGGTCTTACGCGAGCATGCCACCAACCCGGGCCGTGTCGTCGTAGCTGCCGTCGTCCGTTAGAATGATCTCATCGACGATGTCCTTGGGTACTTCCTCATAGGTCTGTTTCAGCGTCTTTTCGGCATTGTACGCCGGCATGACGACGGCGACCTTCTGTAGTTGATCATGGGTTGATCTTCTAAACCATTTCGCAGACGTTTTCCTCGAAAAAGTGGAACTGTAGATGTCACATAGCGATGACGCAATTGCCCAGCCCCGGATCGTCTCTTGTGTCTTTCGGATTTCTGGCTATCCTCCGCTCCCCAATTCGATTGATACGCAATGCACGCGCCACTATGTTGGTTCCGATTGTGCCGCGACTACGCCATAAAGTATGCGGATGAACTGGCCCCCCACCTGCTGAGCCATCTCTCCATGGCAGGGACTCGTTTTTCCGAGATGCAGAGGCGCTCCTGGGGCGAGCCCTGAACCGCGGATCAGGCGGGATTGGCTAACGGTCTCCTTCTTTCCTGCGTTTCAGTTCATAGTGAGCTTCCAGCCATTCCGGAAGCCCGTGCGGGAACCGGCACGCGTTCTTTCAGCAGCTTGTAACGCACTCCGTCGGCCAGCGCGATGTAACTTGCCTCGAGGATGTTTTCGGAGACGCCGACCGTGGTCCAGATCTCGTCCCCGTCCGTCTGCTGGACCATCACGCGCACGCGCGCGCCGGTGCCGGAGCTCTTTTCGAGGACCCGCACCTTATAGTCGGTCAGCCGGACCGACCGCAACGGCTCGAAATATCGGTGCAGGGCGTCGTGCAGCGCCCGGTCGAGCGCATGCACGGGGCCGTCCCCCTCGGCGACGGTGTGGACCACCTCATCCCCGATATGAAGCTTCACCGTCGCTTCGGAAGTCACCGCTCCGCGGCCGCGCATTTCGTTGATGACCCGGAAATTCTCGATTCGGAAGAATTCGAGCTCCCCATGCGCCGCGACCTCCATAAGAACCCGGACGGAAGCTTCTGCTGCCTCGAATTCGTACCCTTCGTGCTCGAGTTTCTTGATGCGGCTCAGCGCGTGGCGAAGCGCTTCGTCCGAGGCGGTGACGTCCAAACCCATCTCGCGCGCCTTGTACTGCAGGTTGCTCTTGCCCGATAGCTCCGAAACCAGGACTCGACGCGCGTTTCCCACGGCCGCGGGTTCGATGTGCTCGTAAGTTGCGGAGTCCTTCAGGACCGCGCTGACGTGGATCCCGCCCTTGTGGGCGAATGCGCTGCGGCCGACGAACGGAAGTTCGCGGCGGTGCGGGAGATTGGCCACCTGGCTGACGAAGCGCGACGCGGCCGCCAGGAGCGGGAGCCGTTCCCGGCCGATGGTCGTGCGGCCCATCTTGAGCTCCAGGTTGGGGATCACGGAGCAGAGGTTCGCGTTTCCACAGCGTTCTCCGTAACCGTTGATCGTGCCCTGGACCTGGACGGCCCCGCACTCCACCGCCGCGAGAGTGTTTGCCACCGCGAGTTCACTGTCGTTGTGGGCGTGAATGCCGACGGGAAGGCGCGTACGGGACTTGACGCACTCCACCGCTGCGCGGACGTGGGCGGTTAGGCTGCCGCCGTTGGTATCGCAAAGGACCAGGATGGAGGCGCCCCCCTCCTCGGCGGCGCGCAGTGTCGCGAGCGCGTATTCGGGATTTGCCGCAAAGCCGTCGAAGAAATGCTCGGCGTCGTATACGACCTCGCGCCCTGCCGCCTTCAGGTGTGAGACGGAGGCGCGGACAAGTTCGCAGTTCCGCGAGAGGGGGATCTTGAGTGCCGTCGTGACGTGAAAATCCCAAGATTTTCCGAAGATCGCAACCACGGGTGTGGCCGCCTCCAGTAAGGCGGAGAGGTTCGGGTCTTCCACGGGGAGGTGTTTCGGGTGGGCGGTGCTGCCGAAGGCCGACAGTCGTGCGGAAGCCCAGTTCATCGCTGAGGCTCGGCGGAAGAACTCGGCGTCCTTGTCGTTGGAACCGGGCCAGCCCCCTTCGATGTAGTCGATCCCCAGGTCGTCCAGTTTCCGCGCAATCCGCAGTTTGTCATCTACCGAGAACGAGACGCTCTCGCTCTGGGTCCCATCGCGCAGCGTCGTGTCATAGGTCTGGATTCTCATCTCACTCTGTTTCTCCAAAAAAAAAGCCCTCACCCGCGTTGGCGGATGAGGGCGCCGCGTGATCGCGTCGGCAGGCCTTTAACCGCCCGGGGAATGGCCCCGAATAATAATGGCGATAATGGCGATGTTTCCAAACGCGATTGTTGACATTGGTTAATAATCCCCGAAAACTGCCACTCACAATGACACATCGGCTGCTCTTTGGCAATCAGTAGTTCGAAAAGCAATAACAAAAATGCTTATCCGGTTGGCTCCGAACGATACAACTGGTTGTATGTTGTCGGTCCCAGGCGGGTCCCGATACCTAACAGCGTCTGGAAGGCCGCCAGGGAGTGCGGCGACGGTTATAACGAAAAACGAATTCGCCCTAGTAGGCCTGCAGGTGCTTTGGATCAACGCCGTGGTACGTTCCACGAAGCCAGGTTTTGAGGTTGGAGAATACACGGTGAATATGCGGCAGCCAGCTGGTGGCCCCCTTCCCCCTACCCTGGCTACGTGGCATATGTCGGTAGTTGTTCTTGTCCAGCGCCTCGTACCCCTCCAGCCCATCGGTCTTGATGGTAGCTCCGTGCTCCACGTTCGCCTCGACGAAGGCAACGAGAGTTGCTCCCGTGAAGTTGGGGATGAGTTGCAGGCGAATGCGACCAGCCAGTTTCCCGCGGTCCTCCACAGCCCCCGCAACAAGCGACTTGCCCCATGCGCCTCGGCCACGCTTTCCCGGCTTCGGCCCCCCGATGTAGGTCTCATCCACCTCAACGATGCCCCTGAGTGGCTCGCGATTCGGTGCGACCATCGCTCGTCGCAGCTTATGGAGCATCACCCAAGCTGTTTCGTATCGATTCAATCCCAGCTGCCTCTGGAGTTGGAGTGCCGACATTCCTGGCGTGTGGGTCGCCACAAGGTACGCAGCCCAGAACCAGTCGGTCAGGGGAATGCGGGTTCTGTGAAGAACCGTCCCTGCAGTCACTGAAGTCTGCAGGCCGCACGCCTTGCACTGCATCAAATGTCGCCGCGGGAGACTAAAAGCTTCGGAGTGCCCGCATCGTGGACAGCGGGAACCATCCGGCCAACGGCTGGCCACCAAGTACGCCCGGCACGTGGATTCGTCAGGGAACCGCCTCTGGAACTCCCCGAATAATAGGCAATTGCTTCTGAGCTGATGGGTGAGGATAGCGTGAATTGGCGGGGAGAGCGTCTGGAAGTCTCCCAGAGTGGCAGTGGGAAGGGGCTGGCGCACCGGCATTGACCTGAAACTTGAAATCAGGGGGGAAGGGGAGCGGTTCCCGACGTCGGGAACCGCTCCCCTTCCCCCGCCGGCGCCTTCTCCAAGGTATACTTTTCCTTTATGCCGCGACCGCCGGGTTGAACAGTCCCAATCCATGGAAGAAAACAGGCTCCTGGGAGCCTCAATCTCTCGGATCTGTCAACGGGCCGATGTCGTCGAAGGCCGCAACTTCGGCGTCATCGTGTACAGATCTTTCTGTCGCTGGGCGTGGAGGGCGCGGCGGCCGTTCCCAGAGTTTGAGGTGGCGTAGGATTCTTTCGATGACCGGGGCGCTGTCGATCAGGCTGATGATTTTGAGCGGGCCGCCGCAACGCGGGCAAATCAGAAGGGTCCGCTTCGTAAGAGTGAAAAAACGGTCGAAAACTTACGCTGAAATTTTTGAATGCGGGTCCGGTTTCACACTGGGGATTGATGTGCCGAGGTGTCTCTTGACAACCAATCTCTGATTCCCTATTCGCTCCTGTCGGGCAAGTTCCAGCTAATCCTGAAATCCCAGTAGTCGCCAAGACCTCACTTGAATGTACTGAATTCCACTCGGATGGAATTTTTGGCAGGGACAGGTATGGAATCAGGAATAGCCCCAAACCGATTACCGTCTGAATTCCAATAGAGCGTAGCATCGACATCATCCACATCATTGAATTTGCAAATTCATGAAAAAGCAATCCGGCGCCATGACATAGAGTTTTGCCCAATTCGCTCATGAATCTTAGCAAGACGGGGTTGGCTGAATAAAAACCTGAACCACGAAGACCTCATAGACCACAAAGAAAAATAGATTGCTTTGTGCTCTTCTAGGTCTTCGTGGTTCGTTTTTTTTGGATCTCACGGCGAAAAGACGCAGCGGTGGCCGGCTTCAGTGAGTAAGCAGGTATTCCTTGAATGCGGAAAAGTCGGCACCGATCTTGATGACGTGTTGCGGGCGCTTCAGGAATTCATGCGCACGCTTGGGAACCCCGACGCGGCCGCCGGTCTCCTCCTCGACGATCTCGGGAAACTTGGCAGGGTGCGCAGTTTCCAGGAAAATCCCGGTGTGACTGCGGGACAGTTCGCGATACTTCTCCAATCCCTGCCAGCCGACGGCACCGTGAGGATCGGCGACGTAGCCGAACCTGCGATGCAGCTCCCTGATGGCGGCGCGCGTATGGCCGTCGTCGAAAGCATACCCTGCGAGGTCTTTCCTTATAGCCTCCCGATCCCCGCCGTACAAGTCGACGACCCGTTCCCAGTTGCTGGGTCTGCTCACGTCCATTGCGTTGCTGATCGTCGCAACGGCCGGCTTTTCGCGCCACACGCCGGTCTCGAGGAATGCCGGCACCGTGTCGTTGACGTTTGTGGCGGCGACGAAGCGCGACACCGGGAGTCCCATCCGCTTCGCGATCAGCCCGCCGGTAAGGTTGCCGAAATTCCCGCTCGGCACAGAGATGACCACAGGGCGCGAACGATCCGTCAGCCGCGACCATGCCCAGCAGTAGTAAAACGACTGCGGCACGAGTCGCGCAATATTGATCGAATTGGCGCTGGTGATCATCAGTCGCGCGCGCACATCGGCGTCGAAGAACGCGGTCTTCACCAGCCGCTGGCAGTCGTCGAAGGTCCCGGCGACCTCGAGCGTGGTTACATTCCCGCCGGCCGAGGTGAGCTGTGCCTCCTGGATGGCACTCACGCGCCCTGAAGGGAAGAGGATGTGTACCCGGATACCCGGGATGCCATGGAAACCGTGAGCGACGGCGCTCCCGGTGTCGCCCGAGGTTGCCACCAGGATGTGGAGCCCGCGCGATTCCCCCGCAACGAAGTGCGCCATGAGCCGCGCCATGAAACGTGCGGCAAAGTCCTTGAAGGCAAACGTAGGTCCGTGAAAAAGCTCGAGGACGTAAGTGTCGTCGTCCAGGCGGATGAGCGGGACTTTGAAATCAAACGATTCGCGGACGATCCGTTCCATCACATCTTCCTGGAGATCTTTCCCCAGGAGGGACCGTGCCATGCGCGCTGAAATCTCGTGGAAAGTAGCGTCGGCGGCTGTCTCATAAAACAGGGCGGGCAGTGGCTCGATGAATTCGGGCATGTAAAGGCCTCCGACGGGTGGGAGGCCCGCGAGGACTGCCTGGCGCAGCGTTGCCCTATGGTGCTTGTCCGCGGTGCTGTAAAAGTTCATCTTTGTGTCTCACGGATCTCGGAACCGGCGCGGTTGATCTCGGAGACGTACACGTCACAGTCGATACCAATTGAGCGGTAGACGGCAACCATCGCGTGGCCTGCCAGCTGCGCGGTATCGAGACCACGAGTGAGGGCAAAAACGGCCGGCCCTGAACCCGAGATGCTGCACCCGAGTGCGCCAGCGTCGAGCGCTGCCTCCTTCACCCTGTGAAAGCCGGGGATCAGGATGGAACGCACAGGTTCAATCACCACATCGGTGAGCGACCGTCCGATGAGATCGTAGTCGGAGGTGAGAAGTCCGGCAATAAGCCCGGCGATGTTCCCCCATTGTGTGACCGCATCCCTCATCGTGATCTTGCCGCGCAGAATTTTACGCGCATCCTCGGTGCTGATCTCGATGTGGGGATGGACGATGGCGACGGCGAGGTCTGCGGGGGCGGAGATCCTGACGATGTCGAGCGGCTGATAGCTGCGGATCAGAATAAATCCGCCCAGCAGGGCCGGGGCGGCGTTGTCGGCATGCGCCGCCCCGCAGGCAACCCGTTCGGCCTCCATGCAAAACGGCAGGAGCGCGTCGCGCTTCAGCGGCCTGCCGAGGAGTTCGTTGACTGCCATGGCGGCAGCAACGGCACTCGCCGCGCTCGACCCGAGCCCGCTCCCGAGAGGCATCATCTTGCGGAGCGCAAGTTCGACGCCGGCGTCGCTCTTGAGGTGCGCGAGCAGCTGCTGGACGGCTACTCCGGCAGTGTTTCTTTCCGGCTCCCGGGGGAGGATGCCATCGTCGCCCTCGATGCGGGTGATCGAAACGCCGGGCGGGCCTGCAAGGGCAGCCGTGACCTCGTCTCCAGGGTTGTGCACGGCAAAACCGAGGATGTCAAAGCCCGCCGCCACATTGGCCACGGTGGCAGGTGCGAATGCTTTCACGCACGCGGTCATGCAAGCTTCCTCTCGCCCTCGATGAGCGACCGATGAAGCGCCTCGAGCGCCCTTTGCTGGTCGGCAGCGTCGATCACAATCGATACGTTGAGCTCCGACGATCCCTGCGCAACTGCCTTCACATTCACCTTCGCCTCGCCGAGCGTGCCGAAGATGATCGCCGCAAGTCCCATCGTGTGCTTCATGCGCTCGCCAACCACCGCAACGATCGCCAGGCCATCCTCAACCGATACGTCATCGATGAGCCCTTCATCGAGCTCCGGCGCAAACGACTCCTCGACGGCGCGCTTCGCCCTAGACGCGTCGGCGGAGCTGATCCCCACGCATATGGAATGCTCGGACGACGCCTGGCTGATGAGGATGACATTGACCCCCGCGCCTGCGAGGGCGCTGAAGAGCCTCATGGCAATGCCGGTTACGCCGACCATGCCGCCGCCCTGAATTTGGAGGAGGGCGATCTCGTCCATCGAGGAGATCCCAGTAAAACGGTGCTCCGAAGCGATTCCAGCCCTTATCATCGTTCCTGCGAACTCGGGATTGAAAGCGTTGCGCACACAGATCGGAATGCCATGCTTCATCGCGGGGATCAGCGAGGGAGGGTAAAGGAAGTCGCCGCTGAAGTGCATCAGCTCCATCGCCTCGACATAGCTCATGCAGGAAATCGGACGTGCTGTAGCCACTCGCCCGGGATCGGCGGTGAGAATGCCGTCCGTGCAGGTCCAAACCACGAGCTCTTGCGCCTTCAGGGCCGCGGCGATCGTCGAGGCAACCAGCTTGCTTCCGGCACGGCCGAGGGTTGTGATATCGCCCTTGACCGTTGCTCCTACGCCGCCGGGGACCACCGTTGTGACGGCAGAGCCGCCGAAGGCCCGAAGAATCCGTTCACGGCTCTCGGCGAACTTGATCCGCGCGTGTGTGAACCGGTCGTCGGTGACAACCAGATCGCGTGTGTCCAGGAGCCGCACGGAGGCGCGAATTTCTTTGAGCCCTTCGAAGAAGACGTAGGCCGCCAACCACTCACCCCACGCCGTGACCATGTCCCGGGTGCGCTGTGAAAGCTCGCGCAGAAGGGAAATCCCATCCAGGATATCCCCGAGCTGGTTTACCTGCTGCCGGACCCCGGCGATGGCGCCGCTCTGTCGCTTCAAGTCGACTGCATCGCGAATGATCTCGAAATGCCGCCGCTCGATTTCACGGAGAAGCCCGTCATCCCCTGCCTCGCCGCTCACCGCCATATCGGCTGCGCGCATGAGGAGATCCATCACGCCTGGGAGTGCGGTCACGACAATGATGGCAGGGCCGCGCGCGGCCTCCGCATGCATGAGCCGGAGCGAAGCGCACACCTGCGCCGACGAACCGAGCGCAGCACTTCCGAGGGCGTGTACGAACATGGACGCTCCTGTCAATTCCCTGTCAACGCCCAAAGGAGCAGATGCTCCTGACACTTCATGACAAGGCCCTTATCATAGCAGGAAACCTTCACCATCTTGCTCTTTTCCAGCAGCTACATTCACGAGCGAAAACCACCGGCGCCATGAGTGAACACAGATCGGCTTCTATCCGGAGAGATTCGTTTTCATCCGAGTCCTCAATTATATGCACCCGATCCTTGCGGACGGGACCATCGGCCACAGCCTGATGGAGCCTCCAACCCAATCGAAGTCTTTGTTGAAATCAACCCCGAGCATGAAGCCGCACGAGATTCGGCGGCTTGGCACTTAGGGAATCGCATCAACAAAATATTGTCAGGCTGCGATGCCCAATTCCTTCAATAGGCATTGCATGTTAATACAAAGCGTTTTGTAGTGTTTATCAATTGGTCTCCAGTTCTTCGATTTTCTGCCGCACTTAAGCTTGCCGGCGCCGGCCAATAGAGGCTCAATCACTTTGTCCCGAAGCACGGATAAGGTTGCAATTGTTCTAAGACCTTCGGCAGTATCTTTATAGCGACGACCGGATGTATCAAGCAGTTTCTTGCCGCATAGTTTCTTGAGGTCATAAGCGGCGCGACGCTTGCCATACTGGGAGTCGGTTTGTTTGGTGATCGATTGCACCTTGGATGCAAATTCAGAGACGATGAATTCCTTCGGGGAGGGAGACAATGTGAGAACTGCAGCCGAGGCTGCTCGCATTCTGGGTTTGTTGAGATCGATGCCGCCGACTTGGGATGGCGTTGAAAGGTGATTTAACCCGAGGTTCCCCGGGCGTTGAAAGACTATTTGACTGATTTACTTGGAGATTCGCCAAAAATCACTTTCCGCTTACTGGGAACAATCCGAGCAACTCATACGCTCGTTTCTGCAAGACGGTTGGTGCCGGCACCTGGCTGAAGGTCAAGCTCGAATCATCCGCTTTGAGCTTGTAAGTGTTTCAGCAACGGCTCGCCAACTCCGCCATCAATGTCTCAAAACTGTGCACTGGAAGACCGTCCGGCGTCATGTGTGTCCCCTACTTCCTCTTCGCCGCCTCGGTCGGTTTTGCCGGCAATATCGGACCTCGCCGCTTCCGTTCGCTCTCGAGTTGGTTGTCCTCAAACAAGATCGGCGCCAGGGCTTTGCGCATGTGCCACTCAACATAATAGGCCAGCATGCACAGGAAGATGTGGGCCGGTACCCGGTCTTCGGTCCGGTGTCGAATCGGCCGCACCAGAAGATCAACCCCTCTCATACAACGGAAGGCGCGCTCCACCTGAGACAGGCTCTTATACGTGCGCACGGTGTCTTCAGGGGATAAGCGCTCCTTCGGTTCACTGGTTTGGATGACGTAGATCCCGTCCAGCATCGTTTCCGCTGCGATCGCATCCTCGCGCCGCGCCCATTGGAAAACTCCATCTCCGATCGTGAGCTGATAGCGCTTGCCCATCTTGTAGCGGCCCACGATCTTAAAATAATAAGCACTTGCTTCTGAGCTGATGGGGTGAGGATAGCATGAATTGGCGGGGAGAGCGTCTGGAATTCTCCCAGAGTGGCAGTGGGAAGGGGCTGGCGCACCTGGCATTGACCTGAAACTTGTAATAGGGAACCTGAAACTTGTAATCAGGGGGGAGGGAGAGCGGTTTCCGACGTCGGGAACCGCTCCCCCTCCCCCGCCGGCGCCTTCTCCAGGGTACACTTTTCCTTTATGCCGCGACCGCCGGGTTGAACAGTCGCAATCCAAGGAAGAAGGCAGGCTCCTGGAAGCCTCAATCTCTCAGATCTCTCAACAGGCCGAAGTCGTCGAAGGCCGCAACTTCGGCGTCATAGTGTACAGATCTTTCTGTCGCTGGGGGTGGAGGGCGCGGCGGC
>JBGQNR010000101.1:0-21049 GCA_041501225.1 Acidobacteriota bacterium
CAGTCAAAATTGACGCAACCTGTGATTGTGCAATAGGTCGCTCCCCCCAACATGTTGTGGTACGCGCCATATTGCACAATCGAAGGGGCGAGAGAAGGAATTTTTGTGCGCACGGTTCGGGTAGGCGCACAGACTACAAAGTTTGTTCGTGGGGCAAACGGTTACGAAGGGCTAGCAAATCCTTTTTGGCCACGGCAGGAGACTTGAGATAAACTGCCTGCCGTGCCAGCAAAGACCGCGATTGCCATATCGATCATCAATTCAAACACCAAAGGAGTTCCCACAGCGGTCTGCCGGCGCACAGATGGGCAGGAATTTTTTCTTCACAGCCGCGACAATCCATTGGAGGAAGCCAAGGACCTGGTCAAGGATGTGCCGCTTCGGGAACGGACCCTGTATGTGGTGCTGGGTTTCGGGCTGGGCTATCACGTCCAGGAATTGCTGCGACAAGTGCCGCAAAGCTCCCATATCCTCGTGCTCGAGCCGGATTCCGCCTGCTTGAGCGGCGGACTGCAGGCACAAAAGAACAACCGGGCCTGGGCCTGGATGTATCACCGCCGCCTGCATTTCCTCGCGCACCATGATCCGAATGTGGCCCCGCTGGCCCTGGTTGACCGTATAGCCACGCTGAGGTTGCTCTCCCTGGAGATGTTCACGCACATCCCCTCAACCTTGACTGCCGAGGAATTCTACCAGGCGCTCCTCTGCGAGATCCCGAAGCAGTTTCCCGTCAGCTTTCAAAACCGTCTTGCCTCGCTCGATACCTTGATGGAAAACCATCTGCGGAATTTCTGGGCCAACCTTCCGCACAGCTGGAATGCGACTCCGGTTCAATGCCTGCGGAACCAATGGGAAGGCCGCAGGCTGATCATTGCTTCGGCCGGACCTTCGCTGACGGAAGCGCTTCCGGTTTTGCGCGCGGCTAGAGGCTCGGCCTTGCTGCTGGCCACGGGCACCGCCGCCAGGATTCTAGTCGAGCACCAGATTCAGCCGGATCTGGTGGTGTCGATGGATCCCTTTGAAGCGAATCGGGCGCACTTTCAGGGCTGGGATGGCTCCGATGTGCCGCTGATCTATCATCACCAGATCCATCGCGATATTCTGGCCTCATATTCAGGCCCCCGCATTTTCTTCCTCATGCAGGATGATCCCCCGATCCCGATGCGCAACTCCCAGGAAAAATCCGGTTTCCGGCAAGGGGGGTCCGTAGCCTTTTCAGCCCTTCAGCTCGCCCATTTCCTGGGCGCCGATCCCATCATCTTTGTGGGGCAGGATTTTTCCTTTCGCGGCGGTCATACCCATGCCAGCGGCTCCGTCGTCGATTATTGCTTCAAACCCGAGTCCCTGCCCCCTGATTACTTCACGGTCCCGGGCGTCGATGGGAATCCGGTGGTTACCAGCCGGCTCTATTACTCTTACCTGCTCTACATGCAGGAATATCTCCTGGACTTTGCCAAGCGCAATCCCGGCGTGAAGCACCTCAATACTTCAAAGAGCGGCGCTCGGATCCAGGGGATGGATTTCGTGGCGCTGGAGCAGGCATTGGAGGTGCCAGTACCGCCCACCCCGTTCCTTCCCCGCAATGTGATCCGGGCTGCGCTTGCCCAGAACCGGCCGATACGGTTGGAAAAACAGAAGGCAGCTTTAGATCGATGGTCGAGCGCACTCGATCATCTGCTGAAGCAGGCAGGCCAATGCGATAATTTTGATCATTTATTTGCCAAGTTCAAATCTACTTCCCTCTATGCTCAGGCGCCGCGCATTTATGACGATCTCTACTACCTGTACGAAGCCAGATATCGCAGCCGGCAAGATCCGGCAATCCCGTCATTTCTGAACCGCTTCCATGAGCACCTTCAATTTGTTTCGATGGAATTGCGCAAGATCCGAGAGGCAGCTGAAACTGACCGCATTCGGTGAGGGATCTTTCGGGACAAAAAACCTCAACGCAGTCTCCCATGCACCGGGGGCGCGCCCAGGTGCATGAAAATGTTGTGCTCTCATCGCGCTTGCCCTGTGTCGCCCTTTCAGGGCTCTTGCCAGCTCGATCCCCGGTTCCCAGGGCTCACGCCCTGGGCTTTGCTGCGCCACCCCTTCGGGGTCTTCGCAGTCGTGAAATGCTTAGCCCTGAAAGGGCGGGACAGGACAGCCCAGGGCGCAAGCCCTGGGTTGAGGTCCGGAGATCTCAAGCCCTGAAAGCGCGACACAGAAATAAACGAGTCGATCGGCACCGTAGTTGGTCCTATTTTCGAAGCAGTCTTGCATGCACCGGGGGTGCACCCAAGTGCATGAAAATTAATGGTCTTTCTAAGGCAGCCACGAATGACACAAAGCGCCGCCCGTCCGGGCCAGCAGAGGTTCGTGTTATTCGTGGCTGCCTTTGCAGTTTTGAGACGAGTTATTTTCGGAGCAGAGGTCGCGGAGGCCGCAGTGAAAAAGATTGGCTTCATTAAACTTACCTCTGCGGCCTCTGCGTTGATCAGTTGCCTTTCCTTCTGATTGGCGCTATTTCTTGGTTGCGAGCCGCTTGACCTCCGCATCGCGATCCAGGAAGCTCTGGCCGTTGGTGATCCAGCTCTCCGCGGGTTCACCTTTCAGATAGTGCCCGAACCAGGCGAGAATGCGGTGCTGGTAGTCCGTCTGGTTCTTTTTCTGGCGCAAGCCGTGGTCCTCGCCGTTGTAAACTAGAAACACCACGTTCTTCTTGGCGCGCCGCGCGATGTTATAGAGCTCGACACTCTGATGCCAGAACACCGTGCCGTCGGCATCGCCTTCCTCGAGCAGCAGCGGCACAGTCATATTCTGCACGGTTAAAATCGCGGAGTTCGTGATGTAATCCTGCAGGGCTTCCCAGAGCGGCACTTCCATGCGTTCCTGGCCCGTCTCGATGTGATCGGTCTCCGCAATGCCCGGCCCCCAGTGATGGTCGCCGTACATGCTGACAAGATCCGTGAGCGGCGCACCCGCCACCGCGGCCGCGAAAATGCCATTAGTGTTGGTGGCAAGAAACGCCGCATCGAATCCGCCCCATGAGTGGCCGACACAGCCGACACGTTTGGGATCGATCATGCCGGTCTGCAGCACTTTTTTCACTCCCGGCACGACGCACTGGACCACGGACACGCCGGGCTGTCTCGGGGTGAAGACAATGTCGGGCTGGAAGACGAAGTAGCCCTGGCTCGTGAATACGCTGGCGTTGTAGTAGTCGCGATCCGACGGCGCGACGTAACGGTGGACATTTTGGGAGAGCAATTCGTACATGTAGACGATCATCGGGTACTTTTTGCCCGCTTCATAACCGGCAGGATAGTAAAGCGCGCCCTGCATCGGCTGGCCTTTGTCCAGCTTGTACTCGACGAGTTCACTGTGTCCCCAGGCGAAATTGCTCTGGAATGGATTGGTCGTGGTGACTTGTTTGGCATCTTTCAAATCTGCGCCGCTGACGAAAATGTCGGGCGAGTCGTCATAATCCTGGGAGATGTAGCCGTAGACTTCGGCCTTTTCCGCTTTGGCCAGCGAACCCACGCTCTTGTCCAGCCACACGAGACGTTCGACACCTGCCGGCTTCAGCTGCGCGTAGCCCGACTTCTTGGACCAGTCCCCGTACATGCTCAAGTATACCGGCTTGGCTAAGTCAATCGCCTGATCGGCGCCTCCTCCTCCTCCAAATCCACCGCGCCCGCCGCCGCCCCCGGTCTGGTCGAGCCGGACCACGCGATAGCGGGTCCGCTCGGCCGCGCCGCTGGTCAGGCGCTGCGCCTTGGAACCGTCGGATGCCAGCTGCCAGATGTCGTATTTGTCATAAAGGAGGATCGCTGCGTCGTCGCTGGTCCAGCCGGCGACTCCGAAGGCCGGTTTCTGCTTTATCGTCTGATCCGACTCTTTGTCGATGAACGAGGTCGAAACCGCCTTGGTGATGTTGGTCGTCGCGCGTGTCGCCAGGTTGACCGTCCAGTACTGATCGTCCTGAAGAAAGAGCAGGTACTTCCCGCTGGGACCCGCCTGCACGTATCGGTCGATGACGTTGTCCCTGAGTTTAGTGCGCACACCCGTGGTGATGTCTTCGAGGTAGAGATCTGAGCCTGGCCGGCCGATGGTCCGCTCCAGGGCGTATTTCGACCACTCAGCAGCGTAGGCCAGCTTCGTCTTGCGGATGGGCGTCACCTGCTCATTGACCGCGTCTTTGCTCAGCTGCACGAGTTTGCTGCTATCCAGGTGCCATGCGGCCAGTATGTTGCGGCGCCGATCCGTCGGCGCATCGACCTTCTGTTTGGGCATGACGACCACGTCGGCCCAATGCCACACTTCGAGGCCCGCAGGCTCGTCCGCAACAGCAGCGCCGGCGCCTCGTCCGCCTCGTCCCGCCGGCACGATTTTGTCATCCCACTTTGCCATCCCCAGAATCAGGGTGTTGCCGTCGTCCGACCACGAGAGCCGGCGGAACGAAACCGTGCGCATGCCCGCCGAGAACGTGGAGTCTGCTGCGGGATCATAGGTGCGCAGGAGTTCGGTCTTGCCCAGACCGGACCAGGCCAGCACGGCATAGGTCGACCCATCTTTGCGATCGTCGGTCTTCGCCCGGAGGACAGCAAGATCCGGCGCATCCTTTCGCCACGCGATGTCGGTGTAGATCGAAGGGGACGAATCGAGCACACGCACGAGGGTGGTTTCGGGATCATATAAATGAACACCGTTGCCCATCTTGCCGGGAGCGCTGATGATCATCGCCAACATGTGGCTGCGTTCGGCATCCTGCCATGTAAACTGGGACACGTTACCGAAGGTCATGTCGCGGCCGCTTGCGAGCTGCCTGACGATGAGTGTGGTGCCGGGCGCTTCTTCGGCGCCGGCAGATCCATCCCCGCCGCCGCGCCCTGCACCTCGGCCGCCGCCTGCCGCAGGGGCGGTCGGGCCGGACGCACGGTCCGGCGCATACGGCCGGATCGCCAAATAGGCGCCGTCAGGACTGAAGGAGAAGGACTCGATGCCGTCCATGGTTTTCGTCTCGCCCGAGGAAAGATTCAACAGTCCAAGCTTGTTCTGCACCGGCCTTTGCTCGCTTCTCAGTCTCTCCTGTTCAGTCTCGGATTGAGTGATGCCGTAGGCCAGCCACTTCGAGTCGGACGAGTAGGCCGGCTGCGTTCCGAATTCCACCACCTTCGTCGTACCGTCTGACAGTTTGGTGACGCGCAATTCGTTGTTGCGGTTTGAACGGTTGATGGCATAGACGAGCCATTGGCCGTCGGGAGAGAAGCCTCCACGGATGCCTGCTGTTGCCAGCGATTCCCACTGGCCATAATCGGCAAAATTCGCCGCCGGCTTCGTCTGCGCGCCGATGGTAATCGCCAGGGCCATAATGCCGAGAAGAACGGTCATCACATTTCGTCGCATCGCATACCTTCCTTAGTGGTCGTCGAGAACCGGAAAAAGGGATTGATGGAGAGGAAGGGGTTCGAACCCACGATAGAACCTGCCCTCATAACTTTCGTGCGTAACCCGTTGACCCCACGCATGCCTCTTCCATAAATTGCGCCCGATTTTATTCGAGAGTACCGCACCCTGTATATTGAAATTCTTCAACAATCTCACCGGCGTCGCCACTTGCGCGCCTCAGCCGCCTTCGAAGTGCCGCACCCTGCCCTGAATCCGTGGCGTATCTCAAAAAGCGAATGCGTGCGCTCGGCAGACGCAGCCGGGCGCAGCGGATCCGTTCAACAAAAGCGCGCCGGAGGTTACGCAATTGTGCCTGCTGCGCAGTCAAAATTGACGTAACTTGTGATTGTGCAATAGGTCGCTCCCCCCAACATGTTGTGGTACGCGCCATATTACACAATCGAAGGCGCGGTTACCCTCGATACGTCCGCCCTAAAAGTACGGGCAAAATCGATAAATGCGTCGGAGACTCGAGTGTCTTCACCTACTGTGCGCCGGAGGCGCAGGAGATAGTAGCCGGGGGCAAGCCGCGCAGCGGCGCCGCCCCCGGTCAGGGGATTATCAAGGATAGCACCCTGGAGGGGTGCCGGAAGCTGCCACGGCTTCTCCTCATGGAAAAACAAGCGGCGAACAAGAGCGGACGGAAGAGTTCTGGTTTGGATGAATGACCAGTTACCTGAACAGCGCGACTTGTAGTATAAATCTGCATTCACCCTGGCGGGAGCCGGAGAAAGTGAACGCGGAGTCATTTTGTGGCCACAGTCCGAAACATAGGCAAATTCTTTGGCGAATTCATTCTGCACCCAACCAAGACTGGGGCAATTGCTCCAAGTTCGGAATTCCTTGCCCGAACCATGGTGGAATGGATCGACTTGCCCAAAGCAAAGACGGTCCTGGAATATGGGCCGGGGACGGGCGTGTTTACGAACCGTATCCTCGAGCGCATGCCCGCTGATTCAAGGTTCGTGGCCATCGAGCTTAACAGCAAGCTGGCAGAAATATTCCGGCATCGCCACCCCAATCTCACACTAGTCGAGGACTCGGTGACCAACGTCGGTGTTATCTGCCAAAGGCTCGGACTCGGAAAGGTAGACTGCATTGTCTGCGGCTTGCCCTGGGCATCCTTCCCCGAGTCACTGCAGACCCGGATCCTGGATCAGATGATGACGGTCATGAGCCCGCCAGGACAATTCGTGACCTTCGCCTATCTTCAGGGGCTGCTCTTGCCGCCGGGGAGGCGGTTTGCGGCCCTCCTGCCCAAATACTTCACCCATGTTTCCAAAAGCCGCACTGTCTGGCTCAACCTGCCGCCCGCATTCGTGTACCAGTGCAGAAGGTAGCGGAAATTTTCAATATCGGCCTCTTGCTGCCGCCCGCTGGCGGTCGGCCTCGTAGAGAAACACAGCGCTGGCCGATCCAACATTGAGTGAGTCAGTCTGATTGCGCATCGGGATCGCAGCGCGATCGGTGGCAAGCGAGGTCACCTCTGGAGAAACTCCGGTATCCTCATTTCCCAGCACGATGCATACGTTGCCGGTGAGAGCCACGTCGTAGATCGTCAATGCCCCATGCGGGTCGGCCGTAACAATACGCGTGTGGAATCGGTGCTGCAGGGCGGCTACGGTTTCTGCCAGACAGGGGACGTGAATGACGGGCATCTTGAAGACTGCCCCCATGGAGTTGCGTACCGCCCGCCGCAAATAAGGGCTGCACGAGGTCTCGCCCACAAGGATGGCATCGACACCAAAGGCCGCACAATTGCGCACGACCACACCGACATTTTCCGAGATTCTGAGACCGTCGAGCGCGAGCAGAAGGTGCGCAGAAGGAAGCTCGTCAAGAGCTGGCGCCGCAGGAACTCTCGCCACAGCCATAATGCCCTGGTGGATGTTGAAGCCGACGATTTCCCGCAATAGATTTTCTTCCGCCAGGAAAGTCTTGAGTTCTTCCCTGCCCTGCAGATGTCCGGAGGATTGCAGCCGTGCCAGCCAGGTCGGGGTCAGCAGAAGGGAGATCACCTCAAGACCGGAATCGAGGAGCCGGCGCACGACCTTTTCCCCTTCGGCCACAAAAATGCCCAACCGTGCATGTTCCAGCGGCCGTTTGAGAGTGCGATAAGGGTGAAGCTCAACAACGTCCAGAGTGGAAATGCGCTGAATCCCCATGGGCCCGCTCCTATCAAAGCCTCAGGCTAAGGCAAAAACACAAAATAGCAAAGAAAAGCAAAAGATCAACGCAGAGGTCGCAGAGAAAAGTCATTCGCAAGAACTTCTCTGCGCTCTCTGCGCCCTCTGCGTTGAGGCTTTTATGTTGCGGATACGCCGCACCGTGCTCTTTGCACCCATAGCCCAGTTAGACGACCAAAGGAAGCAGCTCGTTGACAGCCTAGGCACATTGGAGATATCTTTAAACGTACCTCTGGAGGTTACGTTTATGGCAAAGGTGCCCGATATCATTCCGATAACTGACCTTCGACACGACGCCGCCGCTGCCCTGAAGCGGGTCAAGCTGTCGAGGCAGCCCGTTGTGATCACGCAACGCGGCAGGGCAGCAGCGGTTCTTCTGAGTATGGAAGCCTACGCGCGCGGTGAACATGAGCGCCAACTTCTCCGTCTAATCGCTCGCGGCGAACAGGAAATCGCTGCGGGGAGAGGATTCGAACTGGATGACGTCCTTGCTGAAGCAGACGCTCTACTTGCTGGTGGCCCGAAGTGAAGCTCCGATTTACACCCTCCGGACGCATCCAATTTCTCAGGGCGTTGTCCTACATCCAAGAGGACAATCCGCAGGCAACCGCCAAATTTCGCAACAGGGCTGAGCAGGCACTTCGACGCCTCACGAAGTATCCGGAGTCCGGTCGACTCATTCAGGATTTTCCGGAACTGCCTTTTCGCGAGGTATTCGTCGCGCCATATCGTTTTTTTTATCGTCGCGCGGGCAGAACCATCTGGGTGGTTGCAAGCTGGCATGGAGCACACCTGGCAATCGAACCCATGCAGGAAAAGGACGTCTAACTCGCCCGCGAGGGATTTGGCAAGTGATTGAAAACACTAGCCAAACCCCTTTTTTATTTGTATTTACCACGATTCTTTGTTGTAGAATATTCTCCGTCATTTTCCCCCATTTTTGCATTGTTATGGACACCATATGCACACAATGGCTCGGGTCGCTGTGAACCGCACCTTTCGCTCGGCACGAAACGTTCGCGATGCTTGGGCCATTGTCGACTGCCGTGGCATGAGAGCCGGAATCTGATGATTGTGGAAGCGTGAGGTTCTGGGCGAGGAATTCCTGACGATTGCTGCAGAACGTTTTCCCAGTGACCGGAAGCCGACTGGTGTTACCTGGTTACGTGGGTGAGCCGCGCAGCTTATCTGCATACACTGCGAAAGGGGCATCCTTGAAGCCATGCTGGATTGAGCAGTTCCTAACGCGGTGCGCGCCGGCTGCTTAGGTTAAGCCGCCCCCAGGTGCGGCCTATCCAGCTATCGAAACCTGCATAATTCAAGTTGACTGCTGGGCAAAGGGCCGGAGCTATTGGATAGCACTTCGATTCGCATGGGATTCTAAAAAGGCGGAATCGAACCGCCGGAAGCACGGTGTGTCATTCGAAGAGGCGATAACGGCGTTCGGCGATTCCTTATCGCTGACGATCACTGACCCCATGCACTCGGACGGCAAGCAGAGGTGGGTCCTCGTCGGTATCTCGAACCGAGGTCGGCTGCTCGTTGTCGTTCATGTCCAGCGCGGAAATAAAACCCGGATTATCAGCGCACGTCAGGCAACGCCTAAAGAGAGGAAGACTTATGAAGGTGGGACCTATGAAAAAGGATAAACGCAATTCCAGAGTAGCCGAGATGCGCGCTGAATACGATTTTTCGGGTGGCGAGCGCGGGAAATATGCAACGCGGTATGCGGAGGGCACGAACATAATTATCCTGGATTCGGACGTTGCCGAACTATTTCCTGACTCGAAGGCTGTGAACGAGGCTCTTCGCGCATTGAGCAAGATCGCCGATCGTCAGAGGAAGAAGGCTTCCAGGAGCAAGTAGGTCTCGTGAACGAGTAGGGGTCACCCAGGTCTGGAAGATTTACCAATCATATCATTGGTAAGTTGACATGGCCGGCCTGGCCCAGGAAACAAGGTTTGGCGGTCCTGGGGCCGCACGCGCCTCGCGTGCCGGTCGCTTCCGGGAGTGCAGCACGCGGGACGCGTGCGCCCGCAGGTCGATGTCGACCTACTTATGAACTGATTAATAGTTCTGATGACGCGTTTTTTCCATGGAGAAATGGAAGGGCCGAAAGAAATTGAATTTTCCAGATCTGACCCCAACTCTGATCCGGTGTTTGCGGACAGCAGCCCTCAAGCGGGCGCAGTATTCGATTCTGTCGAGTCTGTAGCGCAAAAGGAACTCGCGGTTGTGGCAGCGGTGCGTCAGGTGATAGACGTATCCTGGTTGGATGTAACGATGGGCCGTGGCAAAGAGAAGTCTCCGATAGGTGATTTGGCTTAGATGCAGAAAAGGGGCACGAAATCTTTACGCAAGGCCGCAAGGCCCCTTTCATCCTCTTCTAACGGAGGCATCCTCAGATTGAGCAACTATTTCGCGTGGTCCGACCCCAGACCAAATAAAAAAAGACCTATGAAGAGCAGTGATCTCCGTGCGCGTCTCCGTAAGGATCTGCCCATGACCAGCATCACTATCAGGATGCCGGAAGATGTGGTCAAAGAACTTAAGCGCGTAGCCCCGCTTCTTGGCTTTTCCGGCTATCAACCTTTGATTCGCGCATACATAGGCCAAGGGCTGCGGCGAGATCTCGAGAAGATCCAGGGCAAGCCAACGCTCGACAACCTGATCAAAAGCTTACGCCGACATGGGGTCAATGAGGACGTCATTGCCCCGACGATTGCAGAGTTAAGAACGGCCTAACAACGGCATCCAGCGGCCGGCGCAAAGAGCGCGCCGCGGCTGATGCCGGGCGTTGAAGCTGTAGAAAAACCCGATTCGACTTTCATGGATTGCCCAATTTCGCCAAAATCGACTGCCTCTTTTTTGGGAAGACAGGCTTTCCGTGAGGCCATTCTGGCTTTTTCTACAGCCTCGTTAGGAGGCATCCCCAGTTGACCGCCGCGGAACTGAAATAGTATGACGCCAGCATGACCAGCCACAATCGATCTCGCATCTCCTGGGCAGCATACGCCGCGGCGCTCTGGGCGCTGATCTTCGCGGTCTTCCACGCGATCTGGGCGACCGGCTGGTACGTCGGCTTGGATCCTGAACGGGCCCGCATAGCCTTCGCCAAGACACTATTTCTCGTGTACGACCTTGTGGCCGCCTGCCTATGTGCGTTCGCCGTACGGGTGGCGCTGGCGCTTGCAATGCCATGAGGACGTCGTCTCCCGCGACGACTGGTGGGCCTGTTTGCGTTGGGAGGGGCGGGACTGTTGGTGCAAGAAGCCGGACATCTCGATCCTCTCTGACGAGTTTCTCGCAGAAGTGCGCGGCATGCCGCAGCGGAACCTAGCGGTCGAACTGCTGCGCAAGCTCCTGGGGGGTGAGATCAAGTTGCGGTTGAGGCGCAACGTTGTTCAAGCGCGCTCTTTTGCTGAGATGCTGGAGCAGGCCGTGCGCAAGTACCAGAACCGCGCAATCGAGACGGCCCAGGTAATCGAGGAGCTAATCGCGCTGGCCAAGCACATGCGGGAAGCGAGTGCACGAGGTGAAGCGCTTGAGCTGTCCGAAGACGAGCTGGCCTTCTACGACGCGCTGGAGACGAACGATAGTGCGGTCAAGGTGCTCGGCGAGCCGACGCTGAAGACCATCGCCCGCGAGCTGGTGGCAATCGTCCGAAAAAACGTCACCATCGACTGGACGATCCGTGAGAACGTGCGCGCCCAGCTGCGGGTTGTGGTCAAGCGCATCCTGCGCAAGTACGGCTACCCTCCCGACAAGCAGGAGCGGGCGACGCAGACGGTTCTTGAGCAGGCAGAGGTTTTGTCGGAATTGTGGGCAATGGCATGAGGTGACCTGGGAAGGATGCTCGATATTTGCTTCGAAAACAACTCGCCTCAAAACTGCAAAAGCAGCCACGAATGTCACGAACTTCTTACCCATTCGTGTCATTCGTGGCTGCCTTAAAAAGACCATTAATTTGCATGCGCCTGGGTGCGCGCCACGCGCATAAGGGACTGCTTCCAGCCGCCCTGCTCTGCGGGCATGCAATGGGATGGACGCCATATGGACACCACGAGCGGATCCGTGGTATCGTATGGTTCCGCTAAGTCTTTGAAAACAAAATATGTGCGCCCATAGCTCAGGTGGATAGAGCATCTGCCTTCTAAATCTTCCGGCGGCCATCCTGTAACCCACTGAAAATTCGCTGAAACCCGCGACTGGCGCGGGTTTTCGCATGTTTTTAGGCACCCGGACCTTTCCAGGGTTTTCCGCAAATTTCGGGAAAACTCCCCGCCGCTTTTCACACCACCTGTTTTCGATGCCCGACACTCAATTCTCCTGGATACGACGTTACAACGTCTGTGTCTTGGTCAGATGTACTGGCCAGAAGAGGGGATTTTCACCGGCACAGCTCGCGTATGGAGCCGGGCGAATTCCTATTGCCAATTCTGATTTGTTGTCGCCACAGTTTTCATTTGCCGTGCGATCACGTCGATTCTTCGGCGCTTTCCGTCAGGCAATGCCTCGTCCAGTGAATAGGCAATCGAAGGCGGCACTCCCCTCGCAGCATATTCGAGTGTCTTGTAGAGATACTGAATAAACGTGGGGGGCCGCTTCTTGGACAGCAATTCATTAAGAGTGCGAGCCACGCGGTCAAAATCGGTGCTTGTTCCTGTGATCTGGGCATTACGAGGTGCAAGATTCAGCATCTCACCAAAGAACTCCGCTCATATCCACAAAACGACATTCCCGGAAACGGTATCTTAAAGCTACGAATAGCGTTACTTTAGTCATGTAATTCCGGAGATTATCTGTGGATATTCGCTCATATTTCGAGGACCTAGCAGCCAGGGGACGGCACCACTCTACTCCTGAGGAGGCCGTAGCCACCATGAGATCGTCATCCATCGCGTTTCGAGTGGCGATCCGCCGGCTGCGGGGGTAGTCCCGAGGGGTGATGCGATTCCGCGGCTTCCATCCAATCGTCCCGCCAGAGTAGCGGGCGCCAGGATGCCCGCCCGCGGATCAGTTCGTTCCACTGGTGGCTCAGTTTGTTCAAATTCCGCGCCAAAAGCAATTCTGTGTAGTAAACTGGCTACCGGATTTAGGCGAGCGTTGAGATATCAGGAGACTATTCCGAGTTTGGCGGCATTTGAATGAGATTCTCATGGGATCCGAAGAAAGCTGCCTCTAATCTTAGTAAACATGGCGTTTCTTTCGAGGAAGCTTCAACCGTTTTTCGCGATGCGCTCTCAGCTACTGGTTCGGATCCCGACCATCCCCTTGGAGAGCATCGTTTTGTGACGTTTGGCATTTCAACTCAGAATCGCCTTTTGGTGGTAGCTCACACTGATGAAGGTGATAGCATTCGTATCATCAGTGCTCGTCTAATGACGAGGCAGGAACGAAAGATCTATGAAGAAAACTAATCGCAATGCGCCGGACGAACTTCGCTCCGAATACAATCGCTCGGACTTCGGACGCATCGAACGCGGAAAGTATGCGGCCCGAGTGGCAGGGGAGACAAATGTCGTCGTCCTTGAACCTGAAGTTGCTGACGCTTTCCCAAACGATAAGGCAGTCAACGCAGCCTTGCGAGGGCTCCTCGAGGTAGCCGCCAAGACAGCTCGATTGACGCGCCGTTCAACCAAACGAGCTAAGGCGAAAGGTAGCAGGTAGGACCTATTCCACCGATCTTACCCTCAATTTGTTCCCTGAGGATGGCCTGGCACAGTCAGATCGATGAAAAATGTCAGGGTGTGACGTGCACTCTGAAGGCGAGGCGATCGCGAGTTGCGTAGCCCCCAAACTTTGAAGCTGACGATCGCCGCTGACAAGGAACTGATTAAACAGGCCCAAAAGGTGGTGCTCAGAACGGAGCGAGCAGATCGGCGCTGACCTTCTTGGGCCTCTCTGCTCTGCATCCATCCTCCGTGTCCGCTTCTTGTGTCTTTTTTTCGTGCGAAGAGCGGTTGAGGTGCCGGTAGTACCCCAGATCCTCGACGTTGAAAGGCTTTGTGGCGTACATGATCTGGCCCGCGTGCCCGGGGAAATGCTCAACTTCGTGATAAATTACCTCCGGAACAGTGGTCTCGTAGGCCTGGATGAGAATGAGTTCTCAGGCGAAAGGCAGTCACCTGCCCGAGGACTCCCTCCGCTTCTTGGACTGTCATTCGGAGCCGGTCGGCTAGCTTGGCGCCTGACGGCCCGCCTCTGGCTGTAAACTCCCGGTCCCGATTTCGAGTGTCAGGAGATCCTCCGATTCCTGCCACGATCCACGTCACCAGATCTTCCTGCTCAGTACTGCCCAGATCGTTCGGGTAAACCTCGATGCATGGCTTGGAGTGCAGGGCGCGTCCGCTACCCGGCATCCGGGGCATAGGATAAATGAGCTGTCGTTTTGGGTCAGGATTCGCTGCCTCTGGCTTCCGATAAGGGGCAATCTGTTACCTTGCGCCATTTCTCCCGGCTGCGATTTCGAGGCGCTTATGCTGCGAATCGAACTTCAACAGAAAGGTTCACAAGGTTCGAAAAGTTGTCGTTTGTCGAAGCATCGGTTACTGAAAATCATGATCTGCAAGAGTTCATCTTCAATAGCCCGGCGCGGGACAGTACAGCGAGGCACGAAGGATGCTCCCGCTACTTCCTCACGCTCATGGGGATATTTTCAGAAAATTTCCCAGCCAGTCCTATGCTATGCTTTGAGCAGCTTTGGGAACCTATTTCCTACCACCAGGAGGGCACGGGTATGAATCGAAGCCTCATACTTCGGCTCGCCGCCGTCGTCGCTGTTGCCTGCCTCACTCTCGTCGCGAGCGTAGCCGCTCAGCAGGCCAAGACGCGACCGGGCGCCGAAGCTCGCATTGTGGATCCGAAGGCGCTCCCCATTCTCGAAGCCATGGACGCGGCGCTCCAGCAAGCTCAGGGGGTGGTCGCGACCTATCGCAACGAGACCTTCCGGCCCAACGGCCAGTCCGCGGGCGCCGAGACCACGACACTTCGCCTCGGGCGGCCGAACGTTTACTACATGGAGATGACCACGTCCGGGAGTTCGCGGAGACGCATCCTGGCATCGAACGGCACGACGCGGTTCGACGTCATGAGCGGCACGCAGGGCAGCTGCTCAACTTCCAATGTGGCGCCCCTCAACGACATAAGAGAAATCGATTCGTTTAACCCTCTCTACTGGAGCTTCTACGACCTCGGACAATGGCAGATACGTTCGGCGATGCTCGGCCACTGGGTCACGAAATGGCGACTAAACGACCCCGGGTTGCGAAGCGTGAAGTACGTCGGTCGCGAAACCGCATCTGGTGTTCCCGTTGACGTCGTCGAATGGACGTACACGATCAGCTACAGCCGTCCGGAAGACGACCCGCTCTACACCAGTCGCTTATCGATCGGGGTCGATGACCATTTCATTCGCCGCATCGAGACGACGTCGACCAGCAAGAACGAATACGACGGCCGCCGGATTGTCGAGACCGTCACGGACATTCGAGCGACGCCGCGGCCCGCGAAAGAGGACTTCGAGTTTCGGCCGCCCGCAGGCGCCACCTGCACGCACGTCAATCCAGAAGACGAATATACGACCGGCAAGTACGCCGACCTGCCGATCGGATCGAAGGCGCCGGACTTTACGATGAAGACGTCACAAGGCGAGACGATCCACTTCTCGGAGTTTCTCGCTCAGCACAAAGTCGTGCTGATGAATTACTGGGGCTACGGTTGAGCCGGCTGCCGTGTGGAGTTGCCACACGTCGAGAAGCTGTATCGCGAGCTGAAGAGCCAGGGATTTGCGCTATTGACGCTCACGCAGGATCCAGCCGCCGATGTGCTCAAGATGGTCGAGTATAACGGCATCACGCATCCGATCGTGAGCGACAACAAGGATGCGGCGATTGGAAATGTCTACGACAAGTACCACGCCTACGACGGCAAGCACTACATCATCGGCAGCGACGGCACGATCCTCGCGGCTTTTTCAAAGCTGGGTGTGTCGTTGCCGATTCTGAGAAAGGCGCTCGCCAAGTACGGCGTCGAATCCGTCGACAGCTCACGCGTGGGAGCGCCGCCGGCTCAGGCTCTGCACCAGCACGTCGTCTGGACCGGGACCGCGACACCGACCGCGATCAGCCCGGGCGCAAAACTGTCGGTTACACTCGCAGCGAGGATGGATCCAGGCTGGCACATCTACGCCATCACGCAGCGTTCGGGCGGTCCCACGCCGCTCCGGCTCCTCGTCGCCGAAGGGCAGCCGTTCGCGCTGGCAGGCGACATCAAGTCGCCGGCACCAGAGGTGAAGTTCGATCCCGACTTCGGGATCGAGGTGCAGACGCTCGATGCGCGCGCGGAGTTCGTCCTGCCAATTGCCGTGACGGCGGGCGCAGCGGCGGGCAGGCACACGCTCAGGGTGGAAGCACGATACCAGGCCTGCGACGCCAGCATCTGTCTGCCGATCCAGACCGACACCGTCGAGCTTCCCGTGACCGTCGCACCGCGGAGATAGATCTCAATCACTTGCTCGGGCGAAACTGAAATGCCGGGATATCCTTCGAGAGCCTTATCGATCTGCGCGATATCCTCGATTCCATGCTTGGCGGGATTCGGGGCATAGGAAAAATGAGCTGTCGTTTTGGGTCAGGATTCGCTGCCTCCAGCATCTGATATGGGGCGATCTGTCAACCTGCGTCAGCTCTCCGACCTGCGAATGTGGTCATAACTGAAAATCACACTGCAGGACAGAGGATTGGGCATACTGGAACAAGAGCTTACGCGGAAATATTTGTGCAGATCCTCCGGCTTCAATCCGTGGTATTCTTTTCCTCAACAGCGAATTCCTTAAATTAACTATAGCAGGGGCCGCATCTCATGAAACAACTACGCGTCTTCCTTGCTTTCCTCACCGTTATTTCACTAGTGGGTGCCCAAGACTCCACACAGTCGGCCAACGCGCGGTTAAGATTGCTGTTTTTCCAGCGCGATTTCGAAACCGGCGCCATCGAAGGCGCAAAGCTGGTCGCCACATATCCCACGGAAAGCAGCTTGAAGGCATGGTACGTGCTCAACCTTGTGCGTAGCGGGCAGGAAAAGGAGGGCATGGCCATTGCCGAGGAGATGACCAAAATGGCGCCGCAGGACGCCTGGAGCTGGTTCGCGCTCGCCGGCGCCCTCAACTACGCGCAAGAACGCCCGGCCGACAGCGTGGCCTCCGGCGAGAGGGCTTGGAAGCTCCTACCCGCCAATCCCGATATCATCTGGATTCGTGCGCAGACGCTTGCCAATGACGACAAGCGGCGCACCGAGGCGATTGCCTTCGTGGATGCCCAGCGCTCCCGCGTGAAAAATCCTGCGGACCTACTTGTCGCGAAAGCCTATGCTCAATACCGCCAGGCTTCGGGTACGCCGCGCGACGAGGCGCTGTTGACCGCAGCGTTCGCCACGTTCGAGGAAGCACGGCGCGTTGACCCCGCGAACGTGAGCGCATGGTACCTGCCCGGCTCATATCTGACAGGTTTGCGCCGCGGCGACGAGGCTTATCCACTGACCCAAAAGGCGGTGGCACTTGCCCCCGGATCGACGGCAGTGCACCAGGCATATTGGGATGCTGTGACAGGCAGCCGCGAAATCGCGGCCGACGAGAAGCGCCAGGAAGTGGAGGCGGATGTCATCGCATTTCTGAAAGCGCACGGCGATCGTAAGGATGTGTTGGCTACCGTGGCGAACGTGTCACGCGACATGAAGTGGACGGACAGGCAGCAGGAATGCGAAGTGAAGATTCTGAAGGAATTTCCCGACAGCAGGGAAGCGGAGTGGATCTTCGCCTCGCGGTGGCGGGAACTGAACCGGACCAAAGAAGGGGCGGAGTCGGCCCAGTATCGTCAGATCCTGCGCGAGTTTGTCGCCCGGCCCCAGCACCACATAGAAAGCCTGCTAGGCGAAGCATATCGGAATCTCTTCTCTGTACTGGCGGCAGATAATTCCGCGTCAGCCGACGAACTGTACCAGGCGGCCGAAGGCGCGGTGAAGTATGAGAAGATCAATCCGCATATCACCTACGTTGCGATACCGATTGCACTGGCCGACCGGAAAATCCGCCCTGCCGACGCCGAGCGCATCGCGCGTGAAGGTATCGAGGAGCTGAGGAAAAAAGTTGAGAGTCAGCGGTCCATCTACAAATCTCAAGGAGAATACGAACGCGCAATTGGGGCGGCGACCAGCCTCGGACACGACGCGCTCGGTTGGGTGCTACTGGCCGAGGGGCGCCTCGCGGAAGCGGAGAAAGAGCTTCTCACTGCCTATGATCTCAATCACGAGGATCGTCGCACACTCGATCATCTAGGCCGTTTTTACCTTTCCAGGAACGAAACCTCGAAAGCCGAGGAATACTTTATCAAGGGAGTCGGCGTGCAAGCGCCGGGAACGAATCCCTGCGAAACATCGCTCCGATCGTTGTACCAGAAAAACCACGGCACTCTGGATGGCATCGACGAGTATTTCGGAAAATTGAAAGACGCGGATCGCACAAAGCGCCGCGACCGTGTGGTGGCCGATCGCCTCGCAGCCCCCAAAGCGATCCCCACCTTCAACCTCAAAGGACTCGATGGGAAACGAGTCTCGCTGGAGGGATTGAAAGGCAAGATCGTCGTGATCAACTTCTGGGGCATTTGGTGCGGCTGGTGCGTCCAGGAGCTGCCCGAATATCAGAAGCTCTTCGAGAAATACGCGAAGGACCCGGATGTCGTGATTCTGACCATCGACAACGACGCGAATCCGGACGACGTCCCGCCGTGGATGGCGCAGAAAAAGTATAGGTTCCCCGTTCTGATCGATGATGGTTACGTGAGCAAATCCGGGATCAACGTCTTTCCAACGACGTGGTTTCTGGACCAGGAAGGTCGGAAGATCTTCGAAAAGTCCGGATGGAGCGAGAAGCTGTTGGAGGAATTCGGCTGGCGGATCGAGGCAATACGCGGGCCAAGCCCACCCCGCCAACCCTGAGAAAACGGAAACCGCGCCTTAAGAGAATAGCCCGGGATTCGCTTCGCCCACGCCGGGTAAAGGCGGGGGACGTGCACCTCGTTCACCAGATCCTACAGTCAGCAATTCCGGGTGCTCGCCAAAACAAGTAAACGAGGTGAACGTCCCCGAATCTAAATACCCGAAAGGAGCTTCCATGATTCCTTTTGATCCGAGTCAACACGGCAGCCTGGAATGGCGCCAGACGGGGGCTTGGTCGCGGTCTTACGAATTGAGGAGCGGGGAGTCGCACATTGGAACTCTCGAATTCTCTTCTGGTTTTGGCTCGCTGGCGGAATCGAGAATTTCCGGCGCCGCATGGAGCTTCAAGCGCACGGGGTTTTTCCATCCCAAGGCCACCGCGCGCGTTTTGGGCAGCGACCAGAACCTGGCCGAATACGAGCCCGGGTGGTCCGGCCATAAAGGACTCATTACCCTGGCCGGCGGCGAGAGGCTGATCCTGCAAGTCACCAGCTTCTGGGGAGGAGGGTGGGCGCTGTTGACCGAAGCGGGGCAATCCCTGGTGCGCTTCCAAAACCGCGGCATCATCCGGCATGGCGCCGGCGTGGATGTCGACATGGATGCGCGCCACAGGCACGATCTGGCCCTTCTCCTGACCTTTGGCTGGTACATCTTGGTCCTTCACCAACTCGACTCTGACGCAGCAGCCGTCGTGGTCGCGGCAGGTTAGATTCCCGGAATTGCTCCTTTCGTGGATTCGATGTTCTTCGTGGCTTGGATGTTCTCCCGGTGTCAGAGTTGCAGAGCGCGGAGAATGAAACCCGACGATACGTGAGTCCAAGCCCGCTATCGGCAGTCGCCTTCTCCTGCTTGTGCCCGGCATAAAGGTGCTTTATAAAATAGAAGTACCCTAATAAGATAAAGGAGTTGTCTCATGTTTCTGCCTGCCGGAAAAAGGGGACGACGAAACTCGTTGTATTGCCCGATGCCGGCGATTGTGCTCGGCGCAATGCTCATTTGCGCTTCACGTGCGCAATCAACTGAACTTCGGCTCCTGTTTAGAGACGAAACCGGCGCCCCCGTCCGCGTATCCAAGGCGGAACTGCTCCTGGTAGCCTGGGGAACCACGGACCGGATCGAGTTGAAGACGAATGAAACCTCTTTACTTTTACTCCTTGATCCTGAATGGCTTCGGTCGCGATGGCCGGATCCTTTCCAGGAGCAGGAGAAGGTGTATCTATACCTGCAGGCTCCAGGCTATGTGGCGATGCGGTCGGACTCTTTCCTTTGGCTGGGCGCGCACGGCGATCCCTTTGGCGATATGGTCGAATCGGTAAAATTGTCCTTTCCCGGAGGTAGGCGGGCGACCTTGCAGCCAGGTGACAATGCGCTATTGGAGGTCATTTTCCGGAAGCCCGTCCCGCGGTATCTTCGAATATTGGACGACGACCGGAATCTCATTTCCGGCGTGAGGGTCTCGAGTTACATGTTCTGGTCGAGAAGCAACCATTGCGGTGTTCCCTCCGGTGCGGACCGCCTCCAAAGGAGCCTGAGCGATGGCGAAGGCAGAGTGCAGCTGCCGGATGGCGACTTTGAATACATGCTGGAGCTCGAAAAAGACTTCTATTATCCGCGAGCGCAAGGCGGCTCGTACCATGTTACCCCCGACATTCCTCGCCTTTTCCTGAATCTCGAAGCGGAGGAGACAACCATCATCATGCATCGCCTGGAATTGAGGCCGCTCGAGATGCGGGTGACCAGGAACGGTGAGCCGGTCGCGGGCTTGATGCTCTGCGGCATGCTGGCCGGATGTCCCTGCGGCGCCTGTTCGGGTGGAGTGGCCCGTGGCAGGAGCGGCCCTGATCCGACAAGCGACCGCGAGGGTAACTTGCTAATTCCAGAGTTTTACTCCGAGGAATGGGAGAGAGTATATTTCCTGGATAAAGATGGAAAGATCCTCTGGGAGGCAGATCCCCAAAAGTGGCCGAAAACAGGGACAATTCATGTCGAACTGAAGTAGTCGGCGATCGCCGCTTGGAAGCCGAAGAGAACAGGCTACGCAAGCTCGATCTCCAGGCCCAGCTTCAGCCGACAGATTTTAAAATCAGGCCCTGACCAAGGGAGGAACTTCAAAACCGGAGCCACGGGTTTTCTCGGCTGGGAATCGAGTGGCGTCCCCGGTTTTCCAATAGTACGAATTTTTCTGGCCCGGAAGAGCGGTGCTTCGCACCAATTCGTGTCATTCGTGGCTGCCTTAAAAAGACCATTAATATTCATATGCTTGAGTGCGCCACGCGCATAAGGGACTGCTTCCAGCCGCCCTGCTCTACGGGCATGCAATGGGATGGGCGCCATATGGACACCACGAGCGGATCCGTGGTATCGTATGGTTCCGCTAAGTCTTTGAAAACAAAATATGTGCGCCCATAGCTCAGGTGGATAGAGCATCTGCCTTCTAA
>JBGQNR010000102.1:0-20619 GCA_041501225.1 Acidobacteriota bacterium
CGCTTCGGCATATTTGGGATTGAGCCGCAAGGCCTCGGCATAATGCCCGAGTGCCTTATCCACTTGGCCTTGCTGAAGCAGGATATTTCCCAGGTTGTTGTGGGCGTCCGCGTAACCAGGGCTCAGGTGGAGAGCTGCTTCGAAATTGCGGGTAGCATCCACCAGCTTCCCTTGACCGGCAAGTGCCATGCCGAGACCGAAAAGCGCCTCCGGGTACTCCGGATGCATGCGCAACGCCAGAATGTAGGCATATATGGCTTCCTGTGTCCTGCCCAGCTTCGAGAGGGCGTTGCCCAGAGAGCAAGCCAATAGGAAGTCATCGGGCGTCCTCCGCTGGGCTTTGCGGAAGCAATCCACGGCCTCTACGAATTTCCCCTGGTCCAGACGCACCTGCCCCAGGTTTCTCAAAACGATGGGATCGTCAGGCTTGATTTTTAGTGCTGCGGAATAGTACGCGACCGCTTGATCCACCTTTTTCAGCTGATACAGAGAATAGCCCAGGTTACCCATGATGTGCGTCTCAGCGGGCTGAAGTCGGAGCGCTTCGGCATAGTGTACAACCGCCTCCTGATACTTGTCACGTTTGGCCAGGCCTGTGCCGAGAAGTTCGTGAACGATATAGCTATTCTTATCGATCTCCAGAGCGTGTGAGAAAAGAGATATCGTATCCTTCCAATACTGTGTCTGGTGCCAGGCGGCGGCAGAACAGGCCAGCAGCAGGAACGCTCCGGCTGGCGCCAGAAATGTTTTCGCGCCGGGCCACTTTGCCATGACATCCGGGATGCCCCAGGCGACGATTACGAAGGCTCCGATGAGAGGAATATAGGTGTAGCGGTCGGCCATCGCCTGCCCACCCACCTGAACCAAGCCAATCACCGGGACCAGCGTGCCGAGGTACCAGAACCACCCGAAGGCGAGGTATGGGTAGCGGGGGGCGAAACGGATCACGAGAAAGGTAGTGCCGATCAGGAACGATGCAGCCAAAGCTATTTCCGAAGCCTGGTAGCCAAATGGCGGGAGGCGGTAGAAAACGGTGAGGCTGCCAGGCCAACCTGCTTTTAGCAGGTAGGCGAAGTACGAATGGATCGCATTGGCGATTCTGGAATCGAGGGGCAACACCTCGGCCGTCTTGACTGCTCCTGCTGCTCTTTGAACCACAAATGTGACGATGCTGGAAACCGCCGCGAGCAGGAAGAATGCGAGTTTTTCGCGCACAAGCGGCAGGGCGAGCCGCCAGATCGGCTGGGCCTTAGGTTGCCGCGAGCTCTTTGCCCTCTGCGGTGGCACAGAGAATCGGCGGAGAGGCCAGTAATCAAGCAGAAGTAGAACAAACGGCAGGGTGACAAGCATGGGTTTCGCCATCAAGCCCAGCGCGAAGAAGAGGAGGGACAGCAGGTATCGCTTGAGCCGAGGCTTGGCTACGTACCCCGCATAAGCCCAGAGAGTGAGTAGAAGAAAAAGGGTGCTCAGAACATCCTTGCGCTCGGCTATCCATGCGACAGATTCGACGTGGAGCGGGTGAAGGGCGAATAGAGCAGCTACGAAGGCTGATCTCCAATGGCTGCCCGTTAACTTCTGGAGCAACAAAAAGAGGAGCAGGGAATTGGCAGTATGAAGCAGCAGACTGACCAGGTGATGAAATCCGGCGTTGAGCCCGAAAATCTGGCAATCCATCATGTGGGATAGCCACGTCACTGGATGCCAGTTTGCGGCGTGACCCGATGTGAAGGCCCAAGCCACGTTGACCCAATGCAGGCCGTTCGTAACATGCCAGTTCTCGAAGACGTACTCACCGTCGTCGAGATCGATAAAATCGAACCTGTGTACCTGGGAGTACACAGCCAGCGTGACGGCCGCCAGGCCGATGCAAATCCACAAGCGCTGATGATTCCAGATCTTGGCCATTTTGTGAGAGTTTTTATCGCTAAGGGGCCACAGGTGCAAGCTAAATTTGGGGATCGCTTTACGAGGGAGGGTCAACTGAGGGAATTTATCCCGGTTTCCCGTGTGTGAACAGCGCTTTCCCATGTGGTAGAATGCATCTCCTTTGGTCTGAGGCCTCCAATAATAACGTCCGGAGTGTCCAAAAGGCTTCCTGGCCCCAGCTATTCAGTTTGGTCGGGTATCTGCATGAAGAGGAAAAAGACCAACGCTGCAAGGCCTGCAAGAGCGGGCAGAAGCAAGCTCTCTCATTATGGCAAATATGGGCTGGTTTTTCTGATTATCTTGCTGGCCGCCCTGATCCGGATCCGCTTGTTGGAATGCCCTCTTGAACGCGACGAGGGCGAGTACGCTTATGCGGGCCAGCTCATTCTTCAGGGTATTCCCCCCTACCAGCTCGCCTACAACATGAAGCTGCCCGGAACCTATGCCGTGTATGCCCTGATCCTCGCTGTCTTCGGCCAGACGCCCAGTGCCATTCATGTGGGCGTGCTGCTCATAAACGCCGGCACAACGTTGCTTATGTACTTTGTAGCCACCCGCCTTTTTGGACCATTTGCAGGGCTTGTGGCATGCTCCAGCTTCGCCTTCCTCTCATTAGGCCAATCTGTTCTCGGCATGGCAGGTCATGCCACGCACTTCGTTCTCCTGCCCGCACTGGGTGGAATTCTTCTTTTATTGAAGGCCATCAAAGAACGACGAGCGTGGACTCTCTTTTGGAGTGGCCTGCTGTTCGGGTTGTCGTTTGTGATGAAGCAACCCGGCATCTTCTTTGCCTTATTTGCGGTCGTTTATTATTCCGTGAGCGAATGGCAGGCGCGCCCGGTTGACTGGCGGCGGTTTGCCAGGCAAGGAAGCCTCCTCGTGCTTGGCGCCATCGTGCCTTTTGGCTTAACCTGCCTGGTATTACAGGCACAGGGTGTATTTAGGCGCTTCTGGTTTTGGACTTTTTCCTACGCGCGGGAGTATGCAACCCAGACGCCTATTTCCCTTGGCTTCCATAATTTCTCAATCCGGATACCAAAAGTGGTAGGCCCATCGATTCTGATCTGGATTATCGCGGGCGTGGGGCTTGCAGCAATTGCATGGCATCGGGATTCGCGAGCGCAAGAGCCCTTCATCTTGGGCTTGCTCGTTTTTTCTTTCCTGGCGGTCTGTCCGGGACTCTATTTCCGTGAACACTATTTCATTCTAATACTTCCTGCCGTAGCTCTGCTGGTGGGTTTGGCGGTAAGCTCCGCAAAGCAATATCTTCAGGGGGCCGGCTTGCCGCAAGTAATCGCTACCTTGGCATTTATCGCAGCGTTATGCTTCTCGCTGGTGCAACAGCGATCCTATCTCTTCGAAATGGATCCCCTAACGGCTTGTCGCACCTCATACGGTGCAAACCCGTTTCCGGAGGGTCGGGAGATTGCAAAATACATCCATGACCATACGGCTGAGGGCGACCGCATCGCTGTGATCGGTTCCGAGCCGGAAATCTACTTTTACTCCGGGCGGCATTCGGCTACCGGCTACATTTATACTTATGGCTTGATGGAGGAACAAAAATATGCGTCGCAGATGCAGAAAGAGATGATCAGCGAGATAGAGGCCGCGCGGCCGGTGTACATGGTCATAGTCGATGTGGAGTTATCATGGCTCATGCTACCTAATTCTGATAAGACCATATTTTCCTGGGCAGACCAATTCGTGGCGAAGCAGTATGTCCTCGACGGGATTGTCGACATGCTGAACGCGCAGCGGACCGTTTATCGCTGGGGCGATGAGGCCAGAAATTACCAGCCGCGTTCACCGTTTAATCTGAAAATATTCAAGAGGATAAATCCTTAGCCGGTGCCAGGGCGGAAAGATTCACATTCTGCCGGTTCACGCACAGAATCCCCCCTTATCGGTTCCCAAGCGCAGGTGCACAGGAACAGGTGGATGCCCCCTGTATATCGCCTACTGGTTGCTGCCCATGAATTCCTGATCCAGCGGCTCGAAGCGAAGCCGCTCCTGTGGTATTTTTTATGTGCGTGCTGGAAGGTCACTTCCGGAGGGCCGCCCAATCGCTATTTTCTTCAAAGGGAGCAAACACAAATGTCGTTTTTGCCTCGAAGGACAATTGCCGTGATTCGCCTGAAGTGGCTCATCAGCGGGCTTATTTTCGGAGGGCTTTTCCTTGCAGCGCCGGCCATTATTTCCAGCGCCGGCCAAGGCGCCCAGAAACAGCCGTCGCCGGGTGCTCCATCTGCCTCACAAAGCGTATTAAAACCGTCACTCGATGCGCTGAAATCGCGGGTGAGTGCTTTCTGGAGCCTGCTTGCACGCGGGCAAAAGTCGGTTGCACTTCAGTATGTGGAGCCCTCCAGGCGCAAGATCTTCGAAGCCTGGCAAGCGCCTCCATTCAGCGACCCCCGGATCACCACTTTGGTTTTGTCACCCAAAGCCGAAGAAGTGACTGTCACGGTTGAGGTGAAAAGAACTTTCCCGCCTTTGCCCAATCCATTTTCATGGCCGGTGACTGAAAACTGGGTTTTCCGCAACGGGAACTGGTTCGTATTGCCAGAACAGGCCTCGGCATCGGCCCTGTTTACCACTAAGCCGGCGCAACCTGGCGCACTCCCGCTGAGTCCTGAAGATGCGGCAAAACGTCAAAGAGCCATCCGAGAAATGCTTCAGTTCGAGACTTCAGATCTGGAGTTTGGCAGAGTGCGCCGAGGGGACGGCGTTTCGTTTTCTCTCGGATACCGGCTGGCAGGGGACGAGCCATTCGGCATCGTCATCAGAAATTCTCCAATAGATCTTACCGTTCGCAATCTTCAGAACAGGAAATTACCTGCCGGCAAAGATCAGAAAATCCAACTCCAGTTATTGACTCAAGCCTACGCCGGCGAGGTCGACGAAAAATTCACGGCCACTGTCAGCTATCAGAGCGTCGAGGTTCCGTACGATTTCAAGATCCACGGCTATGTCTATGCTCCAGTTTACAGCATTCCCCTGACGCTGCTCTTTCTGAGCGGCGAGCACGTGAAGGAGGTTGTGGTTAAGAACGACTCCAAATCAGAAGTAACCATCAATGGCTTTGCCAACAAGGATTTCGAGGTGTCGCCTCTGCCACAGAAGATCCTCCCGGGCCATGCCTGCACACTCAGGGTGGGCATCGTGCAGGACAGAGCCGAAAAAAACTTCATTGATTCTCTGTCCTTGAGTTTTGACAAGCCTGTAGAAGATATGAGTAGCCTGGATCTCTCCATTGTTCGCAACTACGAAGAAGTCGATGCTCAAAAGATTGAGGAGATGCGCCTGAAGGAACTTTTGCGCAAGGCCGGCGTTCCCATCAAAAAATGAGGAGCGGCGCATGACGGGATGATTCAGGTCATGCGCCGCTCGCAGATCAGCACTATTTATTGAGATCTTGAGGCGGGATGGCGCTCAGCGAGAGGCCATTGTTGCTGCCAAACAGCGAAAAACTAGAAACAGGTTTATCGGACTGGATGTGAATGTATCCGCCCGACTGCCCCGCGGCCGCCGGCACCAGCTCATGCAGAAGCATGGCGATCTTCTGCCCAGGCTGCAAGGTAAAGGACGTCGTACCCACCGAAACTCCGACACCCGTGAATACTTCGAGCGAAATAGTAGCAGGATCTGCATTCGTGTTCAGCATGGCAATCCCAGTATAGTAACCCGCCGTCTCCGCTACATGAGAGTACACGAAATCGGTCAGTAGGGAGCTTGTCAGCGACAGAGCGGCTGAACCGGAGCCGTCAGCCACGCTGAATCGGAGTGATCCCGTGATGGATGGTGTAAACACGAAGGGTCCTATGTGTGTCGAGAGGAGATCGACTCGAAGATAGCCTGTGGTCACTTGGGAGGACGGAAGCGCCGGGAACAGGTGGGAGATGGTTTCTATTGCCTGACCTAAAGGGGGGATTGAGATTGGCGCCTGGCCCAAGGAATTGCCATCTTTATCCATCAGGGCCACCGTGATGTTTGCGCTCATAGTCGAGTCGAGATTGACAAAAGTCAACTCCGTGGTCAAACCGCCGCCCGATGCGTAGTGTGGCCAGTAGAATGTGTTGATGGACTGGGAGACTTGGCCTGGGAGGACGTTGGAATCCAGGGAATTGCCGAACGTTTCTCTCGCCAGCAGAGGCACGTCGGACTGGCCCATCACATAGCCACCCGAAAATGAGTCAAAATTCACCAGCGGGAAAAGTTGTTGGATGGCTCGCGCCATCGTTCCCGATACCGGGATGTTCTGCAAAACCGTTGATATGATCGTCCCGTTTGAACTGTACAAAGTCAATGTGGCAACACCGGCTGAGGAATTCGGATTAAACAATTCCAGAATGGTAAAAGGTGAGGGCGCTTGTCGGAAGATTACCGGCCATACCCAATATCGCAAAAGACTCATATCTGCGGTGGCACCGTCCAGCTTCGACCCGTTGAAATCCCCCAACAGATAAAATCCTGGCAGGATAGGTGTATTCCCTTCAGCTAGAATTGTGCCCGCCTTGGCGACATTGAAATTCGGACCAAAGATGTCGACATCCGTAGCGAGCTTGGCCATTTGACTCTTCGGGGGGATGGTCACAATCTTTGGCCCCAGGATGGGCGCGCCGGTGCTATCGAATGGCGTCAGGGTGACATTGACATAGGCACTGAGAATGTTGGTCAGGGCGATGCCTGTATAGGTTGCATCGCTCTGGGCCCGGAATGGGAAAGCCAAAAGCACCGAGCCGGTAACGCCGGGCAGATGGGATTGGTCAGGCACCAGCCGCTCGCTATAGCGTGGAATATCCTTGGATGGGAAATCATTATTCGGCGCTACGATCCCTATAGGGATCAATGCCAATTGAAAGTTAACAACGCCGGTATCGGACGTTGTTGTTAAAGTAAGCGAGACGGATATGGTGAAGGATTGTACTTGCGAGTTGCTGCCGCCCCCTGCCACGTATTGATAAATGACCTCAGTCGATCCATCCTGCCGCGGAATCTTTTCGTCTTCACCGGAAGTAGTGGTCAACACTCCGCCCGAACTCGAGGACGCAGTCGCAATGAAAGTGACAGACACCCCGGGAGGTAACTCAGGATAGGGTGTAATTCGGATGGTGGTCGGGAGGGTCTGCCCGAAGATGCCTACGCCATCCGTGAAGGCACCGGAATAGCCCTCCGTGATCATGAATGAACTCGTGCCATTCGTTACCGTCCCTCTGGTGAACGAGAGGGGGGGGGTACTGGTAACGTCCACGCTGAATGGCGGCAGGATCGAATTGATGACGATGACACTACCTTGACCTGCTGCGATCCCGTTGCCGGCGCCCGTGGGTGAGCTGACGGTCGCGCTCACGCTTGTGAAGTTACCGCCTGCAAGCGCTACCCTCACCCCTCGGATCCGGATGGTGTCTCCTATATTGCCGCCGGCGGGTACGTCAATCAGGATCGAATTCTCTGCGCTCAGTAGAGAAGGGACAGGAGCGATTCCCGCCAGACCCCCGGTTCCATTGATGTGAATCTCAACCGCATGATTATTCGTAATCGGCGCCGAATATTGGATAATCAGCGGAGCCGCAACCGTTGTGCCCGCCACAACGCTGAGCGAGATCTGTCCCGCCAGCTCTGCGATCCCAATATCAGCACCAGTGGCCGGTGAAGATGAAAGGGAGAATGCCGCCTGCCCAAACAAAGGCGCAGTGCAAAGGGAGACCAAACAGATGCTGGAAACCACCCAGAAAAGCCTATTATGAACCATTGCTGTTTACTCCTCTTGACCCCGTCTTTCCGGACTCTGTCCAGGGCCGGTTATTTTTATTCATTACTCCGCACAAGGTAGTTATGACGACCCATTCCGTCCCCAGGGTGGGCAGGAAGGTTACGCGTGACCGACGGCGTTCTTTGTTTCCGTTGATTTACTCCAAATTTATAGACGCATACGTGCCGGGAATATAACACAATCACTTCTGCGCGGAACTTGCTGTCTCCGGATGCCCTAAATGAGGCCGCGATCGTACTTGACTCGCTACTTTCAAGATATTTGCCCGCTTGATAAAGCATAGAGCAAAAAGATATTACCACAAATTGTACTATCCCCAAAGCTACATCCGGGGCAGTTTTCCCAGGGTGCCGGGGAACTGTATCATTTGCAGTGCGGCACTGTCCGGCACGGTTGCCGATCAGCCCTTCCATGCATATAGCTTCACGCTCCTTCACCATCGCTGTGCCGCAGGGTTGCCTTGACTGATTTGGCAGGTTCATAGACAATTAGGGCGGATCACGGACGTTCCTGCTCCCCTCCGCTTGATGTCCATTGTTCGAGCTGGACGATAGGCGGAGATCTCCCAGGGATGGGCCGCAAGATGTAACTCTATCTAAGGAGAATGTCATTCGATGCTCCGACCATTCATGGTTTTAATCGCCCTGTTCCTTGCATTTTCACCATGGGCAGGAACGGCAAAAGGAAGATGCCAAGATGCCAAAGGGACCTCTGCGACAACAGTGGCTGCGGTCGATCTGATCGTGGTCAGGGTGCTCGGCGAGTCCATCACCGAAAAGCAAGTGCTGGATACGATTAATCAACTCGCGTTCCAGCTTGCCAATAATCAGCAGGCCACCGGGCAGCAATTGCAGCAGAAGGAGAGTCTTTTTTACAGGGAAGCCCTTGACACTTTGATCGGAACCATCTTGTTAAAGAACGAGGCCAAAGAACGGAATCTCGTCGCCGACAAAGCCAAGATCGACGAGAGTTTGCGGTCCATGAAGGCTAGGTTTCCCAACGAGGCCCAGTTCCAACAAGCGCTCCAGGGGCAGGGAATCAAAGAGGAGGATTTGCGCAGCTCCATCGAGACCAACCTGTTATGTCAGCAGGTGCTTGAACTGATCGCCCAGGACCTTCCGCCTCCAACGGATATCGAAATCCAGAAATATTACGACGCAAATCCCAAATCTTTCCTCGAGCCGGAACAGAGGCATACCGCGGCTATTTCCTTAAAGGTAGATGAAGGCGCCACTCCTGAGCAGAAAATGGAGATCCGGAAAAAACTGGAAAACATCCGGGCCGACATCGGGAGCAAGAAAATCACATTTGCGGAGGCTGCCGTTAAAGAATCCGATGACAAAGCCAACAGTACCAGAGGGGGCGATCTCGGCTTTGTCAAGCGCGGGGCCATGCTGAAGCCGCTCGAAGATATGGTATTTGCGACGAAGCCGGGATCGCTTACGCCGATCCTGGAGACTGAGATAGGGTATCACCTGATTCAGGTGATCGAACTCAAGCCCGCGGGGATCGTGCCCCTGGAAACAGCCCAGCCGAAGATTAAGGATCTTCTCGAACGTAAAGCCAAACAGGAGGCTACCAAAAAGCACCTCGAACAACTCAAGACCAAGGTCAAGATCGAGACCGTTATGTCCGACGAGGAATGGAATAAGCGCCATCCTAGTAAATAAGTGCTGAGTACTGAGTGCTGAGTACCGGATAGTGGCTGGGGCTTGGTTTGTGGGCGGTGGGGGCTCTAAGTTTTTCTGCATTTCTCCTGATGTGGTCTTTTGTTATGATCTTGCACCGTGTACAGAAATCGCCGCATTACCGTCGTGATCCCATGCCTCAACGAGGAAGAGGGCATCGTGCAAGTGCTCTCGCGCATGCCTCACTTCGTGGATGAGGTCATCGTCGTCGACAACGATTCGACCGATCGTACGGCGGAGAGAGCACGTCTTTTTGGCGCGCACGTCATTCACGAAAAGGTCCGGGGGTACGGGCGTGCCTACAAGACGGGCCTGATGCAGGCCCAGGGCGACATCATCGTCACTCTCGATGGTGACCACTCCTATCCCGTTGATGCAATATCCTATTTGCTCGAGGTCTTCCTCCACTCCGACGTGCGCTTTCTTTCGGCATCGCGTTTCCCGCTGAAAAACAAGCACGCCATGTCTTTGAAGCACTGGATCGGAAACAAAGTGCTGAGCGTCTTCCTGTCGCTTCTGTTCTTCCGCTGGGTGCGGGACTCCCAATCGGGGATGTGGGTTTTTGAGCGCGCGAGCCTGCAGGAGATGGACCTGCGCAGCGACGGCATGGCCTTCAGTGAAGAGATCAAGATCGAGGCGATGCGCAAACGGCGGATCGGCTTCAAGGAAATCTACGTCGACTATTCGAACCGGACCGGAGAAATCAAACTCCAGCCCTGGCGCGACGGCTACCACAACCTCGTTTTTCTCGTGCAAAAACGCCTGACACGCAGTCGCACTCCGTCCGCCGTTGCCAATCCCCAGATGCCGGAGCAAGGGTGAGGATCGTGATCGCAGAACATGCCCCCATCCAATCCGACGCCGGTCCGGCGTGCCCGATCTGTGCGCGCCCTGACGCATGCGCGTTCGCTGTCGCAACCGACCGGCTTTTCGGGATTGCGCGGGGCTATTTCCGCCTCTATCGATGCGCGGCTTGCGGCTGCATCTTTCAACATCCGCTTCCCGATTCCGCTGCGCTGGCTTCGTTCTATCCGCAGGATTACTGGTGGTCAGAGAATCGGCGATCCGGAGCTTCCCTGGCTTTGAGTCGGATGGAACGTGCCTATCGCGAGTTTGTCGCCCTCGATCATGTGCGGTTTCTGGAGCGCTGCGCCGCAGGTGGCGGCAGGTCGCTGCTCGACATTGGGTGCGGCAGCGGGACGTTCTTACATCTGGCACAGCAGCGCGGCTTTCTCCCGCACGGGATGGATGTTTCACCCCACGCGGTTGCGGCTGCCCAGAAGCAGTACCGTCTGCCAGTGCGGCAGGGGGACATCGGCAGTGACGCGTGGAAAGGCCATAGTTTCGATTTCATTACCATGTTTCATGTACTGGAGCATCTGCCTGATCCCCGAAAGGCAATCGCAAGTGCCGGTGAGCTCCTCAAGACTGGTGGCAGCCTGATCCTGCAAGTGCCCAACGCCGCGTCTGTTCAGGCCCGCCTGTTTGGCGCGCGTTGGTACGGTTTTGACGTGCCGCGCCACCTGATCAATTTCACGCCGCAGTCGCTCACCCTCTTGCTGACCGGGGCGGGATTCTCCTGCCGGCTGGTAAACCGTTTTTCGCTTCGGGACAATCCGGCTGCGCTGGCCTCGAGCCTCGCCGTCTGGATGGATCCGATCGGACGCAGAGGGAGAGAGAAACGAGCTAATGCAGCCGTGGAAGGCGGGCTGGAATTGTGTTATTTCGGGCTGGTACTGCTGGCTTTGCCGCCGGCGCTGATCGAGAGCTGGTGCGGCCGCGGAGCGACGCTCTGGGTCCAGGCCCGGCGCACGACCCCAAACCCATAAGCAAGCCGGCTTTATCAAGCAGCCAGGAAACTCACGGCGCGGCATAGCTGCAACCAAAAGCTTCAACGCAAAGGGCGCAGAGACCGCAGAGAACTTCTTGCGAATGACTTTTCTCTGCGCCCTCTGCGCCCTCTGCGTTGATCTTTTGCTTTTCTTTGCGTTACGGCAGAGATTTGTACGTAACTAGTGTGGTGTGGCATAGATGCGACAAAAAAGCGTTGAGCTGTTCAGATCTTCGCCCTATCTGCAGCACTTGATGATGGGCAGCGGGAATGCGTTTTTTTGATTTTTTCTGCGTTCTTCTGGTTTTATCCGGTTATATTCTGGTAACTTAGCGTGCATGTTTGAGGACCAGTGATGTCGAATCCTGATTTGTCAAAGGCCAAAGTGCTTGTTACCGGTGCTGGCGGATTTATCGGCAGCCACCTCTGCGAACTTCTGCTGGCTCGGAGGGCTGAGGTACGCGCTTTTGTGCACTACAACTCCAGGAATGACTGGGGAATGCTCGAGGACCTGGATAAGCGGCTGCTCCGTCGGATAGAAGTTGTGGCCGGCGACTTGCGCGACGAGAATGCGGTCCGCCGCGCGGTGCGCGGTTGCCAGGTGGTTTTCCACCTGGGGGCGCTGATCGGCATCCCTTATTCCTACGCCAACCCCGCGGATGTGGTAGCGGCCAATGTGCTCGGCACACTTCACATCTTGCAGGCCGCTCTCGAAGTGGGAATTTCCCGACTGGTCCAAACATCGACGAGCGAAGTATACGGCACAGCACAGTTTGTCCCGATGGACGAGAGTCATCCCTTAGTTCCGCAGTCGCCCTATGCCGCATCCAAAGTCGGTTCCGACAAGCTGGCCGAGAGCTACTATCGGACCTACGGTTTGCCCGTGGTCATTGTGCGCCCCTTCAATACTTATGGCCCGCGCCAGTCGCCACGAGCGATCATCCCCACGATCATAACCCAGGCGCTCGTGTCCTCTAGTATTCGTCTCGGCCGTCTGGACGCCCGCCGGGACCTTACCTATGTCGTGGATACTGCTCGTGGATTTGTAGCGGCTGCGACCGCGCCGTCATGCGAAGGCCACACCGTCCAGCTTGGCTCCGGGCAGGAGACCTCCGTGAAGGAACTTGTGGGGATGGTAGGATCTGTTCTTGGCAAGCGGCTGAAGATCGTCCCCGAATCGAAGCGGCAACGGCCGAAGACCAGCGAAGTCGAACGGCTGTTTGCCTCCAACAAAAAAGCAGCGGAACTCCTCTCATGGCGCCCGAAAGTTTCCTTGGCTCAGGGGCTGGAGAAGACGATCCGCTGGTTTCATGCGCGTTCTTCCCGATATAAGCGAGGCCTCTACTACCTATGATGACAAACGATCCCAAAATTATCGTGGTGCTACCCGCTTACAACGCTGCCCGCACCCTGGAGCGCACCTACGCTGATATTCCCAAGGAGAAGATTCATCGGATTATTCTCGTCGATGATGTGAGCAAAGATCAGACCGTGGAGATTGCCCATGCGCTCGGGCTTTCGGTCGTGATCCATGTGCAGAATCGTGGTTATGGGGGAAACCAGAAGACCTGCTATCTCGAAGCTCTCAAAGATGGAGCCGATGTCGTGGTGATGCTTCATCCGGATCACCAGTACGATTCGAAGCTCGTACCGGAACTGGTTCGTCCCATCCTCGAAGGCCAGGCTGACATGGTCATGGGATCCAGAATCTTGAATGGGCAAGCGCTCAAGGGCGGGATGCCGATCTGGAAGTTTATCGCCAACCGGACGCTGACCATTCTTGAGAACCTTGTCTACGGAACACGGCTCACCGATTGCCACAGCGGTTTTCGCGCTTACAGCCGCAAGCTCCTCACGACCGTCCCCTTTCTGCTCAATTCCGACGATTTCGTTTTTGATTCGCAAATGATCGCCCAGGCCGTGCATTTTGGCTTCCAGATTCGAGAAATCGCCGTGCAGGCGCGTTATTTTCCCGAGGCCTCCAGCGTCAATTTTCGCGTGAGCACAAAATATGGGATCAAAACCCTGGGCGTAATGCTTAGCTTCGTGCTGCGGCGCGTGGGCCTGGTCCGATCGAGAATTTTCAAAATGACCCTGCCCGAGGTCGTCAGCCGGCATTACCACGATGCCATATTCGGTGAAAAGCAAAAACCTTCCTGAACCTTTGGATTTTGGATTGCGGATTTTGGATTTGAAAGCGTTCGAATTGTGAGGGCGGCAGCCGGATTGACGCGTCTGTCCGCGGTTTAGATCAGATTCAATACCCGGATTCTTGATTGGGCAGAGGTTGTTTGTACCCGAGTCGTAAGCGCCAGGGAGAGAGCAGTTGCACTCCAAAATCCGCACTCCAAAATCCAAAATCGATTCGGGGCTTGTTTCCGTTATCGTCGTGAACTGGAACGGCCTGGCCTACCTCGACGAGTGCCTCGAGTCGGTGGAACATCAGTCCTACCCCCATATTGAGAGGCTTGTGGTGGAAAACGGTTCGACGGACGGCTCGCGCCCATGGCTGCACCAGAGGTGCGGCGAGAACTGGCGGCTGGTCGAGCTCTCTTCGAACCAGGGATTTGCCGGAGGGGTCAATGCAGGTATCCTGGCCTCACAAGGTGAATTTGTCGCCCTGCTGAACAACGATGCCGTCGCCGATCGAGACTGGCTGTCCAGTCTGGTTGCATGCATGACAAAACCTGAAGTCGGCATGGCGGCTTCCAAGATCCTTTTTTATGATCGACGCCAGGTGATTGACAAGGTTGGGCACCTGCTTTACCCTGACGGGCTCAATCGAGGGCGCGGCGCCGGCGAGGTCGATCGCGGACAATTCGAGCAATGCGATGAAGTGTTTTTCCCGGATGGTTGCGCCGCTCTGTACCGGCGCAGCATGCTCGAGGACATCGGGATGTTCGACGAGCAGTTCTTCGCCTATGGAGACGATGCCGACCTGGGATTGCGGGCGCGCTGGCGCGGCTGGCAATGCCTTTACGCGCCGAGCGCCAAAGTTTATCATCGGCACTCGAAGAGTCTTGGCAAGTATTCCCCTCAAAAAGCATTTCTCGTAGAACGCAATCGGTTCTGGGTGGCAGTGAAGCTTCTGCCCATGCCGATGCTTTTGATTTCGCCGCTGTTTACGCTATGGCGCTTTCTCTGGCACCTCCTCAGCATCCTGCGGCGGCGGGGCCTGGCAGGGGGCGTCACACGCGAACACAGCGCCGGCGGCCTGCTGGCTGCCTTGGTGCGCGCCTATTTTTCGGGCTTTGGGGGGCTGGGCGAGATTTTGAGGAAGCGCAGAGAGGTTTTTCGCAGCAGACGCATTACGCGCACGCAATTTTTCGCCCTGTTGTGCAAGCATCGAATCTCAGCAAGGGAACTGGCACTGCGGGACTGACGGGGTGGCGGTGAAAGAGTCGAATGGCGCTTAATTACGGAGTGGATAACGGCTGGTTAAGGCCTTGCATTGGCAATGGATTAAAAAGATTTTCTTTCGCCCCTCCAGGGCTCTTCATGAGTCATCGGCTGACCGGGGGCGGCGCTGCGCTTGCCCCCGGCTATTTTCTGGCTGCCCCTCCGGGGCAGCTGTTCAGTGGAAGCCTGCGTTTTGCGGATAAGACCCGCGCCGGGGCAGCTTTTCAGAGGGCGCCGGCGTTTTGTGAGCAAAACTCGCGCCGGAGGCGCGCAAGACAGTAGCCCCGGGCAAGCGAAGCGCAGCCCGGGGCTCATGAGAATGTGATCGAGAGCCCTGGAGGGGCGAGAGAAGGAATTTGCTTTATTTAAGCGCCATTTGTGTCAGGCGCCGGATTTTCAGGGAGAAGGATTGTTGACAAACCCGCGCTTGAAGTCGCTGGCTGAAAAAATATTGCCCCATTTTCTGCTCGCGTGGCTGGACCCGATTCAGGAGATCATTGAATCGGAGGCGCAAACTGCGGCCGGCCGTCTCGAGGACGGGCAAATAGTTCTTGATGCCGGCGCCGGCGAAGCCAGGCACAAGCGGTATTTCACCCGGGGGCGCTACGTCGCTTTGGATTCCGGCGCCGGGAACCCGCAATGGGACTATTCGCATCTTGATGTCCAGGGCGATTTGGAACATATTCCCTTCGGGTCCGGCACGGTCGACTGCATCCTCTGCATGGTGGTCCTGGAACACACACGCAATCCCAACCGGGTGCTGGCTGAATTCGCGCGCATCCTCAAGGCCGGCGGTTCGATGTATCTCGTCGTTCCGTTTCTCTGGGAGGAACATCAGGTGCCGCACGACTACCTGCGCTTTACGCGCAATGGCATCCGGATGCTTCTGGAGGGATTGCCGCTCCGGATCGACCTGCTTGCCCCGATGGGCGGCTTTTTCTGGGTATGTGCCCGGCGCTGCGTTAATCTCTTGAGCTTCTTTCAAGGGAGCTGGCGTTGGCTTCTGTTCATTCCTCTGGCGCCTTTTTTCGGCCTGATGTTTCCTCTGCTGTTTTTCCATCTGGACCGTCTGGATCAGAAGAAGGAGTTTTCGCTCGGTTTCCGGATTCGAGCGACCAGATTGTAGGAATCCGAGCAAGGCCATTATGAAGCCATTTGTTCAATACCCGGTATTGCGGAGATTCCAGGTGCATCGCGATCTGGCGGTAATCGCGCTGGTCGTGATCGGCTGTGCCGTGCCCTTCCTCACTCAGCCTTTCCATATGGATGATAATTTCTATATGGATTTGGCCCGCAACATTCGCGTCGATCCGTTGTATCCCTATAGCGCGCCCTATGATTTTGGCGGACTCCATGCGGCGGACACCGCATCCCACTCCCACCCGCCGCTGCAGGTATATTTTCTGGCCGCGATGCAGCGCTTTGCCGGCGAGGGTGAGGGAAGGGAGCGGATATATCACTCCGTGGCGCTGATCTTTCCCTTACTCGCGGTGGTGTCTTTCTACTTCATCGCCGCGCTGTTTGTGGAAAGGCCGATATGGCCTGCGCTGGCCCTGGCGGTCTGTCCCTTGCTTCAGATCATGGAGCATACGCTGATGATGGATGTGCCGATGCTTGCCTACTGGCTGGCGGCCACATCATGCTTTTTGTGGGCCGTGGAATTGAATCGGAAGAGCCTGTACGCGGCATGCGCGTTGTTCCTTTTTGCCGCCATGTTCAATAGCTACCAGTCTGTCGCCCTGGTGCCGCTGCTCGGGTTTTACCTGATCCGCAAAAGGGGGCGGACTTTAGGATGGATCTCGCTGCTTCTGCCCGTGGCCGCCATGGCAGGGTGGATTACCATGAGTTCCATCCACTATGGCCGCATGATACTTGGCGAAACGGTGAAGTTTGTTGAGGCACGCAATCCGGCGACCTTGAGCATGTTCGGAACGAAGTTGCTGGCGCTGCTTGAATATCAGGGCTGGCTGATCGTATTCCCCTTTTTCCTGCTTTACATATTGGCGCGCGGCCTGAAAGGAAGGCTTCTCGGGCTGGCCCTGATTGCTGCCGTTTATTTGGCCCAGGCGAGAGTTCCGGCATATCGCCCGGTTGACAAAGCTATCTTTGTGCTGGGAGTGGTAGTCGGAATATTCATCACAGCTCAATTGTTTGGGTTGCTTGCGAAAGCCTTCAGTAAGGAGAAGACTGAAGCAGCCGGATTCGGTTGCGTTGAGGCTCAGTTCATCGTGCTCTGGTACTTCGGCGTCGCAGCCTATTGCCTGATCCTCTTTGCCGAGGGTTCGGCCCGCTATGTTTTGCCGCTCGTGCCGCCGGTCCTGGTCTTTTACTTTCGAAGGCTCGAGGTCACAGAAGCTTCGGAATACCGAGCCGAGTCTCCGCCGCTCCTGAATTCCGCCATGGTTGCAAGCGGCAGCCTGGTGCTGTCGCTCGCCTGGGGAATGTTTCTAGCGCAGGCGGATTTCGAGTTCGCGCGCATTTATCCTCGTGCGGCCGCCACTTTCTCGCGCATGTTCCCAGGCCTGGATTCCTATCTCACGGGCGAGTGGGGATTTCGCTACTACTTCAGGCAGATCGGGGTAAAGACGCTGCCGGCTGACGAGTCTTCCGTACTCGGCGGCAGCCTCATCGTCAAGCCGGCGCTGGCCATGCCCTTCGATTTGCCGGGGGACCTCGACTCCATGACCATCTCCAGGCCGCTCGCGCGCCTTTCCTTTGACCTCAAGACGCCCTTCCGGACCATGGATCTGCAGTCGCCGGCAGGCTTTTACTCCACCTTCTGGGGACTGTCGCCGTTTTCCCTTTCTACCCGGAGCCTGGAGACCCTCGAAATCCGGCAAGTGAGTTTTATGATCGAGAGGCTGCCTTTTGCCCGTGCCGAGTGCACCACCGGCGTGCTGCCTTGGCCGGGATATGTCTGGGGCGGGGAACGTGCGCTTGCGGTTTTGGCAAAACCGGACACTAGCCTTGTCTACCCCTGGACTTTCCACCGCCCTATGCTCCTGGCGTTGAAGGTCGGTGTCGAGCAGGATGCTGCGTCCGCTAAAGACAACCTCTATGATTTTGAGATCGTCTACCGTGATCCCCAGGGCAAGATTCTTGCCCGTTGGGAGAAGACCCTGGGACCCGGGAAGCAGGGGGCGGACCTCGATCTGCAACCCGTGAAGCTCAGTCTTCCTGCGAGTACTTCATCAGGGGAGACCCTGGAATTCCACTATCGGGTGCGCGGTGCGAGCCGCGCCACGGGAGCATTTGCGGAAGCATTTATTACGCCGGAGTAAGAGCAAGATGAATTCGAGGGCGGTGCTATTCTGTTGTGTTTGCACCCTGTGCGCCGCGGTGTTCGTGTGCGGCAGTGCGCCCTTGTCCTGCGCGGCCCAGTCTGTACCAGAAGAGGTGGATCTGGCCGCGCGTTTCCATACGGACGGGCAAAGCGATTTGCTCCGGCAGCATGTTTCCGTCACACGCAAAGGCCGACGCGTGGATGCAACGGTGCTGATCGCGCCGGTCACAGTCCGGGCCAGTCTTGCCGGGCTCTCCGGCCGGTTTATTCTGAGGCTATCCGCGGCGCCGGCATTCAATATTGGCGACGGCATGCAGATGGATCTGACATTATCGGACGCGGGAGAGAGCCGGCCGGTCTATTCACGCTACTTCGATGCGGGGCGGAAGGCCGGGGATCGCGAATGGATACCGATCGAGGTTCCGCTCGCTCTGGCCGGCTCCGGCGATGTATATTTAGAAATCAAGGTTTCGGGTGGACCCCAGGGTGATATGGTGGCGGACTGGCTGGCATTCGCCGAGGTGGTCATAGTGCGCGCAAGGGGTTCGCGATGAGCTCACCTGATTTTACCGGGGAACGCTTCATTCCAGGGCAGGGCGGGGCGCAGATTGCATACGAGCATCTGCACCGATACCGGTTTGCATTGCGCTGGGCTGCCGGACAGGATGTGCTGGACGTAGCGGCCGGCGTCGGGTATGGAGCCGGTCTTCTCGCCACGACAGCGCGCCGTGTCTGGGCCGTCGATCTCGATGCCGCCAGTGTTCTATACGCCCGCCAGACTTATCCAGCGGGCAACCTGCTATTCTTGCAGGGAGATGCGACTTCTCTGCCGGTTCGTTCTGACTCGGCGGACCTCGTGATTGCGCTCGAGGTACTCGAGCATGTGGAGAATCAGGAGGGCCTGGTTGCGGAATTGGCTCGCGTCGTTCAGCGGGGAGGCACCGTCCTGATTTCAACACCGAATAAAGCCTCGTATTCCGACGCGCGCAACTATCACAACCCTTTCCATACGCGTGAATTTTATCGTGAGGAATTCCTGGCTCTGCTTCATTGTCACTTCGGTTCCATCCAGCTGGTACATCAGCATGTGCGCGCCGGCTCGCTCATCCTGAACGAGGAAGCAACTGCGGGTGACGCAGAGGTCATTGCCGAATCTGTCGGCGGTGAGCCTGCCCTCGATGCCACGTACTTTCTCGCTCTATGCCGGATCGGCGATCGGCTGCCCACCATCCCGGCTGGCTCCGCCTATCTGGATACCGGTGACGGATTCTTGCGCGAATGGGAACAACGCCTCCAAGCGGCGGGTATTGAGCTGGAACGGCTTAATCAGGAGATCGAGCAGCTAGGTGCGTGGAGTCGCGAGCTTCAGGATAAACTTGCGGCTCGGGATCAGGCAATTCTCGAGTTCCAGGAAGAACTAGCTCGCCTCCGGAAGGAACTCGACGAGCGCGGGCGCTGGGCGCTGACCTTGCAAGCTGAGATCGCTGCAAGAGATGCCAGCCTGGAGCAGGTGAATGAGGAACACTCCCTACTCCGGAAGGAATTCGACGAGCGCGGACGCTGGGCTCATCAGTTGGACCAGGAGATTGCCGCCAGGGACGCAAGGATCAAGAGCGCTCAGGAACATCTGGCGCAGATCGAGGGCCGGCGGATGTATCGCATTCTGCGTCGCCTGGGCTTGTTGCCGGAATAAACTGCACATCAGGCGGCTGTTTAAATTGGCCGTGACAGGCCCGGGTAAACAGGTATTATATGTTGGATTTGGCACGGCTTGCTTGTAGGCGAAAGTGTCGAATTTTGGGGTTGCAGGCACTTGTCATCAATGTTAGACTAATAACTTTGTCAGCGCTGGCGTAGCTCAGTCGGTAGAGCAGCTGATTTGTAATCAGCGGGTCGGGGGTTCAAATCCTCTCGCCAGCTCCATTTGGGGAGTGCGAGAACAGATTTCAGCTAGGGCGGCGGCAGGAAAAAGTTTTGCGCGGCAGGATTTTGGGCGGAACCAGATTTTACCAGTCAACCGTTTGGAAGCGGCGATCCGAACGGAAGGAGACTTGAGGGGCGCACGGTTTCCGAAGTTGTCTGATCCATTCCTGAGGTCGGGGGCACGCTCAGGAATCCCGCATCTGCATGTTTTCGGAGAGGTGGTCGAGCGGTTAATGGCACTGGGCTGTAAACCCAGCGTCCTTCGGGACTACGAAGGTTCGAATCCTTCCCTCTCCACCAGCAACTCTTTAAAAGAGAGCGGGAGTAACTCAGTTGGCAGAGTCATAGCCTTCCAAGCTATTGGTCGCGGGTTCGAGTCCCGTCTCCCGCTCCAGAGTTTCAGCCCACGTAGCTCAGTTGGCAGAGCGCGTCCTTGGTAAGGACGAGGTCACCAGTTCAATCCTGGTCGTGGGCTCCAGAACGAAATCGCTGTCAGGCATTGATTTTTTGAAACAAGTTGGGTAACACCGTCATCGATATCGAGGCAATCATCAGATCGAGGTTGCAGCAAAGCTAGGAGAACCATATGGCGAAGGAAAAGTTCGATCGCAGCAAGCCGCACGTGAACATAGGGACGATCGGTCACATAGACCATGGCAAGACGACATTGACGTCGGCGATCACGCAGGTATTGCACAAGATGGATCCGAAGGTGGCGGTCCGATCATTTGACTCGATTGACAACGCGCCGGAAGAGAAGGAGCGGGGGATCACGATCGCGACGGCGCACGTGGAG
>JBGQNR010000103.1:0-20617 GCA_041501225.1 Acidobacteriota bacterium
ACTGGCGCAATTGCAGCCGGTTCAGAAACACATGGGGCCCTTCTCGCTCACTCGTTCGGCGGAAGAGCATGGCGGGCCGCACGAGGGATGGTTCTGGGATCCTACCCGGCAAGGCGGCGGAGTGCTGTGCGATATGGGGTGCCACAGTATCGCCGTCGGCTGGTACGCTCTGACGCCGGTCGGGAAAGACATTACATTCCTTCAACCCCAGAGTGTCAACGCCGACATCGCGCTCCTCAAATGGGGAGATCCACGCTGGCGCGAAAAGCTGCTCAAAGACCGGGGTGTGGATTATGCGAAAACTCCAGCCGAGGACTTTGCCACCGGCATGATCACCTACAAAAATCCGGAAACTGGGCAAAAGGTCAAATCCCAATTCACCAACTCGTGGATGTTCGAGAAGCAGGGGTTGCGGCTGTTCATGGATGGCATGGGCCCGGGATACGCCTTCGAGATTAACACGCTGATCTCCCCGCTCAGCGTGTTCATTGGCGATGTGGCTGCCGAGGCGATCATAGATGCAGAATCTGCTCTGGAAAAGGCCACCGCGTCGCGCGGCCTGCTGTCCGTGCAGCATAACGAGGCCGACCTCTACGGTTACACCGATGAGAATGCGGATGCCATCGCCGCGTTTCATGAAGGCCGCGACGCCATGCTGCCCTGGACTTATGGCCTGGAAATCGCGCGCCTGGTAATGGCAGCCTACATGTCCGCCGAGAAAAAGCGGGTGATCGATCTGACGGATGCCGCAGTCCAAAGGGAACTGGAAACCTATGTGCCGCTGATCCAGCAGGGACGTGGCGCGGAATTGCTGTTTTGACATGGAAGGGAGATAAAATGATTCAAGTCGTTGCGCTTCTCAGTGTTTTCGGTCTTGGCATCTGCTTCTCGGTGATTGGCGCCCTGAAACTCGAGCTGGTCAAACAGCTGAAAATCAATGACGCTCAGTTCGGCAAGCTGATCTCCGCCCTGATGTTTACGAGCATCTTCGTGGTCCTGGTCTTTGGCGTTCTAGTGGATATGTTCGGATACCGGCCGATCGCCATCGCCGGGTTCCTGCTCGGAGCCTTGGCTGTTTTCATGCTCATCTCATCTCGATCTTACAGCCTGGCCATTCTCTCCTGCATCCTGCTGGGCATCGGCGCTATGTGTCTCAATCTGGGCAACACTCTGATTCCGATGGTTCTATTTGCCGGGAATCCGGCCGCTGCTTCGAATTTCGGCAACGTGTTCTTCGGCGTCGGCGCCTTTATCACTCCGTTCCTTGTTGGGATGCTGCTCAGCCGCCTCGGCTATAAGGCCACTGGCATGTTGATCACGCTGATCCTTCTCGCGCCGATAGTAGTCGCGGCGGTCGCAACCTACCCGGAGGTGCAGAAAACCGGCCTGACTTTCGGACACGCCTTTGCGGGAGCATTCTTGCTCTTGGCCAATCCGGCCATCATTATCGCCGCTCTCGCCCTCTTCTGTTACGTCGGGCTGGAGGTTTCGATGGGGGGATGGATTTCCACCTATGCCACCAACCAGGGTTTCGACACCCGGGGTGCCAGCATGGTTCTTTCATCTTTCTGGACAGGACTCATGATCGCCCGGCTTATTGCTTCCGCGGTGATAACCACGGCCAACGGGATCGTTGCACTTTCGCTTCTGGCCGTTGCGGCGATGATCCTCATCGGACTCATGATCACGACCAACTCCAAAGCCATGGCGGCCTTATTGGTGTTTGCTACCGGTCTTTGTTTTGGACCGATCTTCCCGACGATCGTGGGAACTACCTTTTCAAAACTTGATCCAGGTCTGTACGGAAGCGCTTTCGGCATTATCTTTGCCGTCGGCCTCCTCGGCGCCAGCACGCTGCCTGCGGCCATTGGGATTTATTCCCAGGGCAAACCCATTAAAAAGAGCTTTCCCATTGCCGTGGCGGCGGCACTCGTCCTATTCGTGCTTGTGATTGTTCTGGGCAGGGTGTGAAGGCACTCAGACTCCGGGCAACTTCGGCCGACAGTGCAGGTGACGGAGGCAAAGGCAGGAGTGACCGGCAGGAGACACGGGATGCGTTGCCCTCTATGTCTCCTGCCCAGATCTCGGCTTACTCGTTCTTACTTTCCGCTCAGTATCTTTGTCAAACCCGCCAGCGATTGTGCCGTGCATTCCATGGCTGGTTTGCCGTCCGGGTAGGTCTCCTGTTCGACAATGATCCATTCGGTTCCACCCACGGATGAGCACGCGGCAAACACAGCTGCCCAGTCGACAGAGTCCTGACCGAGAATCGCCTTTTTGTCCGTTATTTCCTTATCTGCGCCCAACACCGTCGGTTTGAAGTGAACGGTTCTGGTCCGGCCAGGATATTTTTTCACATACTCGACCGGATTCAGCCCGGCGGCTGCGGTCCAGCCGCAGTCCTGCTGGAGCACCACATCCTTGATGGTGCGCTCGGCAAACAGATCCCAGAAGGTCTTGTCTCCGTCCTTTCTGAACTCGGTAGTGTGGTTGTGAAACCCGCACGCCATGTCGAGGGGTTTGAGTATCCCGGCTGTCTTGTTGAACAATTCCGCCAGGGCCTTGCTTTTCTCCGGGTCGGTAAAGGCCGCATCGCCGGGTACGATGAGGAACTTGCAGCCGATCGCCTGGTGGAACTCAATAGTGTTTTTCATCGCATCGTCGCGAAAGAAGCCCGTATTAATGTGGGTCCCGGCCACCTTTAATTCCAGATCGTCGAGCCTCTTCCTCAGCTCTTTTGCTTTGCCTTCGTAGTTGTAGTAGCCGGCAAACTCGACGCCTTCGAAGCCCATTTTGGCTACCTGCTCGAGAGCTGCATCGAAGTCTTTTTTGCAGTCGCCGCGCACCGAGTAGAGTTGGACCGCAATTGGAATCTTGGCTGCCGCGGCTGCAGCGCGCAAGCCTTTGGGCAGCGCCCACGCAAGGGCGCCAAGGCCCGCGGTCTTTATCACAGTCCGGCGTGTCCAGGTGTTTCGATTTGTGACTTGATATTCGGAGTTCTCCATTGTCTTTTTCCTCGCGCTGTCAGAGACCGTCATCGATCGCGTGCATTATAAGTCGAAATCGACTGGGTTCAATAAAAAAGGTCCTATGTGCGACGAAGCACAGCCATGATTCGGCCAGACATTTGCTAATAACCGGACCTTTCTGGTGGTATTCTTTTGTCAGAGGTAATCCCTATGCATAACGGGATGTTTTGGAGGAATCTGCGCAGACTGTGTATTTCAGTTGCCTGGATCTTGCTTTTGTCGGTCATTCCTTTTTCTTCCGGATTGCCTGCGCGAACTGAAGCCGTTGATGTAACAGGCGCGTGGGATCTGACCGTTGAGTCCCAGGAGGGGACGGCTCACCCGTCTATCACGCTCAAACAGGAAGGGGAACGGATTACCGGAACCTACGAAGGAAAGATCGGGGGCAGCCTGGAAGGGACCATCAAGGGCAATGAGATCAGTTTCAGCCTGAACCTGAAGTTTCAGGATACCTCTTACACGGTCACCTATACTGGCACCGTGACCGAGAACAGTATGAAAGGGACCGTGCGATTTGGTAACACCGGTACGGGCTCCTGGTCAGCTAATAGAAAGAAGAGTCTGGCTTGATGAGCCAAAGTCCGCCACTCGATCCGACTTTCTCAAAGCGCACCCCGCGTCTGCGCCGGACAACCTGGATTCTCGCAGCCTCCCTGATATTCGGTTGCGTATACACCCAGCAAGCCAGGGAACAAGCCCGCCTCGAAAAGACGCACAATCAGGCAATTCCCGCGGCCGAGTTTACGCGTATCGTCAAGGAGTTTTCGGAGCCCGGAGGCTACTTTCGATCCGACAACTTCGTTTCCAACGAAACATCCTATCTATACATCGTTGACCGGCTGAAAGAGCTGGGAGCTACCGGCGGCGCTTATATTGGCGTGGGCCCCGAGCAGAACTTCACCTACATTGCGAAGATACGGCCCCAGATCGCTTTTATTGTGGACATTCGCCGCCAGGCGGTGATCCAGCACCTGATGTTCAAAGCGCTCTTTCATCTTGCAGAAACCCGGACCAAGTTTCTATCCCTCTTGTTCAGCAAGCCGATCGTGGGAACCGGGCCGGGACCGGATGCGCCGGCGGAAGAATTGTTAGCCTATTTTTCCAAAGCCGCCACCGATAATGTGGCTTTTACGCGCAACCTCAATCTCATTGTCAACGCAATTACACGCGATTTCCACGTGGCGATAGAGGCTCGCGACCGCGCCATGCTGGAATACATCTATGCCGCTTTCCGTGATGACGGCTTGGATCTTCAGTACCAGTCAGGCGGGTATGGCGGGTACCGTGGCTTTGGGCGCTACGGGTACGGATCGCGGGGATCCTGGGGATACTTCCCGACGTTCGCCGACCTGATTCTCCAACCGGATCTCCACGGAAAACTGGGGAATTTTCTCGCGATCCGGAATGACTACGAATTTGTGCGCTCTATGCAGGAAAACAATCGCATCATCCCTGTGGTGGGCGACTTTGCGGGTAGCAAGGCGCTGGCTGCGGTGGCCGGTTACCTTAAGAAGAACGGTTATGCCGTGACAGCCTTCTACACCTCCAACGTGGAGCAGTATCTCTTCAGTGGGGGAGAATTCGACGCGTTTGCCAGGAATGTAGGCTTGTTTCCGATCACGGAGAAAAGTCTGTTCATCCGCGCCTATCCTAACCAGCGCACTCAGCATCCTGCCGCAATCGGAAATCATCGTCTGACGACCTTGCTGCAAAAAATAACCGTCTTTCTGGACGACTTCCGGCACGGCCTGTATACCGATTACTGGACGCTGGTGATGACCCACTACATCGGTGCGCGACAACCCTAGGCTCTAATTCTCTTCTGCAGTTTCAGGCCGGCATCTGCAGGATGCTTCTTAATTCCTGCTCCAGTGAAGGCATGCAAATCAGGCAATGGCGGGCATCAATGCGGCCGGTTCCATCTTTGGTGAGAAATCTGGCTCCCAATTCCTGGGCGATGATCCGGGCCGGGGCATAATCCCATTCCATGCCGTTTCCGCTGAGCCAGATGTCGGCGCGGCCTTGGGCGAACATCACCATGTCATACCCTGCGCCATAGCCTCGCACCGTCCAGCAAATCTCGGTCAACCGGCGCACGGAATCCAGGGGCCAAACGCTCCAAGCCGATTTCAATCCGCTTACCATCAGGATCGCTTTGTCCAGGCTGCGCGTGCAGGCACACATGGTCCGCGCGCCATTCCAATAGCAACCTGCGCCGGAGACTGCGTGGAGCATTTGATCGAGGCAGGGGATATATATGGCTCCCAGGACCACTTTGCCCTGGTTTTCGAGCGCGATTTGATTGGACCAAAAAGAATTGTGCCGGACGAAATCCCGGGTTCCGTCGATGGGGTCAACAAGCCAGCGCCGCCCCGAACGGGATGGTCTCGCCGTGCCTTCCTCGCCGAGGATTCCGTCTTCGGGAAATTCCTTGGATAACACTCCGCAGATGACTTGCTCGCACTCCCGGTCCGCAGCAGTGACTGGAGACTGATCTTCTTTCTCCTCCGTTGTCGTTCCGGCCATGAAATGATGCAAGGCGGCCTTGCCGGCTTGCCGCGCGGCCGATAACATCGTATGGGTCTCGTGCTCGTAGCTCATAGGCATATCTCCCCCAAACACCCAAAATACACAAAACCTACCGCAAATTCCAAACAAACGACTGCAATTGAGGTTCGATGGTATCGCATGGCATGCGAATTCAGTCTTTGAATGAAACCTGGCACCACCGTATCCCGATAACGCTTAAAACCGACGAGGATGGCGGCACTAAAGTGCAAGAGCGGAAAAGAGATCTCTACGAATTGAGATCTTTGACGATAAGGACCATTGAGGCCGCGAAGTTGGGCAGGTGAAAGCCGCTGTCGCAATTTTCAGGCAAGGGTTGCATCGGCCAAGGTGGCCGCTTGAATGGTTACCGGAAGGGCAGGGAAATCAGGGTAAGTAGGCGCATGAAAAGGTGATTTGCCAATTGGTGGAGTGACGGTATGGCGCCTGCCTGCACGAACGCAGCAAGACGCAGGTGCGCCGCGGAATTGATAGCCGCATCACACCTCCAGGATACCCGGACAGCAACGGAACCATGACAAACTCAGTGCAGTGGCGCAAAAGGAGAAGGAGAAAGCCGATCAATCCGGCGATTCTCTTCACCTTCCTTGGTCTGTTGCTTTTATTTGGGGTATTCGAGCAATCGGCTCAGAGCCCGGGTGGCGCCCGGATCATCCGTACCGTCCCTGAATCTTATAGCTTCGCTGACTACACAGTTCCAGTCAGCAAAGAACCGATTGCAGAGAGGGTCGTCTACCCATATTCCGTTGTTCGTGGGGGAGTGCACGATCGTGACGAACTGCTGCGCGAGATCAAGCGGGATCCGGTGGTTGCCGAACATTACTCCGACTTCAACGCTTCCGACGCCCAAATCGTCAGGGTGCGGGACGAAAAACGGGTCCACGTCTCCTATCGAATTGATAACAAGGTGTCTTGGACAGCCAGGAAAATCACGCTGGGACGCGGAGAGGCTTTGATTTCGGATGGGAAGAACCTGGCCCGGGTGCGCTGCGGCAATCGGGTTTCGGTCGAACCTCAGGAACCGTCTTCAATGGAGGAACCATCGCCTGAAGTTTTTGAGACACCCAGCATTGCTGTGAATGCTGACCTTTTTGTTTCGGCAACAGTTCCGGATGAACCTACGCAGCTTTTCGAGGAATTCAGAAATCCACTCACCCTTAATCCGCCCGATGTACTCACGCTCGAGGACGGGTTCTTTACAGAAGAGTTTTTGCCTTTTATCCCTTCGGACAACTTCACGCCTCCCGTTCTCTTTGTTGAGCCGGAACTTCCGGAGGTTCCTGAGCCCAACACGCTTATTCTAGTGGCTTCAGCCTTGGCCGCCCATTTCCTGCTACGAAGATTTGTCTTCAGGAGATAGGCCACGAACGGAATGCACAGGGCGGGCAATCCGACTGCATCCCTTTTTGAGGCATTCTGGCGACCCGAATCTCCGCTTGCAGCGAGGTGAAGTATGAGAGATAGCCAACTCGCTGCAAAATCCTTGCCTGGAAGGGCGCTATAAACCCACCTCGACAGTCAGTGCCACGGTGGCGCGGATTTCCACGGTACCCGGTTCCACGGGGGTCGGCTGCGCAGCTGCGTCCGCGGCCATGGCAAACACGCGCTCATTCATGGGCCGGGGAGGGGCAGAATACCCACCCTGCTCCTCGGCACGGAGGATGCGCACCACGCGCAGGCCAAGCGCCGAGGCTATGGCCTGGGCTTTGGCCTTTGCTTTAGCGGCAGCCTCGGCCAAGGCCTGCAGTTGTACCGCCTGGTCATCCTTGAGAACAAACTCCAATCGCTGGATGGTGTTGGTCCCCGAGGCTGTGGCCGCATCAATCACGCGCCCGACGCCAACCAGGTCGTTAATCGAAACCTGAATAATGTTGGAGGCCGTATATCCGGTGATGGAGGGGACGCCGCCCTCTTTGGGATACCGATAGACTGGACGTACCGAATACCCGATCGTTTTAATCTCACCCCCACTGCCCAGGATTTTCCGGATCGCGGTGATCGTGGCATCTACGCGCTGGGCGTTGTCAAGGGTAGCGCTCTGGGCAGTCGCGGATTGAGTTACGACGCCGACTTCGATATGAGCTTGGTCCGGTTTTGCCGTGATTATCGCGGTAGCTGTGACCTGAATCGAAGCGGGCTGGGCAGGCTGGGTGGAAGTCTGTCCGACGGCAGAAACGGGCAAGAGAAATAAAGCGGGTAAAACAGCCAATACAAGAAATGAGGTTTTACCTAGCATGTGTGGCCTCCTTGGAGGAACATAGCGATCTACCTAATGATACTCCAGCACATTTCTATTTGGTTGGCTGGGTCTAAAGAAGGCATTTTATTAATAATAAAAAACATTTACATCGTAATATAACATCTATATTTCTAACCTTTTTCGACCTGTCGTGCGAGCACTTGGCTCTCCCAGTGAGCACCCTGGTTTTATTTCTTGAGTTCCACCAGCGTAGCGCCACCGCCTCCCTGGTTCGGGGGAGCGAGCTGAAATCTCTCCACCTGGGAGTGGTTGGAGAGATGCTGCCCAATGGCACGCCGCAGAATTCCTTTCCCGTGTCCGTGGATGATGCGAACGGTCTCCGCCCCGGCGAGGAAGGCCTCATCCAAAAACTTGTCCACCCGATCCACAGCTTCATCTGCAGTCAATCCGATCACATTCAGTTCGGGCCCAAATGGTTGATCCAGGCTCAACTCGGGCGCCGTCTTAGCCGAGGGATGCTTCCCCGGATCAGAAGGGGAGGATACCAGGATCTGGAGATCCTCACGCCGGGCGCGGAACTTGAGCGAACCGACACTTGTGGTGAACGTGTCGCCATGGATTGAGTCAACTGTCCCTGCCTGGCTAAGCGGTCTTACCCAAACCCGGTCTCCTTCAGCCGGCTCGGCGTCGCCCGTATTCTTGAGAGGTTCCGAACGAGGGTCTTTCCCCGATCCGGATCCGCCCGTGTTGCCTAAGCCAATCCCTGCTTCCATCTTCCTGCTTGCATCTGCTCCTGCCCGGCGGAGCTGTGAAGCCTGATGGTAGGCGACCTTTCTCATTTTTTCGGCCAGCGCCCGGTCTTTGAGTGCTTTGATCAATTGCTCGCTTTGCTCGTCAAACTCGCGACTCGTGCGTGCCAGTGCGGAGTCGAACTCAGCGCGCCGGGCCTCTTCACGCTTTGTGAAGTCTGCCTCGAGCCTGGCATACTTTTGGGCCGTGATTGCGCGTTCGTCTTCGAGCGCGGAACGCAGGGACTCTTGTTCATCCACCAGCGTTTTGAGTCTTTTCAAGTACTCACTGGCGACCGTGTGATCGGGATTTGTCAGCGACTTCGCCTGGTCAAGAATCTCCTCCGGCACATCCATACGGCGCGCGATTTCCAACCCCGAGGATGCACCTGCCACCCCTACGATCAGCCGGTAGGTGGGGCGCAAAGTGCGCTCGTCGAACTCTACCGAGGCGTTGAGCACTCCCGGTGTCTTCGACGCCCACATTTTCAATGGATTATAATGGGTTGAAGCGAGCGTGTTCGCGCCGGCGCGGCGGAAGAAGTCTACAATGGCTACTCCGAGCGCCGCACCTTCTTCCGGATCCGTGCCCGTTCCCACCTCGTCGACCAAGAGCAAAGCGGGTGGTGTAACCTTCCTTGCCATGGCGGCGATGTTGCGCATATGCGCAGTAAACGTCGAGAGATTGGCGGCAATCGATTGCTGGTCGCCGATATCGGCAAAGATCTGGTCGAACACCGGAAGGACGGCCTCGCGCGCGGGCACGTGAAGCCCCATCTGAGCCATGAGAGCAATAAGCCCGACAGTCTTCAGTACCACGGTCTTGCCGCCCGCGTTGGGGCCACTCACAACAAGGACGTGATGGGCGTCATCCAGCGCAAAAGATATAGGGACCGCATGACCGCCTGACTGCCTCAGTCCATGTTCGAGCAAGACATGGAATGCATCCTGCAACCGAAGCTCCAGCCCAGTGGATAGTCGCGGCCGGATGCAGCCGAATTCGAGGGCAAGCTGGGCCTTAGCCTGGCCGAGGTCGATCTCGGCAATGATGTCGGCGATGTTTCGAATTGCATGCCGATGTGTGCGAAATGCTTCCGTGATGGCCAGAAGGATGCGCGCAACCTCGATCTCCTCCTGCTCATGCAGCCTGACGAGGTCATTGTTTTGTTCAATGACCGTTAGAGGTTCGACGTAGGTCGTCTGGCCGCTCGAAGAAAGGCCATGCACCACTCCGGGCACGTGAACCCGGGAATCCGTGCGTACCGGGATTACGAAACGGCCGTTGCGAAAGGTGATGATCTCGTCCTGTACCGCCCGCGCCTGGTTGTGGAGGATTCCCTCCAGGGTGCGATGAATGCGGTTGCGACTGACCTGGATTTCGTGGCGGATACTACGCAACTCCGGGCTGGCGTTGTCGTCGATCTCGCCGCCCGGGAGCACCTTACCTTTGATCTCCGCCAGCATCCGGCGCAAGTCGGATATCCGGCTGGTAATTCCTGCCAGTTCCGCGTATTGCTCACGTTCTTCCGGACTCCGAAACAAGTCGCGCAGCCCCATGCCTACCAACACGAGGTGTTCCAACTCCAGCACCTGGCGCGGTTCGAGTATCGTCCCTTCGACCTGCAGCCGGGACAGGCTGGATTCGGGATCCTCAATCCCCACCAACCCAAACCTCTGGCCCGCGTCCAGAAAATGAACGCATTCCGTGGTGAGATTAAGCCCGCGGTCGATCGCAGTGCGATCGTTCGTCGGTTTCAGGCTCAACGCACGGCTGCGCCCAAGCGGTGTCTGCATGTGACGAGCGAGCAAATCCAGCAATGCCCCGAGTTCCAGGGTCTCGAAGGTATGTTGTTCCATATCAGAAAAGCTCGGCCGAATTCAGCAATTCCATAAAATAATCTGATTGCGCGTCACATCTCTTCCGGGTAGGCCTTGTCCTGGAAATTCCAGGCATTCATGCCAGCGTTTGAGCGTTGGCAAGATCACGCCTGGTGAGGTATATTCAGGGTTTCTGTTCCGCCGACAAAACAAATCTGATTGCTGTTCTTTACATTGGAGTTTCATCATGCTTACAAAGCAGAAGAAGGTTATCATAATGGGGGCCGCGGGGAGAGATTTTCACAATTTCAATGTCTATTTCCGCAATAATCCTCAGTACAAAGTAGAGGCGTTTACCGCTTTTCAGATCCCGGGAATTGCGGGAAGAATCTACCCGCCTGAACTCGCCGGCGACGGATACCCCAAGGGCATTCCAATTTTCGATGAAGCCGAGTTGCCGGCCTTGATCAAGAAATACCAGGCCGATGAGGTCGTGTTTGCCTACAGCGATGTGCCCCACCGCGAGGTCATGCACCGCGCCGCGCTGGTCAATGCCTTGGGCCCCGACTTCATCCTGATGGGCGCGAAAGCCACGATGGTGAAATCGACCAAACCGGTCATCTCAGTGTGCGCCGTTCGGACCGGATGCGGCAAGAGCCAGACCTCCCGGCGCATCACCGAATTGCTGCGCGCACGCGGCAAATCGGTGGTCGTCATTCGTCATCCGATGCCGTATGGGGATCTCAACGCGCAGCGCTGCGAGCGTTTTGAAACCTTAGCAGATCTGGAGCGGTACGAGTGCACGATTGAAGAGATGGAAGAGTACGAATCCCATATTCAGAAAGGGAACATTGTCTATGCCGGCGTGGATTACGAGGAAATCCTGCGCAATGCCGAGCGTGAGGCGGATATTATACTCTGGGATGGGGGAAATAACGACATCCCGTTTTATCAGACGGATCTCGCCATCGTTGTTGCAGATCCGCACCGGCCGGGGCATGAACTGAGCTACTATCCCGGGGAAACCAACCTGCGCATGGCTCAGGTTGTTTTGATCAACAAGGTCAACACGGCAAAGCCGGAGGCCATCCGGGAGGTCATTGCCAATATTTCCAGCACCAATCCGGGTGCAACGGTTATCCAGGCCGCGTCGGTGGTTACTGCTGATGACGAAAACGCTATCAAGGGTAAGCGTGTGCTGGTCGTCGAGGATGGTCCCACTCTGACTCATGGTGAGATGACCTACGGCGCGGCACACGTGGCCGCAAAGCAGTTTGGCGCTGCAGAAATTGTCGATCCTCGGCCGTACGCGGTCGGGACCATCCGCGGGGTGTTCGAAAAGTATCGGCATTTGACGGACATACTTCCTGCGATGGGCTATGGCGATCAGCAGGTTCGTGACCTGAAGGCCACGATCGATGCTGTTCCTTGTGATCTAGTGCTGGTGGGCACTCCTTTCGACCTTTCGCGGCTCATTAAAACCAAGCACCGCATGATCCGGATCAGCTATGCCCTGGATGAAGCGTCTTCCAACGAGCTCGCCAAGATTCTGGACCAGTTTCTCAGCAAGATCAAATAGCGACGGAACTCACTTCGATGAGACTCTAAACCCCCTTAGACTCGAAGATTCGAAGACTCCGAGGGTACGCTCTTCGGAGTCTTCGGGTTTTCGAGTCTTTGAGGTTTCATAGCTTGGAGGCATTCATGACGAAAAGAGACTTTATTACGGTTCGCAGTTATACTCCCACCGAGGTCAGAAAACTGATCGACGACGCCATTGATATCAAAACGCACCCCGAAAAATACGCGGAGATCCTTAAAGGCAAGGCTCTCGCCATGATCTTTGAAAAACCCTCCCTGCGCACGCGTGTCACGTTCAATGTCGGCATCCACCAGCTGGGAGGATTTGCCATCTACCTGTCGCCGGCGGAGATCAGTCTGGGGAAGCGGGAATCGGTGGCGGATGTGGCGCGCAATCTCGAACGCATGGTTCAGGGAGTCATGGCTAGGACCTTCAGCCATAAGGTTGTGGAGGAACTCGCTCAACATGCTCACATTCCCGTCATCAATGGGTTGACCGATTACAATCACCCCTGCCAGGCGATGGCTGACTATATGACCCTGCTCGAATTCAAGAGGGAATTCTCTGGGAAAAAGTTGGCGTACGTGGGCGACGGTAACAACGTGTGTGTGTCCTTGATCCACACTGCCGCACGTTTGGGGGTTCATGTAGCCGCAGCGACACCGCCCGGGTATGAGCCGAATCCGGAAGTGGTTCAATGGGCGCGAACTCACGGGGCCGAAACTGGCTGCAAGATCGACGTCACTCACGATCCGGTCGCAGCGGTCACGGGGGCAGATGCCATATACACCGACGTGTGGACCAGCATGGGCCAGGAAGCGGAAACGGCGGCCAGGTTGAACATTTTCCGTCCCTACCAGGTGAACGAAGCTCTGTTTGCTCACGCGCGTCCGGATGCCATATTCCTACACTGCCTGCCAGCCCATCGCGGGGAAGAGGTAACGGATGGTGTGATGGAATCACCGCGCTCGGTGGTCTTTCAGCAGGCGGAAAACCGGCTGCACGCCCAGAAAGCCATCATGCTCAACTTGATGCGATAGGAGTGCACCTTGGCACAATCGGCGGTTATTGCAGTAGGTGGTAACTCACTGATCCGCGCCGGTGAAAAGGGGACGATCCTGGAGCAGATCGCGAATGCCCGAGTGATCAGTAAAGCAATCGTTGCTTTGATCAAAACCGGCCTTCACATTGTGGTCACACATGGAAATGGTCCTCAGGTCGGAGCTCAACTGCTTCGTTCCGAGCGGGCCGCGGGCCAGGTTTACGAGCAGGGCTTGGACGTTTGCGTCGCCACAACTCAAGGCGAGATTGGCTACATCCTTCAGCAGGCTCTTCAGTTCGAGCTGCATCTGGCAGGGATCCGGAAGCCGGTAACCACGGTACTGACGCAGGTGGTAGTGCGTGCCGACGATCCGGCCTTCAAGAAGCCGACCAAGCCCATTGGGCCCTTCTATTCGCAGGCGGCCGCGGAGGAGAAGGTCCAGCAGTTTGGGTGGGATATGGTCGAAGACGCTTCCCGCGGCTACCGTCGCGTCGTGGCTTCGCCGGTTCCGGTCGAGATCATTGAGGCGGATGTGATCCGCAGTGTGATGGATCAGGGGATTCTTGTGATTGCGGCCGGTGGCGGCGGCATCCCGGTAGTGCGCGAAAACGGCAAAATCCGCGGCGTGGATGCGGTGATCGATAAGGATCGCGCCTCGGTGCTCCTGGCCATGCAGCTGTCGACAGATATGCTGGTGTTTTCCACGGATGCGGATCATGTTTACGTCCAGTTCAAACAGCCCGGACAGCGCGCCCTCAAGAGGGTGGGTATAGACGAGCTTGCCGCCTATCAGGCCGCCGGAGAGTTCCCACCGGGGAGTATGGGACCCAAGGTTGAGGCGGCCGTCACGTTCTTGAAAGCCGGCGGGAAGGAGGCGATCATCACCTCTCTGGATAGCCTGGCGGAAGCGGTGACCGGAGAAGCGGGGACGCATGTCGTCCCCGAGAAGGGGAGGGTGTGATCGTGAAATTCCGTCACGTGATCGAGTCTCAGCAGTTCACCGTACCGCTGCTGATGGAGCTCTTCGAGCGCACGCGTGCCATGGAGCGCATTGTGGCGCGCGGGGGTACGCTCGATTATCAAAACAAGATCATGGCAACCCTCTTTTACGAGCCATCCACGCGCACGCGCATTTGTTTTGAGGCTGCCATGCATCGCCTCGGGGGCCGGATCTGTTCCACCGAAGATGCCAGGGCCTTTTCATCGGAGGTGGAAGGGGGGCAGCTGGAAGACACGATCCGGATCATCTCCGGCTATACGGATATCATTGTGCTGCGTCATTCCGAAATGGGGGGAGCGGCGCGCGCCGCAGCCGTTTCCAAAGTCCCGATTATCAATGCCGGCGATGGCAGCGGGGGGCAGCATCCGACACAAGCGCTCCTGGATTTGTACACTATATTCAGGGAGCGCCGCACGCTGGATGGGCTCACGATTGCCATGGTCGGCGAGCTCGATCGCGGACGCACGGCGCGCTCCCTTGCGTATTTGTTGAGCAAGTTCGAACGCGTCAAGATGTACTTCGTCAGCCCGCCCGAAGTGCAGATGAAACGCGACATCCTGGAACATCTCGAAGAACACAATATCTGGTACACCCTGGAGACCGAACTTGATCGCGTAATCGACAGCGTCGATGTTACGTATGTCACCCAAATCCGTCCCGGCCGCATGCCTGATCCACAGCGTCTCAAGAAGTATTTCATGGATGCGTCGGTATTAAAGAAAATGAAACCGAACGCCATGATTTTGCATCCGCTGCCGCGTACACTGGAGTTGGATAAGGCTCTGGATGACGATCCCCGTGCATGCTATTTTCAACAGGCAACCAACGGCCTCTATGTGCGCATGGCGCTCTTGACGATGGCCCTGGAGTGAGACGGCCAGGTTTTTCGCTGTGCATTAAAAGGAAGGCACCATGAAAACCGAAATGACCACGAAGGATTTTGTCGAGCTCGAGAACCAGTACGGAGCTCATAACTACCACCCGCTGGATGTGGTGATCCAGAAAGCCCAAGGCGTCTGGGTTTACGATGTGGATGGAAAACGCTATCTCGATTGCCTGGCCGCGTATTCTGCCGTGAATCAGGGCCATTGCCATCCAAAGATCATGGAAGCCCTGATTGAGCAGGCCCACCGTGTGACGCTGACCTCACGAGCCTTTCGTAACGACCAGCTCCCGCTTCTTTTGAAGGACATGCATGCGCTGACGGGAATGGATCAGATGCTGCCGATGAACTCGGGTGCGGAAGCGGTGGAGACTGCACTCAAGGCGGCGCGCAAATGGGGCTACAAAGTTAAAGGCATTCCGCCCGAAAAGGCGGAGATTGTCGCGTGCAGCAACAACTTCCACGGACGCACCATAACGATCGTCAGTTTCTCCACCGAAGGGCAGTATCGTGACGGTTTCGGACCTTTCACGCCTGGATTCACGATCATCCCCTATGGAGATGTAGACGCGCTGCAGCATGCCATCACTCCCAACACCTGTGCATTTCTCGTGGAGCCGATTCAAGGAGAGGCGGGAATTATCGTGCCGCCCAAGGGCTATCTGGAAAAGTGCGAAGAGATCTGCCGAAAAAATAATGTGCTTTTTGTCCTGGATGAAATTCAGTCGGGGCTCGGGCGCACCGGCAAACTGTTTGCTTACATGCACGAAGATGTTCATCCGGACATGGTGATCATCGGCAAGGCGCTGTCCGGCGGGTATTATCCGGTATCTGCGGTTCTGGCTCCGCGTAGCGTTCTTGGGGTTTTCAATCCGGGGGATCACGGCAGCACCTTCGGCGGCAACCCGCTTGCCTGCGCCGTTGCCCGAGCTGCCTTGAGGGTCCTGGTGGACGAAAACCTCGTGGAGCGCTCTGCTGAACTCGGTGACTACTTCCTCGGCAAACTGCGCACCTTGCGCGCGCCGCATATCCTCGACATTCGCGGACGGGGACTTTGGATTGGGATTGAGTTATCCGGCCCGGCCCGGCCCTACTGCGAGAAGCTGAAAGAGGAGGGAATCCTGTGCAAGGAGACCCACGATCGCGTCATCCGGGTGGCTCCGCCGCTGGTGATCAAGCGGGACGAAATTGACTGGGCCTTCGAGCGCTTTAAGAAGATACTGCAGTAGAGAACATCAGCCACGAAACACATGAAAGTTTTTGCACGCTTTCTGAGTGTTTCGTGGCTTTTTTGTTTATGGAATCAGGAGGACCTTTCCTTTGGTTTGCCGTCCTTCCAGAGCTTGATGGGCCTTCGCAGCCTCCTGCAATGGAAAGCTGTGATCGATTCTCAAGTTCAACTTGCCTTCCGCCACCCACTCCAGAATATCGCCTGCCCGCCAGTCAATTTCCTCCTGGGTAGCCGCATAATGCGCCAGGCTCGGGCGGGTCACATAAATGGAGCCCTTGGCATTCAGAACAGTCAGATCGACCGGCGGAACCGGGCCGCTTGATTGTCCGAAGAGAACCATCATGCCCCTGCGTTTCAGGCAGTTCAGGCTTTTTTCAAAAGTTGCGCGCCCGACCGAGTCGTAGACAACGTCGACCCCCCGGCCTTGGGTAATATTCCTTACTTCGCTCTCGAAATCCCTGATGTCGTAGCGAACCACATGGTCGGCTCCCGCGGCGCGCGCGAGACCTGCTTTTTCCTCGGTGGACACCGTGCCGATCACGCGCGCGCCCAACATCTTGGCAATTTGAATCAGCAAGAGCCCGACCCCTCCAGCAGCTGCATGTACCAGCGCGGTTTGGCCGCGCTGAAGCGGGTAGGTCGCGTGGGTCAGGTAATGTGCGGTCATCCCCTGAAGCATGGCGGCGGCGCCAACTGAGAAATCGATCTTCTCGGGGAGGGTCACGAGCTGCCAGGCGTTTACCAGCGCGTATTCGGCATAGGCGCCCAGATTCATCGCGTAGGCCACGCGCTCCCCGCGAGCGACCCCGGTCACGTTCTCCCCTAAAGAATCGACCACCCCGGCTGCCTCCATGCCGGGAATGAACGGCAGTGAGGTTTTGTATAGACCGGTCCGATAATAGACGTCGATGAAGTTCACACCGATTGCATGCACTCTCACGCGCGCTTGATCCGGCCCGGGGGCGGGGACAGATACCTCCTCATAGACAAGTTTTTCGGGACCACCTGTTTCATGAACTCGAATCGCTTTCATGGCCAGTTCCTCCAAGGGGATGTTGCCAGGGAACGGTGTGTTACCTACCAAGAATGCCATGAAACATACGAATTCCAATAAGACTTTTCGCTTTGATATACTCAAATCGCATCTCTTCCAGTCAACGCGACATTTGAAAACGATGAGGGCATACTTATGAAGCATACCAAAGTTCTCTTGATTGCGGCGCTAGCCGGTCTCATGCCTGTTGCGAGCGGCAGTGCGCAGCAGCGACATACGATCGCTTTTGACGACCTGATTGCCTTCGGCCGCATAAGTGATCCGCAGGTATCCCCGGACGGCAAGTCAGTTGCCTACGCAATGACCAGGATGGATCTGGCAAAAAACGCCGGGAATAGCGATATCTGGCTGGTCTCCGTCACAGGCGGTGCGGCGAAACAGCTGACGCAGAGTGAGAAACGCGACAATAACGCCCGGTGGTCGCCGGATGGAAGACAACTGGCGTTCATCTCCACTCGCGACGGCAGTGCGCAAATCTGGATTCTCGAGGTAGCAAGTGGAGAGGCACGCAAGTTGACAGCCATCTCAACCGGTGCGGATGGAGTGATCTGGTCTCCAGATGGCAAGAATCTGGCTTTCACCTCCGATGTGTATCCCGATTGCCGGGATGACGCCTGCAATGCGCAGAGGAACAAAGCGGCGGAAGCTTCGAAAGTCAAAGCCAAAATCTTCGACCACCTTCTCTATCGACATTGGGATTCCTGGAAGGATGGAAAGCGCACGCACATCTTCGTCATTCCGGCTGCGGGAGGAACTCCCCGTGATCTGACGCCGGGTGACTTCGATGCGCCCCCTTTCTCACTGAGCGGCCCAGCCGACTACGATTTTTCGCCCGATGGCAAAGAACTCTGCTTTGCCCGAAACACTGACAAAGTGGAAGCCACCAGCACCAACGGAGGTCTTTGGACCGTGCCGGTGGCGGGAGGCGAACCGCAAAAAATTACTGCAAATCCTGCCTACGACGGCTCGCCCCTTTATTCTCGCGACGGGAAATATATAGCCTATCGGGCTCAGCGACGCCCCGGATTCGAAGCGGATCGATTCGAGCTCATGCTTTATGATCGGGCTGCGCGCGCCTCCAAATCCATCACGGCGAGCCTGGACCGGTCCGTAAGCGAATCCACTTGGGCCCCTGACAGCCGATCCATCTATTTCACCGCCGAGGACGAAGGATTCTCCAGCATCTACCGGGTCGGCGCCAACGGCGAACCGCCGGTACGGGTGGTGGAGAAGAGCTACAATGGCGACATTCAAGTGACGCCTGACGGCAAGACCTTGATATTCACGCGCCAGAGTATTTCAAAACCGTCCGAAATCTATCGTGCTGGTGCCGACGGGCGCGATGTGCGGCCGCTCACCATGGTCAACGATACCGCTCTCAGCCAAATCACGATGGGACCCGTGGAGAGCCTGACGTACAAGGGATTTGGCGGAACCAACATCCAGGCGTGGATTGTAAAGCCCCCCTTTTTTGATGCTAACCGGAAATATCCTGCCATCTTCCTTGTCCACGGCGGCCCCCAGAATGCCTGGGGAGACAACTTTTCCTACCGCTGGAACATGCAGATGTTTGCCGGCCGCGGCTATGTGGTTTTTGCGGCGAATCCGCGGGGCAGCATGGGATTCGGGCAGCAGTTTACCGACGAGATTTCGGGGGATTGGGGTGGCAAGGTATACCAGGATCTAATGAGCGGGGCAGACTATCTGGCGAAACTTCCCTACGTGGATGCCACGCGCGTGGCAGCGGCCGGGGCAAGCTACGGCGGCTACATGATGAATTGGTTGGAGGGCAACACCGACAGGTTCCGTTGCCTTGTGAGTCACGACGGCGTATTTGACGCTGCCAGCATGTTCGGGGCGACCGAGGAACTGTGGTTTCCGCTGTGGGATTTCAAGGGCACTCCATGGGATAATCCGGCCGTTTATCAGAAGTGGTCGCCATCAAGTTACGTGAAGAACTTCAAGACGCCGATGCTTGTGGTTCACGGCGAGTTGGACTACCGGGTCCCTGTCACACAGGCATTTGAGCTCTTCACGGCCTTGCAGCTGATGAAGGTCCCGTCCAAGTTCCTCTATTTCCCGGATGAAGGGCACTGGGTGTTGAAGCCACAGAACAGCCAGCTTTGGTGGAAGACGGTGCAGGACTGGATTGACCAGTGGACGAAAGCGAAGTAGCGCCGGTGAGCTTGACTTCCTGGGCTCGTGCAACACTCGGGCTCAGGAAAGCCTCGCGGTTTCGCAGAGCAACTGGAAAGCGCGTTTTACACGCTTCATGTCAGTCTGGAGATTTCCGATAGCGATGCGCAGGCAATAGCGGCCTTTCAACTTGGTGTGAGAGAGGAACACCTCGCCGGACGCATTAACTTGCTCGAGCAAGCCGGCATTTAAGCGCTCCAACTCCGCCTCGTTATCGACGCCCTCTGGATGGGCTCTGAAGCAGACCACCGAAAAAGGAGCAGGCGCGAGACGCTCGAATGCGGGGTGGGAATCGATCCAGGAGGCGAAGGCCTGCGCCATGCGCACATGGTCGCGAATTCGGGCAGCCAATCCCTCGATCCCGAAATAGCGAAAAACAAACCAGAGCTTGAGGGCGCGGAAGCGCCGGCCCAGCTGGAAAGAGTAATCCATAAGATCCACGGCTCCGCACACATCTGTCCTTAGATATTCAGGCACCAGGGAAAATGCGCCGCGAAATATTTCCGGCTTGCTGGTGAAGAGGGCGGAGCAATCGATCGGCGTAAACAGCCATTTGTGGGGATTCACCACGAGAGAATCGGCCCTGTCACATCCTGCCAGCGCCCAGCGAAACTCAGGAGCAATCCCCGCGCTTCCGGCATAGGCCGCATCAACGTGCAGCCAGAGATTGTGCCGTCGGCAGATGGCTGCGATGTCGGGCACGGGATCCACCGCCGTCGCCGAAGTAGTGCCTACGGTGGCTACCACCGCGAAGGGGTGGCGTCCCTCGGAACGATCCTGATCCAGCGCCGATTCCAGAGCATCGACTCTCATGCGAAAGTCATTGTCGCTGGGGATACGGCGGATGCCGCGCACTCCCAGACCCAGGACGAGCCCAGCCTTGTCTATGGAGGAATGCGCTTCCTCGGAGCAATAAAGTACCAGCGGAGGTTTGCCCGCCAGCCCCTCCTCGCGCACGTTCAACCCGGTCGCTTCACGCGCGGCTGCCAGCGCAACCAGGGTTGAGGTCGAAGCTGTATCGGTGATCATTCCGAACCATTCCTGCGGGAGGCCGATCGCGGATGCGTACCATCGGAGTACGACACGTTCCAGCTCTGTGAGTGCCGGGCACGTCTTCCAGAGCATGCCGTTGCTGTTGATCGCGCTGCCAACCAATTCCCCGAGAATGCCGGCAGCCGAACCGGTGATACCGAAGTAGGCCATGAATCCCGGATGGTTCCAGTGCG
>JBGQNR010000104.1:0-20317 GCA_041501225.1 Acidobacteriota bacterium
AGGCAGGAATCCAGGATTTCAACTTCGGGTCCGATGACTGAATTGGCGATGCGTGTCCCCGAATGGATGATGCTCCCCTCGCCGATGCGCGTCGCCCCCTCCAGGGTTACCATGGGGTGAATGGTGACATCCTTCTGGATAGTCACGTCCAGGTCGATGTAAGTGCGCTCTGGATCGACGAGCGTAACTCCTGCGGCCATCAGTTCCTGGTTCTTTTGTGCCCGCAAGGCCTTCCCGAGTTCAGCCAGCTCGTTGCGCGTGTTGATGCCCCGCAGCTCCTCAAAGTCCGGGTGCAGGAGCGCCTCGATTCGCAGTCCGCTACGCCGCTGGATTTCCACCAGATCTGTGAGGTAGTACTCCCTTTGGGCGTTGCAGTTGGATAGCTTTCCCAGAGCATCAAGCAGCGGCGCTATCTTGAAGCAGTAAAAGCCGGCGTTGATTTCCTTAATCGCTCTCTGCTCCGGCGAGGCGTCCTTTTCTTCGATGATGGCCCGGATGCTGCCGTCTGCGTTACGCAGAACGCGGCCGTACGCAAAAGGGTTTTCGGCGTTGGCGGTGAGCAAAGTAGCGGACGCCCCACTGTGCCGGTGATGCTCGACCAGGTCGCGGAGCGTTTCCGGCTTGAGGCGCGGTGTATCTCCGGAAAGCACAAGAAGATCCCCGTGCATTTTTTCGATTTCCGGGCGTGCCATCATGAGCGCGTGCCCGGTCCCGAGCTGTTCCTGCTGAAGAACGAATCCTGCCGGCAGCCCTTCAAGCGCGCCACGGACTCGCTCCGCATCCTGGCCGATCACCACGAAAATCGCCTCAGGATCGATGCTGGCCGAAGCGCGATAGATCATGCGCAATATGGGCATGCCGCAAAGGATGTGCAGAACTTTGGCGTGGTTACTGACCATACGGGTGCCTTTACCCGCGGCCATGATAAGAACAGAAAGATCTTTCATACTTTGGCTAAACCTCCTCCCCAGCGCTCGTGCCCGAAGATTTCCAGCGGCGACAGCCCTTATAGACTGCATCCGCGAGCAGGTTTGGGTCGTGGCGCACGACCCGGCCCCGTGCCAGCAGGGGCTCTTCGAGAATCCCAAGCCCCAGATTCGCGATACGCTCGCGATCGGCCGCCACAGGTTTAGAGCCCTCCTTCCGGTACCGAGCCAGAACTGTCGGCGCTATCGGTTGGTTGTTCAGGATCATGAAATCAAATAACTTGTCGCCTGTCTGCCGGTAGATGGCCTCAACATGGTCAGCCGCCGAAAATCCAATAGTCTCCCCGGGCTGGCTCATCAGGTTGCAGATGAAAACCTTCAAGGCCGGAGATTTCCTCAACGCGCGCGCGATTCCAGGCACCAGCAGGTTGGGAAGGAGGCTGGTAAAAAGGGACCCCGGGCCAATCGTGATCAGGTCCGCTTTCCGGATTGCCTCCAGCACCGCAGGAACGGGCCGGCAATCTGGTGGCAAAAGCGACAGAGATGAAATGCGGGACCGGCTCTTGGATATCAGAGACTCGCCGAACAGCACGCTGCCGTCTTCGAGGATGGCTTGCAGCCTTACGTCGCTGAGAGTGGCAGGGTAGATCCTGCCCCTGATTGCCAGGACGTCGGAACTGACGCGAATCGCTTCCAGGAAATCACCGGTTACAGCAGTTAGCGCGGTCAGGAAAAGGTTGCCGAAGCTGTGTCCATGCAGCTCGCCGGAACCCGAGAACCGATATTGAAACAGATGGGCGAGGAGTGACTCGTCGGCGCCGAGTGCGACCATGCAGTTGCGAATGTCACCGGGCGGGAGCACCTGGAGCTCTTCTCTGAGTCGGCCGGAACTGCCGCCATCGTCGCTCACCGTAACGACGGCAGTCAAGCGCGCAATCCACGGCTTGATGCCCGGCGGGACGATCACCGGATGCTCAATTACCCTGTGTTTCAATCCCTTCAACAGGCAGGAAAGCCCGGTTCCCCCCCCGATGGAGACCACGCTATGCAGGATGTACGAAGACATGTCAGGGCTATCTGCCCATAGCGGGCTGGTTCCAACCGATCAGGTCGTTGAATTCTTTCTGACCATGAAGCGGTGCGAAGTCCACGTCGTTTTTGGCATAGATGCGATTCTCTTCGTTGAGTTCGACGGCCTTTTGAAGATTCCGGACGGCCTCAGCGAAATCTCCCTTGAGCGCAAACGATGCGGCCAGGGAGTAGTAGACGTGGTCGGAGTTCGAGTTCTTATCCAGGGTTTGCCGGAAATAGGTGATGGCGTTATCGTAGTTCCCCTGGTTGTGCTCCATGACTCCCAGCGTGTAAAGCTGGTCGTTGCCGATTACGGGCTTCTTGTGTGAGGCTTCCTCCCGTATGCAAATCTGAAGGTAGGTGCGCGCATGCGCCAGAATCTCCTGTTCAGCGGGGTGGCTCTCAATCAGGGATTTCAATTCGATCCGGGCTTTCTTAAACTCCTTGCGATAGATAAGCTTGATCGCCTTCTCGAGCAGACCCAAAGCCAGCGTCGTGCTTTTCGTGTCGCGCAGCAGCCGCGGTGATTCTTCTATCTTCGTAACGGGGCTCACTTTCTTCAATCCCGCTGCTGTGGTCTGCTGAACCCTGCCACGCCTCGCAGACTTCACAGATTTCACGGGTGCCTTGGCTTTTGGCTTGGCCGAGGGTTTTGCGCGCGAAGCTGCCGGCTTTTTATGTGCGGGTTTGGAACTGCCCTTCGGTTTTGTACTCTTTCGTTTGCTTGCCATCGCTCCCTTGCCTTTGCCCCTTCAGGATGCCGACACGACGCAGCCTGAATGTAAAATCCCATAAGCGCTTTAGAATCAGCTATCTGTGCGCAATAAAAAGTGCATCACAATTTGTCAGTTATTATTAGGAGAATTTGGTCGATAAGTCAAGGGTAAGGTCGGTAAGGTTCAATCATCCCTCTCTTTCCGATCTGGAGTCGGCTGAAAGGGTGCGCTAGTTGTGTGGATATCACTATAAATTTCAATGGTTTACTCTGATATATGCCTCTGGGATGCCGGTCGTTGATGAATCCGAGTAACCTTGTTCTCCATGAAGCTGAGTACCTGCGTCTGAAGTCCATCCTGGTCATGACGCAAAGGGACCTCCGGGCGGACCTGGTGCTGCTGATTGATCGGAGTGGGCAGCAGATTGCCTCCGAGGGTCCGGCCCACGGTATCGACATGACCTCCCTTTCGTCCCTGGCGGCTGCGAATATCGCCGCGACGGATGGTCTGGCGCGGCTGGTCGGCGAACCCGAGTTCTCCATTCTCTATCACCAGGGGAAGCATCGCAGCATTCATATTTCGGATGTTGCCAAGAGGTTCTCCTTGGTGGTGGTGTTTGACGAAACTGTCGCGCTTGGCATGGTTCGGCTCAGAGTAAAGCGGGCGACAGCGTATCTGGAGGAAATTCTCAAGAGCTTCCTGCGCAAAACAGAAGGAGCCGGTTCTGCCGCTAAAGCGGCGCCAGCGTCGGCGTCGCCTCTATATTTCACGGACGAAGATATTGACAAGATGTTCAGCTTCTTTAAACCGGGCAGCTGATTTCATGGGTGAGAGGTTCTAACGTTGACGTTCATAAACTACGTAGCACGGGAAATTAATTGCAAGATCGTCTACTACGGACCAGGGTTGGGGGGGAAGACCACCAATCTGCAATACCTGTATGACATCACGAATTCGGAGAACAAGGGCAAGCTTGTATCCCTGGCGACGGAGACCGAACGTACCCTGTTCTTCGATTTTCTCCCTATTGACCTGGGACAAATCCGCGGTTTACGCACGCGCTTCCATCTCTATACGGTTCCCGGCCAGGTCTTTTATGACGCCAGCCGGAAACTCATCCTGCGGGGAGTGGACGGCGTGGTCTTTGTGGCCGACTCACAGGAGGAGCGCCTGGACGCCAACCTGGAATCGATCGGCAACCTGGAACAGAACCTGAAGGAACACGGCTTCGACATCGGGAAGATCCCTTACGTGCTGCAGCTCAACAAGAGGGACCTGCCCAACGCAATGCCTGCAGAGCAACTCAAAAAACTCCTGCTGGTCAAGGGCGAGCCGGTCTTCGAAGCAGTGGCTACCGATGGCACGGGTATCGTGGACACATTGAAGGGAGTGGCACGGCAAGTGTTGGTCGAATTGCGCAAGAGTGCTTGACCGGAACCGTAAAGACTCCAGGAAAACTCAATCCTCAAGGCTTTCCTGGAGTCTTCGTGTTTTTGCCGTTACTTAGCAGCTTTCGCCGCGTTGGCAGCGGCTTCCCGCACCTTGCTGTGGTGCCGGCTATAGAGGAAATAAATCACCAGGCCGATGAGCAGCCAGACGATGAGTCGCATCCAGTTGATCCAGCCCAGCTTGTACATCATGTAGCCGTTGAACAGAATCCCCAGGAAAGGCACCACCGGCACGAAGGGCGTGTGGAATGGCCGCGGGGCATTCGGATTGGTTTTCCTCAGAATCAGGATTGCGACGCACACGATGACAAAAGCCAACAGAGTCCCGATGTTCACCATCTTGCCGATATCGTCAATCGGCGTCAGACTGCCCACGACCGCCGCAAGGGCGCCGACGAGGATCGTGTTCTTGTAGGGCGTCCGGAATCTCGGGTGAATGGCCGCGAAGAACTTCTTCGGCAACAAGCCGTCATTCGCCATCGAATACAGCACGCGTGTCTGACCGAGCAACATGACCAGCATCACGCTGGTCAGCCCTGCCAGGGCGCCGAGCACGATCACATGCGAAGCGGTAGTCAGACCGCGATCGAGGAACGCGCGGGCGATGGGCGCTTCCACGTTGACTTCCCGCCAGGGCACCATGCCCGTGAGCACTGCGGCTACCAGAATGTAAAGGACCGTGCACACGGCCAAGGAGGCGATAATGCCGATCGGCAGATCGCGCTTCGGATTCTTGGCCTCCTGCGCCGTGGTCGAAACCGCATCAAATCCGATGTAGGCGAAGAAGATGTAGGCCGCACCCGCCCCGATGCCGGAGAATCCCATGGGGGCGAAGGTGGACCAGCTGTTTCCCCAATTCGAAAAGTTGATGTAGCGCACACCAAGGAGGATCACGAACAGGACCACAGCAACCTTGATCGCCACGATTATGGCGTTGAAGCGCGCGCTTTCCTTGATCCCGATGACCAGGATGAGGGTGATAATGCCTGCAATTACCATGGCCGGCAGATTGAAGCCGATCTCAATGCCCAAAACATGCGGCGCATTGATCAGATCGTGCGCCCGCTGCACCAACTCGGCTGACTGGGCGCTCATGATCTCGCCGACTCTGTCGAGGAACGCCTTGGTACCCTCGACCAGGTTCGGGTCGGCTGCCTTGGCCATCTGCCGCGCGATCACATTTTCAGCCGTCTTCAGCGCTGTCCAATGGTCATAGGAAAGCCACAACGGGATGTCGATCTTGAAAATGTGCATGAATTCAATGAAATGGTTGGACCATCCTGAGGATACCGTGCTGGCGCCCATTGCGTATTCGAGCGTGAGGTCCCAACCGATGATCCAAGCGAACAACTCCCCGAGGGTCGCGTACGCATAGGTATATGCGCTCCCCGCCAAAGGAATCATGGCTGCAAATTCAGCATAGCAGAGGCCGGCAAACGCGCAGCCGAGGCCTGAGATCACAAACGAGAGCATCAGACCTGGACCCGCATATTGCGTCCCTAATCCGGTCAGGACGAAGATGCCGGCGCCGATGATGGCGCCGATACCCAGGGCGGTCAGCGAGACTGGGCCAAGCGTACGCCTTAGAGTATTCTCACCCGTTTCCCCTGCTTCATTCAGAAGCATGCTCATTGGTTTGGTTGCGAACAACGGATTTCCCATGCGACTCTCCGCGGTAGTTTTGAGTTAGGCGAGGTCCGGCCGGCTTGAATTCAGCCTATCGATTCCGCCGGCCACCCTGCGATTTCGATAGCGTGAAGCCATGAACCTAGCATCGTTGGCACTTGTCCTGCAAGCGCAATTACACAGGGAATTCATTTGTTTTGGCGACGGCGGGAAACTGCTCAGGATTCGAACAGAAACTTTCTCGTTTCTTCGATGAAAATGTCCGGCTGGTCATGGTGGACCCAATGGCCCGCGTTGGGGATGTTAATCAGCCGATAGTTGGGGATGGCGTGGATGCGCCCGTCTTTCTCCGGATCCACCGCCCAGCTGTCGAGCCCGCGAAACAAGAGGACCGGGCAGGTGATCTGGCGCCAGATCTCCTGTGCATCCTCCATGTTGAATCCATAGGGTGAGAAAGCCCGCACGTAGTTATCGAACTTCCAAACCAGCGTGCCGTCAGGATTCCAATTAGCGCCAAACAGCGTGAGGTTTCGGGCCAATTCATCGGAGAGGTGCGGATTTGCCTCCTTCATGCGCGCCGCAGCTGCATCCAAGCCGGGATAGCGGTGCGGGGAGCGCTTTTCGTATGCGCGCATGTTTTCGATCCATTCTCTCAGCCTTTCGTGGGCGGGAGTCGGTACCAGCTTGTCAGGAGCCGGTCCATAGCCTTCGATCGAGACGAGCTTGCGGACGCGTTCCGGATAGGCTCCGGCATACTGCATCACTACCGCTCCGCCCAGGGAATGGCCGATCAGGTAGACGGGGTGCCGGCCTATGATATCGATGAGGGCCGATACATCCAGGACATATTCAGGGATGCTGTACATGGCTCCCTGGGCCCAGCTGCTGTCGCCGTGCCCGCGCAGATCCGGGGCGACGATGCGGAAGTCCTTGGCGAGTGCCTTGGCAATTTGATCCCAGCTGCGGGCGTGATCGCGGCTGCCATGCACGAGGACCAGATTCGGCTTGCCCTCTCCACACCAATCCCAAAAATGCAGCTTCAGCCGGTGCGAGTAGTAATACTCAGATATAGGTTCCATAGGACCTTTTCGCACTCTGAATTATGTTCAAAAGACCTGCGGCTATTGTTTCATAGGGCAAGTGCCGCCCTGCATTCCCTGGCAGCCCGCGCATGGGTTATCCTGTGGCGCCGACTTGGCGGACTCGCTCCCGACAGCGAAGGTCGAGAGCAACTGGGCCACATCTCCGCTGCCGCATTTGCGGCAAACGACCTCCGCGGTGCGATCAAAGACCAGATGTTCAAACCGCGCTTTGCAGCTGCGGCATTCATATTCGTACATAGGCACAGCGATATTCCTCCCACAAAATCCATCGGATACAAACCCGGATCTTACCAGTGACCGGGCTCGAATTGAAGTGCTGCACGGTGATTTTCAATGCTTCGGTGGTTTAATCAGAGAGAGAATGACCGAGCCTGTGAGGATGACGGCGACCACAAGCAGGGAGGTTTCAATCCCCACCGGATAGACGTCGCTCAGCACCATCTTCACCCCGATGAACGACAGGACGATTCCCAATCCCGCGCCGAGATATACGAAGCGATCGACCACGGCGGCAAGCAGGAAGTACATGGAGCGCAACCCGAGAATGGCGCAGATGTTGGATGTAAAAACGATAAACCAGTCCGTGGTAACTCCGAAGATGGCCGGAATCGAATCCAGCGCAAAGACCAGATCGGTGGTCTCAAGGGTGACCAGGACCAAAGCAAGCGGCGTAGCTACCCATTTGCCGGCCTGCTTCATGAAGAAGACGCCCTCACCGTAGCCTGAGGACATGGGCATGATGCGCTGGAATAGGCGGACCACCGGATTGCGCCCGGGCTCGACCTCGGATTCCCCCTTCTGAAGCAGGATCTTGATGCCGGTGAAAATAAGAAATGCGCCGAATATGTAAATGATCCAGTGAAAGGTCTGAATCAGCTTGGCGCCGGCAAAAATAAATCCGCCGCGCATGATGAGTGCGCCCAGAATGCCCCAGAACAGTACGCGATGGTGCAGCTTGGGAGGAACGGCGAAGTAGGAAAAGATCAGGATGAAGACAAAGATGTTGTCGACACTCAAAGCGTACTCGACAAGGTAGCCCGTGAAAAACTCGAGCGCATGCTGCCGGCCGAATTCCCTGTAAACCCAGGCTCCGAAGAGTCCGGAGAGCACAACCCAGGCAATGCTCCAGGCCAGAGCCTCCTTCACTTTGACGGCGTGCACCTTGCGGTGAAAGATGCCGAGATCGATCGCCAGCAGCACAAGCACGACCGCCAGAAAGGCCGCGAAAAACCAGGGGCTTCCTATACTCTGTGTCATATGCTCCTATAGCTCGTGGCTCGCTTCGTTCGCGATCCTGGTCCTGCGGGAAGAGCATTCAGGGGAAGAAACCTGCCGTCCCGTCCCTTGATTCTCTCAACTCCGGCAGACGGGCATACCATTCCTTGATTGCCGGATCCTCTCGAAGTTTCCTCTAGGGTCACTCATGGGATGCGCTCGAGAGGGCAATCTCGTAACTCTCGAGTATGTCGAGTGTAGGATTGCAGTTTCGCCGCGACGTCAAAAAGGCGCACGCTTCGTACGCCGAGATTCCCCGTGATCTGATGAGATATCCTGCTGCCGTTGTGGCCGAGCGGATGGCTCCAGCCGTACAATGCAGGTAGAGCCTGATTCCGGGATCAGCCAATGCGGTTTCGATCCGTGCAACAGCCTCCGGCAGGTTGCGAGCCAGTGCCTCCCGGTCGAAATCCGGTGTGGGCTGCCTTTGGAACTCGATGCCTGCGCTCGAGTAGGCGCGGGCAAGCCCATCGGGCGAGATCCCGTAATGCCTCAGATCCTCATCCGTTTGCATGTTGAAAACGGTCGTGATTCCGATCTGCTTCAATTCGGGTACTTCATCTTCGCACACGTAAGCACCGATCCAGAGCCGGCCGGGTATGATCTCGCTATATTCCAGCACGATCGCTTCCACCTCCCTGCACCCCTGTTACTCTAACACGAGATCACGGAGAGTAGGAATTGGCCACAGTGATCTTTTGAAATATTGTATTTTCGCCCAGCCGCTATCTGGCGGAGCATCGGCGCAGCCGATCCATGATGGCTACGCCCAGGCCGTGTTCCGGTACGGCGAGTGCCACCAGACGGTCCAGATTCATGCCGTCAAGCCGGTAGAGAGCCGCAAAAAGATTCGCAGCCGCTTCGCGCAAGCTCCCGGACGGCGACAAGACCTCCACTGCCGCATACATTTCTGTGTTCTGTGGCACGACCAATGAAAGCAGCCCGACGCGCTCGCCAGGGGATGGCTCGGTTCTCTGGTCGCCTTCATCGAGGATCTCCAAAGGTGTGCGCGTGGCATAGTGGCGACTAAGCTGGCCGGGCGACTCAGGTTGGTTGTGCACGCCTGTGGACCATTCGACCTTTCCCAAAACTTCTTTCAGCGCCTCCAGGGTGATGCCTCCGGCCCTGAGGATGCGGGGGCAGGGGCCGGCCAGCGACAGAACGGTCGATTCCACGCCCACCGAGCATCTGCCGCCGTCAAGGATCATCTCAATGCGATCGGAGATTTGCTCGGCAAGATGGCGCACTTCTGTAGGGCTGACATAGCCGAAGACATTGGCGCTCGGTGCGGCCAAAGCCCGGCCGGCGGCACGAATCAAGGCCAAGGCTGCTGGATGGGCCGGCATGCGGATGGCGACCGTATCCAGCCCGGCGGTTACGATGGGCGGAATCAGATCGGTCTTGGGAACCACCAGCGTCAGCGGACCCGGCCAGAATCGGTTCATGAGCGCCGCGGCCCCGTCTGGGAACCGGCCATAGAGCGGAGCCGCAGATACATCGGCCACATGGACGATGATGGGATCGATGCGTGGACGATTCTTGACCTCAAAGATGCGTGCCACTGCCATGGGATTGCATGCATCGGCACCAAGACCATAGACAGTCTCGGTCGGAAATGCAACCAGCCCGCCCTGGCGGATGATGGCTGCAGCCTCTTCGATGGCTGCCGGATCGGATGCATCTCTTATCTTTGGTGGGTCCATTGTTCGACTGGTATCCTCTATGGGCTTCTCCCTTCCCCACGGAGTATGCCACGATTCGGGGAAAAATGACGAATGACGAATGACGAATGACGCGCTGGAAGTAACCCACCCTCTTCTCCGCCCCACGCAATTCGTCTATCGTCAATCGTCATTCGTCAATCGTCAATCCTCTCCCTGGTCTTGACAGCGCCGAAGGGTGCCATCATAATCGCATACGGGTCCGCGCCCCGGGATGCAGTAATTGAGGGATATCCGAGGCTCAAGCCAGCGAACATGGAAGTCAGAGGCATGGACGACAAGGAAGTAGCTGCAAGTCAACCCCGGTCCACAGGTGAAGAATACGCCGAAGGGCCGCTCATCGAGATTCCCAACGTAGAGTTGGAATTTCCTTCCGTCCTCGGTTCAACCGAGGGGAATTCGGCCTGGTACGCGCTTTACACGCGCAGCCGATTCGAAAAAAAACTGATGAGCGAGCTCGTGGACCGTTCGATCGAAGTTTTCCTCCCGATGCGGGAAGTCCTCAGCCGTTGGAAGGACAGAAAGAAGAAGGTTTGGCTGCCGCTATTTCCGGGTTACCTTTTCGTGCGCCAGGTCGATACTCCCGCCAATCGCTACCGGATCCTGAACATACCCGGCGCGGTTCGTTTTGTCGGCTTTAATGGTCAGACCGTCCCCATCCCGCAAGAACAGATCGAGGGCGTCAGAAAGTTTCTGGAAGCGAAGCTTGCCGTGGACCCGTATCCTTACATGACGATTGGCCGGCGCGTGGAAGTGATCGCAGGGCCGCTCAAGGGGATCCAGGGGAAGCTGGTGCAGAAGAAAGGGCGGTTCCGCTTCGTCATCCAGGTCGATCTCATCCGCCAGGCAGTCTCGGTCGAGATCGACGCCTCCGACGTGCGTCCTTTCTAAGAACCAATCACTATTTACCGAGAAAACTCTGCCATAAGACGCACAAACAGGCGCAAACCTGTTTATGCGCCTTATAATCCTGCTTCTCGCGACCTGCGCGCTCCGCAAGTCATCGCGGAGCGCTGGCGGTTCAGAGCGAGTTCGCCGGTTTCGCGGGAACGGCGGCTACTTTTTGGGCGGCGTGAGAGTGCGGAGGTATGCCACGATATCGGCGGCCTCAGCCTCGCTCAGCTTGACTGCTTTCATCTTGCCGGTGGGCTGCAGTATGTTTTTTACCAGGTCCGCGTCCGTCTTGCTCTGCACTTCCTTGGAGCCAAGGGGCTTCATGGTGGTGAACATCTTTTCTATTGCCGGTTTGGCCACGCCCGTTTCGCTATGGCATGAGACACAATTCTTGACGTAGAGTTCCTTGCCTTTCGCTTTATCCGCCGGAGCGGCATACAAGAACGAGAGGGAAAGTACTATAACCAAAATTAGCGCCAACTTGATTGCAGCGTTCATATCTTCTCCTTACTCTGCAAATTTGACTGTCACTGTGCGATCAAATTCTAGCATAACCGCTTTCAGATAGGCCATACCTGGGTGAATCCGGGTCGCGAGGCAAACCAGGTGCCAGCTACCCTGCATCTAAGAGCCAGCTACGAAAGACACACATTTGTGCCACTTACGTGCAAATCCTTGCCGTTTAGCCAAGCAAAGCAACTACTCACCGCAGAGACCGCGGAGACCGCAGAGACACGTCATTCAAAAACCGAAGAGTTCTCTGCGGTCTCGGCGATTTCTGCGGTGAGGTTTTTTGGTGCGGCTATGCCGCGTCATGCTTTTCGTGGCCAAGACCTTTTCGGCTTAACGAAGATCAGAAAGCCGCCCTGGCCGAAGATCTGGCCTAGGGGCGGGTTCCCAGGGCGCGCAGGATCGATTCGGTGAGTTTCTGCCGGGCTTCGTTGATCTTTGTATTCTCGCGGTTTGGGTGGACGCGATTGGTCAGCAGCACAATGAACAGCTGCCTTTGAGGATCGACCCAAATTGAGGTTCCGGTAAAACCGGTATGGCCGAATGCCGCTGGAGAGAAAGCCCGGCCGGTCCAGCTGGATGCTGAAGGCTTCTGCCAGCCGAGCGATTCACTGCCGGAAGCCGGAGCACTGGTAAACCGGTCCACAGTTTCGGGCCTGAAATATCGACGGTGATCGTACATGCCCCGGTACAGCATCATCTGTGCGAACACTGCCAGGTCATGCGACGTGCTGAATAGCCCCGCGTGTCCGGCGACCCCACCCATGGCGTAGGCGTTTTCGTCATGGACTTCGCCGCGAACGACGCGCTGGCGCCAGGGGTCGTTTTCGGTGGGTGCGATGCGCTCCAGCATTTCCTTCGGCGGCCGATAGAGAGTGGATTTCAGGCCCAACGGGCCGAACAATCGTTCGGAGAGAAATTGATCCAGCGGGTGGCCGCAGGCGCGCACCACGATTTCGCCGAGCAGGATCATGCTGAAGTCGCTATAAAGTGTTCGTGTTCCAGGAGCGGTTTCCAGGGGCACCGCGTACACTCTTTTCATGAATTCCTCATACCCCTGGACTTCTTTGAAGATCGGCAGCCAGGCCGGCAGTCCTGCGGAGTGCTGCAACAGATGCATGACCCGCACCTTTTCCTTATTGGCTCCCTGAAATTCGGGAATGTAGTCCTGCACCGGCGCATCGAGCAGCAGCCGGCCCGAATCCACCAGCATCATGGCAGCGGAGGTCGTGCCAACCACCTTGGACACGGAGGCCAGATCATAAATCGTATCTCCCGTGATCCCAGCTGAAGAGGGGTCGTAATCGAGTCTGCCGGCGGAGGCATTCAGGACCAACGCACCCCGATATCCCACGGCGAGCGCCGCCCCGGGAAAAGCGCCGGCGCTCACATAGGATGTGAGCAACTGCCTAGTTTCATCAAATGCGCCCGGCGCTAGGTCGGAGTTTGACGCAGGCGGCCTCAATGTCATGTCGAGTTTCGGCACCTGGAGGCCATCGCCCACCTGGAAATAGCCGGGAATAGATACCGGCGACCTCCCGCTGATCGCGATCTCGCCGGAGAGAGCCTTTGCTGCTGCGATATAGGATCCGTCCGCATAGCTGAAGGTGCACAGGTAGGCGGGGGTCTGGGGATAGAGCCGCAACAGATATGGATTGCCAAACGCAATCCAGATGACCCGCTTGTGAGCGGCCATGATTTTGTCGAGGAGGGAACGCTCGCTCTCCGGCAGGGCAATATTCGGTTTGCCTGACGAGAGACGCACCAGCGTGGCGCACACAATAACATCGGCTTCGGCGGCGTTGCGCACGATTCTGTCGGCCAGATCCTCGGGAATTCTCGGATCAACCGCCTCCGTGCGCGCCGAAGGGAAACGCCGACGCAGCTCAAATTGGAAGAGTGATGCCGGACTGGAATCCGGGTCCGCGCTCAGCACCAGACTGAATATCTTGGGCGGATTCAGTGGATTGATCGGAAGCAAATGCGTTTCGTCTTTGAGGAGCGTAATCGAACGGTCGGCCATTTCCTGGGCGAGTTTTTGACTCTCCGGAGTGGCGACCCAATCCTGGATGTGTTCGATCGGCGTGAGCCTTTCCCGGTGCAGTCCCAGCCTGGTCTTGAATGCCAGAATCCTCGCTACGGATTCATCGATCCGTCCGGTGGCGATGTCGCCTCTCTCTACGGCCCGTACCACTTCATTGATGGCCACATCGGTATCCTGGGGCAGCAACAACATGTCTGCTCCTGCCTGTAAAGCCCGGATGCAGGCCAATCCCGACCAATAGTGGTTGGTGATCCCTCCCATTTCGAGGGCATCGGTAACCACCAATCCTTGAAACTGAAGCCGACCGCGCAGAAGGTCTGTCAGGATTTTGGGTGACAGCGTCGCGGGGATGTTCGGCTCCCCGGTTACCTGGGGAACGGCGATGTGTGCCGTCATGATGGCATCGACACCCGCGGCCACCGCGCTGCGAAATGGCACCATTTCGACGGATTCCAGGCGCGCCATATCCGATGGGATCACCGCAAGGCCGATGTGAGTGTCCGTGGCGGTATCACCATGGCCGGGAAAGTGCTTGGCTGTGGTCAGTACACCGTTTTCGCGCGCGCCGCGAATGAAAGCAGAGCCCAATCGGGCGACCAGCTGCGGATCTTCGCCGTAAGACCGGATGTTGATAACCGGGTTGTCGGGATTGTTGTTTACATCCATAACAGGGGCATAGATCCACTGCACGCCCAGGGCACGAGCCTCCCGTGCCGTGATGGCGCCTTCCTGGTAGGCTAGCTCTTCGGAACCGGTGGCACCGATGGCCATGCTCCATGGGAACGACGTGACGTCCGTGATGCGGAAGGAAGCCCCGCGTTCAAAATCGGCCGCCACAAAAAGGGGCAGGTCCGACATCTTCTGCAATTCGTTGAGCAGCAGCGCCGATTCGTAGACGTCGCCCGCAAACAAGGTGACGCCGCCAACGTGGTTGCGGCGCACCGCGTCTGAGAGTTCCTGAAATTGGGAACTCTCACGGTTGATGAACCTGCCCGCAACGCGAACCTGGATGAGCTGGGCGACCTTGTCATGCAGCGAGAGCCTGGCTAGTGTTTCCGCCACCCATGTCATATCGGGATCGGAGAGCCGGTACCCCCCCTCGGCACGGGAAGTATTCTGCGAGCCTGGCCGCTGCAGGGATACCGCCGGCAGGCACAGCGAGAGTATGAGAACCAAACCTGGAATGCGCGCAGTTTTCATGGCAGCCCGACGTCAGGAAATAGAGAGCGTTAGGTAACGAATAGTTTAAGAGGGCATGTTACCACATTTCCACGCCGGGATTCTCCCGCGGATGCTCCCCAATTTGCAGCCGGTGCAGTTCCATACAAATCAGGAAATTGGTGGCCTCCCATCCTGTTTCGTGGCAACCTACTTCTTACCCGGCACTCAACTCATTGCCTGCGGAGGAATGAATGGTGCAGACAGTTCCGACGGTCCCCTTTCCGGGTCAGCGCCCCGGCACTTCGGGCCTGCGCAAAAAAACCCGGGTTTTCATGCAGCCTCACTATGTCGAAAATTTTGTCCAATCGGTCTTCGATGCCGTCCATGAAATCTCCATGGCCGATTTCAAAAACGAGACCCTGGTGGTGGGTGGGGACGGTCGCTATTTCAACCGGCCGGCGATTCAGAAAATCGTGCGCCTGGCTGCTGCAAACGGCTTCGGTCATGTGCTCGTCGGATGCGGGGGCATCCTGTCAACCCCTGCAATGTCCGCCGTCATCCGGCGGCGCGGTGCATTAGGCGGGCTTGTCCTGTCTGCAAGCCACAATCCCGGAGGGGAGAATGCCGACTTCGGCATCAAATACAATGTGCGCAATGGAGGGCCCGCGCCGGAGGTGGTGACGGAAAAGATCTATCAGCGCACTTTGGAGATCTCCAAATACCTGACATTGCAGGCTCCCGACATGGATCTCGATCATGTGGGCAGTACGACAGTCGGCGACACAAGAGTGACCGTTTTCGACCCTCTGGCTGACTACACAGCTTTGATGGAGGCGATTTTTGATTTTGCGGCCCTGCGCGCACTTTTTCGCGGGGGCTTTCGCATGGCTTTTGATGCCATGCACGGAGTGACCGGACCCTATGCACACCACATTTTGGAGCGGTGCCTGGGAGCTCCCGAGGGCACGGTCCTCCGCGGGGCGCCCCTCGAAGATTTTGGCGGGCTTCACCCCGATCCTAACCAGGTCCATGCAGCGGATCTGGTGGCGCTCATGATGCGGCCCGATGCTCCAGATTTGGGTGCCGCATGCGACGGCGACGGCGACCGGAACATGATTCTCGGACCCCGATTTTACGTTAGCCCCTGCGACTCCCTTGCCGTGATTGCCGAACAGGCGCGCACATGCATTCCAGGTTACCGCGCCGGGTTGAGCGGCGTCGCGCGCTCGATGCCTACCAGCACGGCTGTCGACCGTGTGGCGCGCAGCCAGGGCATCCACTGTTTCGAGACGCCAACCGGCTGGAAGTTCTTTGGCAACTTGATGGATGCCGGATTGTGTACGCTGTGCGGTGAGGAAAGCTTCGGTACCGGCTCGAATCATGTGCGTGAGAAGGACGGTCTCTGGGCGGTATTGTCATGGCTGTCCATTCTGGAATCACACCGCCATCCCTTGAACGCCGTGGTCGAGGCGCATTGGCGCCGTTTTGGGCGCAGCTACTATCAGCGTCACGATTTCGAAGACCTGAATTCAACTGCTGCATCCGCCATGATGGAGAACTTGAAGAAAAGACTGCCTGCGCTGGTGGGCGCCCCGCTGGCCGGCAGTCAAATCACGCTGGCGGACGATTTCTGCTACACCGACCCGATCGACGGAGGCATCAGCGCACAGCAAGGGATACGCATCCTGCTGGCGGACGGATCACGGATCGTCTGTCGCCTGTCAGGCACGGGCACCGAGGGAGCGACGCTTCGTCTCTACCTCGAAGGCTACCGTGAAAACGGCGGCCTGGCCATCGATGGGATTCTGGATCCGCTGCGGCATGTCGCGCTCGAGCTTCTGCAAATGCAGGAACGCACTGGCCGCGTTCAAGCCACGGTGATCACTTGAAGCGCAAACTAGCCGCAAGATAACTGACGAGTGAGAAGCTGCAACCGTGTCGGCCGCTATCCGAATCTATAGCGATCCCGTGAGGCAGTAGAAAAAAACAAATACATCGAGGCCTGCCTTTGTTTTTGTCCACCATCCCAGCGGCTTCTCCCACGGGTGGGTGTGGGTGAGGAAGGGACTCACCAATAGATAAGATTTTGCCTGCACGATTTTTTGCTTCAGCCTGAGGCTTTCTTCCCAGGGAATCAGATCGTCATAGGCTCCGTGCGCCAGAAATACCGGGCAACGGATCTCTGCGCCGGGTGGTTCCGTCGCAAGACCCGGGTAGAGCAGCGCGGCCAAACGGTTTTCGATCTGTTGCGCCAACTCGGGGTCGGCTTGATCTTCGCGCATGAGGGCGAGCTTAAACCAGCGCCTGCCTTGCTCCGTGATGCCGGCAGGAAGAGGCGGAACCGCCTTCTGCAGCAAAAGGCTGCGGAGCGAATTTTCAAGAAACTGGCGGTCCTCGGCGGCGGACAGCAAATCTAGAGCCGCGATCATGATGATCCACCTGGCGTAGAAACGCGTTGGGTAATATCCCGGCCCGACCGTTACTGGGCCCGCGTCAAACCAGAAATGGCTGCATCGGATGAGGTCATCGAAAGCGCCGATCCCGAGGACGTACGTGGCCAGATCGTGATTTTGTGGTTGAGCAGCGGCAATGAAGGCGAGCGTCGCAGAGAATGAAATGCCCGCCATGCCGACGTGACGGAGCTTCTGCCCACCTTGCACCTGTCGCACCTCGTGAAGCCAGAATGAAAGATCATCCAGTGGCGGAGGATAGATCCGGAATTCGCGCAACATCTTGATATCGGGGGTCAAGACCAGAAATCCCGCTCCAGCCAGGGAACGTGCGAGTGCCACAAGCCGGGGATGGTCACAGCCCAGCTCGCTGACGCCCGGGATTAATACGACGGCGCTGGTGGGGAGGGACCCTGAGGGGCGGTACACAATCGCCTCTTGTCGTGACTCGCCAATGCGGCGCGTCACCCTGTCGACCTGGACGCCTGCGTCGGGGGTGCTGTCTCCGGAAGCCACCCGCCGGACCACTGCGAGCAGGCGGACGGTCAAAAAGGACCGGCGGATTGGCATATAGCAGAGCGCGAGCACCACAGCGCTCAGTATCAACCACGGCAACCATTTGCGTTTTTTCCTGCCCGATGGGTTGTGCACGGGCTTACCCTACAAGTGCCGCCCGCGGATGTCAACCCGCCGGCAATTACGAGACGGCAGACCTGCTGCCCGGAGCGCCAATCGAAAATTTCCTGTTCTCAGTGTTTTTCGTGGCATCTTTTGATAGATAATCAGCCGATCGCAGTTGCCCATTGGGGGCGAGTTTTACCAAAGGAGGGATGAAAGGAAGATGCGCGCAATCCGAATGTTCGAGCAGAAACAGCCGCTGAAAATGCAGGAGATTGAGGTTCCCCGACTGGATACCAAGGACGTTCTGATCCGAGTCAAGGCCGCAGGGATCTGCCATTCGGATGCCCACTACCGGTCCGGTGTAACCAGAGTAGGGTCCATGCCGGTCACATTGGGCCACGAGGTAGCCGGAGTGGTCGAACAGGTCGGCTCCGATGTTACCAGATTCAAGGCCGGCGATCGCGTATGCGTCCATTATCTGGTTTCATGCGGGGAGTGCCACTACTGCAGCCGGGGCAGCGAGCAATTCTGCAAGACGGGCAAGATGATCGGCAAACACCGCGACGGTGGCTGGGCAGACTTCATCAGCATGCCGGAGCGCAACGTCTTTCACCTGCCGCATGAGATTTCCATTGAACAAGGCGCAGTCATGATGTGTTCTTCCTCGACTTCGCTCCATGCCCTGAAAAAGGCGCGCCTTAAAGGCGGGGAGACCGTCGCCGTTTTCGGCATAGGCGGCCTGGGGGCTTCGGCCCTGCAACTGGCCAGGGCCATGGGCGCGCTCCAGGTTTTTGCCGTGGACATCAATCCCGTGAAGCTCAAATTGGCTGAGAGTTTGGGGGCCGTCCCCATCAACGCGGCGCAGGGCGATCCGGTCGCGGAGATACGGAAGCGTACGGACGGGAGGGGGGTGGATGTCGCGGTGGAAGTGCTCGGTTTGCCAGTAACCATGAGGCAGGCGGTTCAGTCCCTGGCCATTCAGGGAAGGGCTGCCATCGCAGGATTGAGCGATCGCACCTTCGAGATCGCCTCCTATACCGAGCTCCTGAGTGCCGAAGCCGAAGTGATCGGCGTGGCGGATCATCTGGCTCAGGAGATGCCTCTGCTCCTGGAATTTGGGCAGCAGGGCAAGCTGAACCTGAAGAACGTGATTACCCGCACGGTGCCTCTGGACGCCGACGCGATTAATGGCGTGCTGGATGAATTGGACCGATACGGCGACCATGTGCGCACGGTGATCGTGCCTTGACTTGAATGAAAAAATCCGATGCGGAGGTTTTAAGACTCGAACCCTTGAGGCCGAGAGGAAGGCATATATAGATGAGGTTTCATGGAGCTATCGAGCCTTAGGATTTTGCTCATCAGCTGTCTTTTTTCAGGTCGAATGCCATGCTGAGTCTGAAGGAAGTGCGGCGTGCCGCGGACAGTCTGGCGGCGCGGCTATCGGGGACCCGGCTGCAGCGCATTGTGCAGGCCGATGACTTCAGGCTTATCATGGAGTTTTGCGGGCAGTCGGAGACCCACGTCCTTCTTCTGTCATGCCGGCCCCAGTTCGCCCGCATCAGTTCTCTCCGTGAAATGCCCAAAGCTGCATCGTCTCCGCCGGCTTTTGCCCAATACCTGAAGGCGCATTTCGATCGCGCCGCTTTTGAGCGTGTGACAACTTCGCCGCATGACAGGCGCCTCGGCATCCGCTTGAATGGGCACTCCGGCGCAGTCGAAATTGTTCTTTCGATCCTCGGTCCCCGGAGCAACATTTACCTGCTCGACCAGCATGGCGTGCTTCTGTACGCGATGCGCCCACTTGCGCAGACCCGTCGCACTCTGTCCCTTGGGCGGCCGTGGGTGGATCCAGAAGGGGGCCCCAAATCCGAAGGCTCAGACCGATGGGAGCATATGCCCGACCCGGGATATCTGGGAGCGATCGAGGAGACGTATGCCGATTTGGAACGCAAAGAGGAAACTGAAGTTCTTGCGCGCCGGATTGAGCTTGTGCTCAAAAAGGAAGTGGAATTTCTCGAGCGCAAGGCGGTCAACTTGCTGCAGGACCTCGGAGAGGCCGTCCAGGCGGAAGACTATCGGCACAAGGGCGAGATGTTGAAGCTGGTGCTGCATACGATCCGGCCCGGCGCCGACTCTGTGACCGTCAGCGATTACGAGACCGGAGCGCAGGTCGTGATTCCGCTTGACCCCCGGCTGCCGCCGGCGGAAAACCTCGCCGCCTACTTCAAGCGTTATCAGAAAGAGCTGCGTGGCGCTAAAGCCCTGCAGGAGCAACTGGAAAATCTGAGGAATACCCAGGAAGAGATCGCCGGATTTCAGCATCGCTTGGAAAGGATGCTCGCTCTGCCTGATCTTGCGGCACTCCAAGCGCTGGCTGCCGAACCTCGGGTGCGCAAGCTGCTATCTCGCCAGTACCCTGATCGGAAAATGCGCCCCGGCAGGCAAACGCAGATCTTCCCAGGCAAGAAGGAAATTCCGAGCCGCCTGCTCCCCAAGAGATACAAAACGGAGCAAGGGCTGGAGATCTGGGTTGGACGCAGCGAGGAGGGAAATGACTATCTTTCCACTCGGCTGGCGCGGGGGAACGATCTTTTTTTTCATCTGGAGGGGTATCCGGGAAGCCATGTCATCCTGCGCACGGGCGGGAATGTCTCGCCTCCTTCCGAATCGGTGCTGTCTGCATGCGAGTTGGCTGTTCACTTTTCGAAAATGAAAGAGGCCCGTCAAGCCGACGTGCACGTCGCCCCA
>JBGQNR010000105.1:0-20185 GCA_041501225.1 Acidobacteriota bacterium
CCCTTTGGAATCCAGGGCCAGCTATGACTTCTCCCCAACTTCTGAGAAGTGGTGATATGTCAGCTTGCCGCGATTGATCCCGAGACCCATCAAGGTCCGGACGAGCTATATTACTCCAGGACGAGCCGAAAAGATTGTAATGCTCACACACTTCCGACATTCGGCACAATCGGAGGGTGCCGCCAGCTCAGAAAAACACCTGTTCGTCTATGTCGTGATCCGTTGGCCGTGTGCGCATATTTCGTGCCGGAAGCATGGTTGGGTGTATAATCCACACCCGTGAGTTCGACGACAACTTTAATGCAACCCGAAAAATCGACATTGCAACTACCAACCAAGAGGCGAAAAAGGCCAGCGGGCACCGCACCCATCAGCCTTCTGGCTCTGGTAAGGCAGAACGAAGGCCATCTGGTTGTCCGCTACGCCTCGGGCTCGCGCGTCCATGTCAAGCTGCGATGAATCCGGCGCTATGGAGGGCATGCATGATACTGGTAGCCTTGATCCTTTCCTTTACCCTGCAGGGAACGACGCAGGGGCAACAGTCACCTCCGCCCGCGACATCCGCTGCGCAGGCTCTTGCCGAGGGAACGGAATACCTGAAGAACAGCGATAACGAAAAGGCGTTAGCGGCCTTCGAGCGCGCCATCGCCCTCAACCCAAAGAATGCGGACGCCCACCTGCAGAAGTGCCGCGCTCTGGCGGCGCTGCGGCGGCACGCTGAGGCGATCCCCGCATGCACCGAGTCTTTGCGCTTGCAGCCCAAGAATACCGAAGCCCTGCGGGATCGCGGCCACTATTTTCTGAATCTGGGAAAGATCGATCAGGGATTAGCAGACCTGAAAAAGGCCGAATCGATGAAGAAAGATGACCGGGGCATATACTACCACCTCGGCATCGCATACTACCTGAAGGGCGATTTTGCGAACGCCGCAAAAGCTTATGAGGGCTGCCTGGCAAACGCCACCGATGATGCCTCCAGGGTGGAGTGCAGTGCCTGGTTATATCCTAGCCTCCGGCGCGCGGGACGCCAGGCAGATGCCAAGAAACTTCTCGACAGCATTCAAATCACCTCACTCCCCGGACACTCGGGCAACTATCTCGACCGGATTCTCCTGTTCAAAGGCCTGAAGACCGAAGACGAGGTCGCCAAAACCATGGCGGTGGAGGGCGGCCTGTCGGAATCGACGGTTGGATACAGCATCGGCCTGTGGCATCTGCTGAGCGGTCGTCCGGCACAGGCCCGTGCTTATTTCGAGAAAGCGCTCGCGAGCAAATACACCGTCGCGTGGGGATACCGGGCGTCAGAAGCCGATTTGAAGCGCCTGCGCTGAGATCCGGAAACAGCGCTGCTGTATCAGGAGGGGCGAGATGACACAGGTGGCAAGAAAATCCGCGGTGAGTGCAGTGCTCCTTGTTTTAATGGTGGCCGCCGGGATGGCGCAGGGACAGGATCAGGTATCCCCGGCGCGCATCGACCGTCTGAAGACGCAAATCGAGCGCTTGCTACGAAGGGCGGACGGCAAAGTCGGCGTGGCGGTTCAGCACCTCGAAAGCGGGCAGGGGCTGAATATAAACGGGGAGATGCTCTTTCCCATGGCCAGCGCATTCAAGGTTCCTGTCCTAGTCGAGCTGCTGTATCAGGTCAAGGAGGGCCGATACAAGCTCGAGGACGACATCACCGTCCAGAAATCCAACCAGCATGTCGGCAGCGGCATGATCTCGAATCTCGTCATGCCGGGCATGAGACTCAGCGTCCTGAACATGGCCCACTTCATGATGATGATCAGCGACAACTCCGCCGCCGACATCCTGCTCGAGAAAGTCGGCGCGGAGAACATTAACCTCCGGCTTAAGAGCCTCGGCATTACGGGCATTTCCGTCAACCGCTCGTGTCAGAAACTGATCATGGATTTTCAGGTGCTGCTAGCCGGCTCCAGGACCCCCGAGGCGAGAAAGGCCGCGATCGTCAAGTTTGGAGAGAATCCCGAAGACGAGGCAACGCCTCTGGCCATGAACACGCTGTTCGAGAAGATCTTCAAGAAGGAGATCCTCGACCTGGATTCCTGCAACCTCGCCCTTCAAATCATGTTGAAATGTGAGACTGGAGAAAAACGGATCAAGGGCGAACTCCCTCCGGGAACGATCGTGGCTCACAAGACAGGAACCCTTACCGGAACCGTCGACGATTGCGGGATCATCTACCTTCCTGATGGCCAGGGACACGTGGCGTTGACCGTGCTGACCAAGGATTTCACGGCGGATACCAGTGACGTCGAGGAAATCATTGCCAAGATCGCGCGGCTCGTTTACGACTACTTTTATTTCACAAACTGAGCAGCCCGGCAAACCCGTGGCACGATGGCGGAGGTTCGCCACCAACGAGACCCGTGAGGTAAAGAAACTCGGACGTCTAACAACTGCGTCACACTTGGGTGATTGGAACCAGGAAACCGCAAGAAACTCGACCGACATTGAGGGAGTGGAAATCCAGGTTCATTCGGCAGCCAGGCTCGATGCCCGGTTCACCGCTTGGTTGCGAGGACGTGAATCGTCACCTGCAGACAGCTCATGCGTTGACGCAGTATAACGCCCGTCGTCAAGAGACAAAGCGGGTCAAGCCGCTTTGCGATAATAGTACCGCAGCATGCCGCCAAGCCGCTCACGGCACGCGACCTCACCGGTGGTTTGGCCCACTTCCTCGCCTGGCTCGATCAGTCTGTTGCCGAGCCCCTGGTGATTGCCTGATGACCGCCGGCCGCACCGTGATTCAGCAACTCGCCTTGATCCCTTTCGGCGCATTCCGCATCCTGGCTTTCATGACTTCAGAAATGCAAAAGATGCTTCTGAATTTTTCCGAGGGCGGTACGCGGCAGCTTGTCGACGACGATGAAAGACCTGGGGACCTTGAACGAAGCCATGGATGCGCGGCACGCAGCTTCCAGGGCCGCGGTATCCGGCGTGCCTCGCGGTACGATGTAGGCAACGGGCACTTCCCCGCGCAGCGCATCGGGGACACCGACAACCGCCGCCTCGGTAACCGATTCCTGTTCCTCGAGAAACTCCTCGATCTCGCGCGGATAAATGTTGAAGCCTCCGGAAATGATCAGGTCGCTCCGCCGTCCCTTCAACGTGTAATAACCGTCCCGCGAACGGACGGCGAGGTCCCCGGTACGGAAGTAGCCGTTGACGAATGCAGCCCGGGTTGCCTCTTCCCGATTCCAGTACCCTGAGATCACATTCGGGCCGCGAAGGTAAATCTCGCCGGTCTCCCCGTCCGGCACCGGATTGCCTTCCGGGTCCAGCAGCCGGACCGAGACACCCGGCAAAGGCAAACCCACGGTTCCGGCGCGGCGTTGGCCTGCATAGGGATTGCTGATGTTCATGAGCGTTTCGGTCATGCCGTAGCGCTCCAGGATCACATGTCCAAAGAGCTTGTGGAAGTCTTCGAGCACCTGTGCCGGCAACGGGGCGGAACCGGATACGAACAGCCGCATGAAGCTGCCGATCTCACGTGCGTGATCGGGCGGCGTGTCGAGCAGGCGCACGTAGATCGTCGGAACGCCGAAAAGCAGCGTGGGCCGGAAGTCGAGAAACTCGGCGACCGCAGACTGGTGATCGAAACGCTCCAGGAGTCGCATCCGGCACCCACTGATCAGCCAGACATGCAGCCCGTTGCCGAGCCCATGAACGTGGAATAGCGGCAACGGAAGCAACAAACGTTCAGCCGCCGAAATCTGCCAGCATGTGAGCAGGTTGAGCGCATTGGCGGCAAAGTTGTTGTGGCTGAGGATCGCGCCCTTGGATGCGCCGGTAGTGCCTGATGTGTAGATGAGCGAAGCCGCGGCATCACCGTCGAGCGTGAGTGCGGGCCGTTCGCTGCTCAGCGGGGACGCTTCTACGGCCAATTCTTCCGGGCGCCAAATCTGCACGCCGCCCGGAAACTGCTCCGCTGCCGTCACCACAGCCCTGGGCTCGGCATCGTTGAGAATATGGGCGATCTCGCGCTCCTTGTAGAGGATGTTGATCGGGACGAAGATCACTCCCTGTTTCACGCAAGCCAGGAATAGATCAATCATCTCGACGCAATTGGCGAGGTACACGCCGAGGCGGTCGCCGGTACGCAGCCCCCGCTTGGCGAGAAGCCGCGCCATGCGGTTGCTTCTGGCATCTATTTCGCCGAACGTGAATTGCTGCCCGCGAAACTCGAGGGCCACTTGGTCGCGCCGGCACTTAAAAGAAAGGACGAAAAGGTCGGTCAGGTTCATGAGTCGTGAATTCCAAGCGTGCTCACCATAACGAGCAGAGAGAAGCATCCCAATGCAAGGAAGCTGGATTGAAAGCTCCCGCTCCAATCAACGAGCCAGCCGATCATCGGCGGAGCGGCGAGAATCATGATGATGCCGAGCATGTTCACAAGGCCCATGGCCGCACCTGCCCGCCCCGGGTAGAGCGCTGCGGCGCGCGTGAACAGCGCGGCATAAGGAAATCCGCAGCCCATACCGATGAATACCACGGCAAGCGCAGTCGAGACTACCGAGTTGCCCACAAGCGCCAGCAGAAAGCAGCCCGCAGCGCTGAGGACGAGGCTTAGACGCAGGAGGAAACGCACGCCCACACGGCGCACGAACACTCCGCCCAGCGGACGCATGACTATGCCCAGCATCAGCGCAACCGAGCCTAGCATTCCGGCCCGCACAGGATCGAGCTGCAACCCCCGGCGCAGGAATGTCGTGATCCAGGCGCTGACGACGAGCACAAGTCCGAAAGATGCCATCTGCACCAGTCCCAGCAGCCAAAGCTGAGGATTGGCTATCATGCCGCCAAAGCTGCCCGGCGGATGGTGCAGCCCGCTGGATGCCGGAGCCGCGACCACCCACAGAATCCACGCCGCCGTGGCTACTGCCGCCGTGACCAGAAAGCCGCCTTGCCATCCGAAAGCCGCCGCGAAGCGGGGGACGGCAAAGATGACGAAGCCCGATCCCAGCAGGATCGAGCCGCCGTAGTAGCCCTGCGCCAGGTGCGACTGGTTGCCCGGGCACGCCGCCGAAATGTAACGCGCACCGGCGACGAAACAGGTTCCCGTTCCCAGCCCGACAAAGATCTTGCAGAGCAACAACTGCCAGTAGCCCGAGGCGAAGGCAATGGCGAAATTCCCAAGACATACCTGGGCCAGGGCGATGGTTACGACCCGCCTGGCACTCAGCCGATCGGCCAGCTGGCCTCCCGGGATCTGCATCGCGGCATGCGTCAGGAAAATGCCGGTTGTAAGAAAACCGGCCCGTGCCAGGCTGAAACCGAAAGCCTGCGTGAGCGCAGGAACCAGCGGCGCGTGATTGGTGTAATTCGCGGAAAAAGCAAAACCTACGACACACGCGCAAACCAAGTCGAGCCTGAACACGCTCTCTGCTTGCTTGTTCCCAGGGAGCACCGGATTATTGGGCATCGCGACATTGTATGCGAAAACGTCCCTGATAGCAGGCAGGAAAGTCAGAACTCCTGGCACAGTGCTATACGAAAATTGCGGCTCTTAGGGTCTGTCACAGCATAACAGGCCCACTTTGCTGCGGCCCCCAGGCCCGCCGGCAAGACGCGAGCGACGAGCAGCCACGCTGCCAGTCCGATCGCAAATTTTCTACTGGCGGTCCTCAGCATAGTTCTCCCTTGCCACCATCGGAACGCTGTGGCTGTTGCCTTCATGCAGCCGCTTCTCGGGGTCCGGCGAACTTCGCCACTACCAGTGTTACATCATCCTCGAACGGGCGATCATCACCAAATCGTTTTACCGCCGCCAGCAGATTCTGGACAAAGACGGGCGAGTCCAGCGTGCCATGTTCCGCCACAAAACTGTGAAGCGCGGATTCCCCGAACTCCTCCCCGGCGCTATTGGTGCGCTCGCTGACTCCGTCGGTGTAGGCCACGAGCATACTTCCCGGGACCAGTTCGTGGTGCTGAGCTTGCGCGCCTGCCAGGGAGGGGAAGAGGCCCAGGGGGAATGTCCCTTCGCGCAGCCTGTGGACTTCGCTTTCGCAGTACAGCAAGGGGGGCGTATGCCCCGCATTGATATAACAGATCCGATTGGCGGCCACGTCAATCTCAGCGAGGAAGGCAGTTACGTAGTTGTGGGAAGCCGTGCTCTCGTAGAGCAGCCGGTTCAATCTTTCGGTTGTCTCCTCGATCCTCAAACCCATGGAAGCGCAAAGGTGGGCCGCGGCGCGGACCTCCGACATGATCAAGGCCGCGGGGATCCCTTTGCCGGAGACATCCGCCACAATCAGCAGCAGCGAACTCGGCGATAACGGAATCAGGTCGTAGTAGTCGCCGCCGACCGAGCGGCCCTCGATCGTCGCTCCATGCAGGTTCAAGGACTCGAAGACCGGGCATGCGTGCGGCAACAGCAGCGCCTGCACCTGGGATGCCAACTCCAATTCCCGCTCGATCTTTTCCTTCTCCTGCCGGAGTTGCAGCTCATTGCGGATCAATTTGTGAAACAGGAACCGCGTGTAACGGGCCAATGTGGCCATCAGGACGATAAACACCACGAGCATCAGCAATTTCGTAAGTTGCCCCACCAAGGTTACATCCGGACTGAACAGTTCGGATGGATAGTCTCCCCACTTGACCGGAACGCGCTGCGCCACCCAGGCGAACAGGCTCCCATAGCACAGTAAGGCATAAGCGCCGGATACCAGCGTCAACCTGGGATCGTAGCGGAACACCGTCATGCCGATGATCGGGTAGACGATGAAAAATGCAGGATTTTTCAAGGCGACCGCGGGTATGTCCTGGAAGGCATATGCCAGGAGCGCCAGGTGGACAATGGTGAGGTCGATGAGCGACGTAGCATATTTCATCGTGGCCTGGTAGCCCTTGCGCCGGAGCCACAAGGAAACCGCCAGGCTGTATGCCAACGCAGCCCCAAGGGCGCTGAAATTGATCGAGTTGGACCTCGCGGTTACCGCAGAGGCATTCAACAGCGCGACGGCTGCGATCAGGGCGACGAATCCTGCACGGGCCTGGCTGGCAACCCGCTCTACACGGGCTTCCTGGAGAACCAGGGCCCGGTCTACGCGCTCAGATATCTCCTTCATGTGCATACCTCATCTGCATGGATCCCCGGCGCAGAAACCGAGAATCAATGCCGCCGGGGGCGGTAACGGAATTTATAGCTGAAATCAAAGGAGGCTTCCGCACGGCTTCGAATCAGAACCATGATATCAACCAGGCGGGCTGCCCCGGAGATCCTATCCCTATGGGGCCTGATTTTACACCTGAAGCCGCTGCAGGCCATAGAATTTGCACATGAATTCTGTGATTCAGACAGTACAGGCTAAAAGCAGCCACGAATGACACGAATAGCCATCGCCGCAACGAAAAGGCCTTATCGCAGAGCGCGCCGATACCTGCGATTTTGCCTTCTCCGCATGGGGCCTCTCTCCTTTCATGCTATTCGTGTCATTCGTGGCTAGGTTTTTTCCACTGCCTGAATCGCAGACATGAATTGCACATGCCGTGAGGAAATCCGGACCAGGATCGGGATCCAAAAGAAACCGGCGCCATGCGCACCTTTCAAGCGGCGTGCTCTTTGGCCCAGGCCGCGATCTCTGCGTGGGTGGCGAACCAGACATCCTTCTTCGACAAGGCATGCCGGATGATTTCATCGAGGATCCAGATGCGCGAGCGATAGCCGATGATGTGCGGGTGCATCGTCAGCTGGAAGAGGCCCCCCTCGTAGTAAGCGCCGTCGAGTTCGCGACGGAAAATGTCGAACACGTCCGCCGGCGGGGTGTAGGGCCGGAGCTGCTGAAAACGGTGCATAATGAAATAGGGGGCGTCGTCGCGAATCCATTCGACCGGCAGCTCCACGATGCCCGTCGGCGCGCCGTCAAGCAGCAGCTCATAGCAGTCTACATCGGACATCAGCGAAGAATCGTAGCGCAAGCCCATCTCTTTCTCGATCGTGAGGGTGTAGGGGCTGAAGTCCCATGAGGGCGTTCGCAATCCGGCCGGGCGCGCGCCGGTGATCTTTTCCAGCGTGTCGGCCGAACGGAGCAGGAGGTCCCGCTCGGCTTGATATGGAAGAACCGAGTTGAGCTCGTGAATCCAGCCATGGATGCCGATCTCGTGACCCTCCGCGACCACCTGACGCTGCTCGTCGGGATGTGTGAGGGCGGATACTGCCGGCACGAAGAAGGTTGCCCGGACGCCATGTTTTTGCAGGATTTTCAGGATGCGCGGCACTCCTACCCGGCTGCCGTACTGGCCCCAGCACATGCGGCCGATCGATTTGCCGCCCTCGCGCAGTTCGTTCGTTTCGTGGTCGGAGTCGAACGAGAGCGCAACGGCGCAGCGCGCATTGCCCTTCCACATACGCGGCCGGAGCGCCCGTCCGGCGCGCACATGGTTCACCAGCTTACGCCAATGCTCTTCGGGCCATTGCCAGGGTTCGAGTGCGGGCGTTTGGGTATTCATCACTTCCTCCTTATTCTGACGGAAAGCTTCACTCAACGCAGCGGCTCGTGCGCTGTTTCCTTCAGTCGAAAAATGATGACGGCGGTTACCGTCGCGGCAGCCATAACGTAGTAAACCCTCTTTTGTCTGATAGCCTCTCTCGGATCCCTGTTCAGGGATCGACGCGAATTGGCCCTCGATAACCTGGCGCTGCGACAACAGCTTGCCATTCTGGCTCGCACTCACCCCCACCGGCGCCTGCGAAAAACGGATTGGCTGTTCTGGGTCTGGCTCTCCCGAATGTAGAAAAGCTGGCAGGAATCGTTGGTCGTCGTTAAGCCGGATACGGTCGTTCGATGGCATCGGAAGGGGTTTGCCTTGCATTGGGCGCGGCTGTCGAGAGAAAACCACATCGGTCGTCCGGGGGCCGGGAAAGAGATCAGGGATTTGATCCGGAAGATTGCGTCGGCGAATCCGCTTTGGGGAAGTCCTCGGGTACACGGGGAACTGCTAAAACTCTGCATTCACATATCGGAGCGGACCCTCGCCCGGCTAATGCCGAAGAGGAAGAAGCCGCCATCACAGACTTGGCGGGTGTTCCTGGATAATCACCTCCTGGAACTTGCCTCGATCGATTTTCTCGTTGTGCCCACGGCAACGTTTCGTATTCTGTTTGTGTTGATTGTCCTGGCCCACCACTACGAACGCCGGGCTGCATAGTCTGCCGGTTTCTTATCGCAGAAATCCACAATTACACTTCAGTCCTTTGTTCATCCGGAGTGTCCGCCGCACCGGACAGAATCATTGACCGATTCCTAAGACTGGATATTCACGATGTCACCGGCCGCTCAACCGGCGGGAAGCCGTCCCAATACTGCAGTATTGGATTTTGGCGAAGTTTACCGGCCAATCCGTTCCGGAAGTCCAGGAAACCGCAAACCTGCAAATTCTTTCCCTTCAGAAAAGCCTTTTTTCTTCAGCTGCCTTTTGGCAGAGATTGGCCGGTCAAGGCAAACGACAGCCAAGGTCAGCCGGATTTTGCATCGTTTTCACGTTCACAAACTTATTGTGAAGATACCTCGTACGCGCAGATGGAAAGTAACCGATCGCGGCAGACAAATCATGGCGACTTCACTACGCATGAGGGAGGTTACGTTTCCCGATCTTTATTCCAAAACTGCTGCAGCTTGATTCTTCAGGCAAAATAACAAAGAAGTCACAGATAAAGCGCCTATCCGCACACACTTCATGTTACAAACGGCCTTTGGCGGCTACTAATATATGCGACAGGAGCCTGATGCCTTGACCGAAAAAACGGACAGACAAACCTTGTTCGAGAAGATTCTGGAGGAGAACAAATCCCGACTTCGGATCATCTCGCGGGCCAACGCAAATAGCGACTGCTATCTGGACCTTGAACAGGAGATACTGCTCGCTCTCTGGAACAGCCTCGACCGGTACGAAGGACGCTCGAGTCTCAGGACCTGGTTTTACGGGGTCGCATCCAACACCGTGAGCAACTTCCTGCGGCGAAACCGTAAAATAAGCCGTGAAACCGAGCTGACTGTTGCGCAGGAGCCGGCAACCTGCAGCAACGGCCACAATCGGGATCCGATGGCCATCCTCGAGGAATTCACGCGCTCGCTGAACGAATTGGATCGAATCGTGTTTGTGATGTACCTCGACAATTTCAGCTACAGCGAGATGTCCGAGGCGATCAAGGTGGAGGAAGCCAACTTGCGCGTCAGAATAAGCCGGGTGAAGAAGCAATATGAGTCTCGATATGTGGGGAGATAGACAATGGAACTGGAAAGGCTGAAGGCCGCGCTGCAGGAGAGGAAATTCGAGGGGTATCTCTTCGAGAGACCAGTCCGCCAGATCGCTCTCGATATCCAGAGGAAGGCGAAAAGTATCGAGGAAAAGCAGCGGATCAAGGATGTGCAGGCGATGATCGGCGTACTCATACTGGTTCCGATCTATTTCTTCTGGTTCGACAGCCGGCAGCCCTGGTGGAGCCAGGTCGGAATCGGGCTCATGATCGCGGGAATAGCGCTCGAGGCGCTATGCTTCCTGAGGCTCTATCTGCAAGGCCGCAGAATCCGCTTTGATCTCCCTCGCGAGAATTTCCTGGTCGAGGAACGCCGGCGGCTCCGCATTCGGATTCGCATTCTCAAGCGCGAAGCGATGTGGTGCTGCGCACCGATGATCATCGGCGTGCTGCTTTATTTTGCCTGGCAGATAAAGTCGGCAATCGAGTTTGTGATTTGTTTCTGCCTGCTCGTTGTCGCGTGTGGTGCGGCCTGGTGGAATTCGGCCCGAAAGCACGGCAGGGAACTCGAGTCGCTCCTGAATGAAATCGACCAGGAGCTTGCCCAAATCGGCTCATCGAGGCCCGTTTAGTGTCCCCCTCGGGGGATGATGGAAATCCCTCGACTTCAGGCGAAGGATAGGGCGGCGAACCCCGCATGACTTCAGACACTCATGGGCGAGTCATATGCTCGCCGCCGGCGCGGACCTGGCCTACGTTTCGGCGCAGGTGGGGCACGCGAATCCGTCGATCACGCTGAGGATTTATTCGCACTGGGTGCCCGGTACGCGTCGGGTTACGACGTCGGTGCTGGATACGGCATCGGCAAATGTTCGGCAAATGGAGGACTTGGAGAAGGAAAAGGAGGGGGAGGAAACAACCGCAAGTCGATGATTCTATTGGTGGAGCTGGCGGGGATCGAACCCGCGACCTCCTGACTGCCGGGCAATGCTCCTGGGTTTGCAACCTCCTCAAACGCAGTAAGTTGCTGAAAAAAAACATCCAATTGTACAAATTCGCCCGTTTTGTGTGAGATTGGCAGGTTTTGGAGCACTTTTCTCACGCCAGATTGCCCCCACCCGACGCAGGTCCCCTCGGACTGCAAGTACAACTCCTTTCGAGCGCCAACTCTATTGTTTGCATAAAGGACCGAAATGTAGTCCTTTATGCAAACAATAGCGCTAATCGTAGAGGTCGGAAACCATGGCAAAGGAGCACAGAGCTCCTGGTTCTGGAGATAAACTCAGCGAATTTGTGGATGAACTCCAGGCAGGAAGGCGATACACCTTCGAACGGAACGAAGCTCTGAAGGCACTTCATGCGAATGGCTTGAGCCTCAGGAAGGCGGCCATGCGCCTTGCCGCCAAGGGGAGAATCGTGGTGCCTCGGCGGGGCTTCTATGTAATCGTTCCGATCGAGTATCGAGCTATGGGGGCACCGCCCCCTTCATGGTTCATAGACGATCTAATGCGGCATTTGGGCCGGCCCTATTATGTGGGAATACTCTCGGCCGCAGCGCTCCATGGCGCAGGACATCAGCAGCCGCAAGAATTCCAGGTGGTGACTGACCGACCGCAGCGCCTGGTTTTAGCGGGACGGATGCGGATCCGATTCCTGGTCAAGAGGCATCTCCAGCGTGCCGTGACCGCAACGACGAAGACTGAAACCGGTGCCATGCGCATATCTACTCCTGAGGCAACGGCGATCGATCTCATCCGATATGTCTCCGCAGCAGGAGGCCTCAACAACATCGCGACGGTCCTCGCCGAGCTGGCCCAGGGTATGGACGGGCAAAAGCTCATTAATGCAGCTCAAGCCGAGGACGAACTCGCCTGCTTGCAGCGACTCGGGCATATTTTGGACCTCATGGGTGCTGGCGTTCGCTCAGCAGCTCTGGCGGAGTGGATAGATGAGAGGAAACCGAGGAGCACACCTTTGCGACCGGGGATACCCATCAAAGGGAGTCATGTGGACCCTCGCTGGCGGGTCATAGTGAACGAAAAGATCGAGGTGGACCTCTGATTCAACGCGCCTATATTACCGCGTGGCGATCACGCGCGCCCTGGCCTCAGGACTCCCAGGTGGAGCAGGATCTTATCCTGTCCCGGGCGCTGGTCGAACTTTATTCTGACAACATCATCAGAAACCAGGTGGCCTTCCGTGGTGGGACTGCGCTGTATGAGTACTTCCTTGGAACCTTGGAAGGGTAGCGCTTGAACCGCGCCGTAAAGAATCCACCGCGCATCGCGAAGAGCGAATCGGCCAGATGGCCCTTTGCCCCAACCTCATCCGCATTGCAAACGTCGACGCGCTACTTTCGCTATGATCAAAAGTTCCGGACGCGCTTGTCGCCGGAGAAGGACGCACCGGCGCCGCGAGCCATCTAGGATGCCAACCTCGGGCCGGTGATTGAGGTTCCCGAGGTTGGAGAACTGCACCACCACTACGAACGCCGGGCTGCATAGTGCGCCGGTTCTTGTCGCGGAAATCGCCAATTACGCTTCAGTCCTTTATTCATCCAATGAACCGCGGCTACACGTTCCTTTGGAGGAAAACCTGGGTGAACCCGCTGCTTTGCGAGCCAGGGGAAAAGTATTCGCGCCTCGAGGCCTGGTTGTACCTGACCGGTCCCTACGGCAACGGCATCCAGCAATTGCGTCGACGTGAGCCAGCCGCGCTGTGTGACGAGATCACTTCGCAGGAAGGCCAGCAGGACATAGCCGCTACCATAGACAACAGACCCGAGCTTCGCGAAAACCAGGAAGAGCGAACTCAGCCCAAGGGCGGAAGAGGCGACCATGTACTTGCGGAATAGCAAAGGTATCGTCATCAGTGCGCCGATGAAAAGCATCAAGACCAGGATTGGCCCAGTGCCCTTCTTCCTCTCTACAACCCACTGTCCGTCTCCAACCAATAAGCCTGTACCGAGCAACATCAGCAACGGGTTCGTGCCGGCAAAGGCCGAGATGGTTGCCACAATGCCGATGCCGGCAAGCAGCCTCGTTCTCATGGCTGTGCGGCTCAGGTTCCAGAGCGCCTGGAACACGATGGCGATGACTACAGGCTTCACACCGTATAGGACACCTGTGACTTGGGGCAGATGACCGAAACGGACGTACGCCCAGGCTATGCCGATAACAATGAGGAAGGCAGAGAGAATGAAGCATGAACCTGCCAAGAAAAGGCCCATCCAGCCTGCCTGACGAAAGCCTATGTAGATCGCCAGTTCTGTTGAACTCGGACCGGGTAGGAGGTTCGCGGCTCCGATAAGATCGAGAAATCGCTCCTTCGTAAGCCAGCGCCGCCGCTCTACAAGCTCCTCCTACATCATGGCGATATGAGCTGCAGGACCGCCGAACGCGGTCAGGCCCAGCCGCAAGAACAGAACGGCCAGTTTCATGAGCGAGGTGCGGTTAGGAGCAGGCACAACGCTTCCTTGTCTCGATTCTTCTGGGCTATCCATCCGGGTGCTCTGCGCCCCTTGTCGGCCCGGCATCGAGCGACCATGTTCCTGCCCCCGCGATGAGGAGGAATATGCAGCCCAAGAGCATCGCATAGTCAACCCGGGCCTCATGCGCCATGGCCCAAAAACCGCTCTTCTGAAGAATAGGAATTTTGGTTGTTGTTATCGCAACCAGCATGTCTATGATGAGCGGAATGGCAGTCAGTCGGGTAAGAAAGCCCGCGAGAAGAAGCACCCCGCCGACAATCTCCACCACTCCCACAAAGGGAGCCATGACTTCAGGGGATGGAATGCCTATCTTGATAAAACGGCCAACACCCAGGTCCCCCGGAAAGAGGAACTTCTGTATGCCTTCGGAAAGAAACACCCCGCCGACAATTAAACGAATTAGGATAACGGCGGGGGAAGCATTGGAAGCAAGGAGTTTTCGCCACTTCATCACGGATCCTTTCATCGGTCACGCTTTCGGCGTGTACACGACTTATAGTATCATTCCCTTAGTAACCACAGCCGAGTCCTACCTTTGGTGAATTGGACGAGGGGATGTCGATGGCCAAGATGCGTGTTATCGTTGTTGGGGGCTTCCTGGGGGCAGGCAAGACAACGCTGCTGGCGCAGGCGGCGAAGCACTTTGCGGCACAGGGCAAGCGCGTCGGCATTGTCACCAACGATCAGGCGGCTCACCTTGTCGACACGCATTTTCTCGCCGCGTTGAATGTCGCGGTGGGAGAAGTCGCGGGCGGGTGCTTCTGCTGCAGATTCGAAGACCTGGAGAGAGCCGCGAGCCTGCTGTTCAAAGATATCCGTCCGGACGTACTCTTGAGCGAGCCTGTCGGCAGCTGCATGGATATTTCCGCCACGGTATTGCAACCGATGAAGCAGCAATGGGGTGAGTGGGCGGAGATCGCTCCATTCTCCGTGCTCGCAGACCCAATCCGGCTTCGGCAGACTCTCGATGCCAATGGCAAATCGAGCTTTCCCGAGAGCGTGCGCTACATCATCAAAAAACAGTTTGAGGAGGCCGATTATATTGTCATTAATAAGACGGACCTGCTTTCGCCGGACGAACTGGCCGAGCTCAGGGAGAAAGTCGCCTCAACTTGGAGCGATACCAAGATTCTCGAAATATCTGCCCTGGAGGACCGGGGCGTGACCGAATGGCTCAACACTGTCTCAGGTGTCCTGAGCGGAGGCAATAAGATTCTTGAGGTGGATTACGACACCTACGCCCTTGGCGAGGCGGAGTTGGGCTGGCTTAACACTTCCATTTCTTTGATTGCGCACGAGGAGACAGACTGGGAGGCTTTTGCACTGGAGGTGATCTGCCGGATTCAGAGTGAACTGGCGAGCCGCTCCGCCGAAATCGGCCACTTGAAGCTCCTGCTGGCTAATTCGACCGGCCAGGTCGTCGCCAATGCTACCAGCATCAGCGAAAGACCCGCAGCTCACGGCAGTATGGCAAAAGACGCAGGGGCAGTCACCCTCGTGCTGAATGCAAGGGCTCACGTCGATCCGGATCAATTGAAATCCATCGTCGAACGCTCGATCGTAGCTGTGGCAGGCGGGGCCATCGAGGTCTCCAGCCTGAGTCTGCATAGCTTCAGCCCTGCATACCCCAGACCGACGCATCGCATCGGCAGGGTCGTTCAACCTTAAGCCGGAAAGCGACGATAGTTCGAGTTCAGCAAATCCGCTGAAACTTACAAATTGCGCCGTCGGGGTACGGTCAGGACCTACCAGTCCTTGTATGGTCGTTCGCAACAATTAATCTCAAAGTGGTGGATTTCCTCCTAGAACTCGAAATCGAGCGAGAACTGGATCTGCCGTGCGCCGGCGCCGGCGATGGGCTGCATGAAACCTGCAAGAGGCATGGAGTTCATGCCGAAGACCGGATTGATTTGTGTCACATTGGCATGGTTGAAAAGATTGAAAACTTCTATGACCAGGTCCAGGCGACGGGACGGACTGCCGAACGGAAAATACTTGAGCACGCGCAGGTCCAATGTGGCTTGGCTGGGAGTGGTAAGCGAGTTTCGGCCGAAACCCAGAGGACGGGCGGACAATGGGAAGGCTTGACCGCGATTAGAGTCGAGCCCCGTCAGTGGATTTTCCGGTCGGCCGCTGACAATGGTAAGGATCGGAGCCGCCTCGATGTGACCTAATATGCGATCCAGCAAAGCAGTCTTATGGGCTTGTCCTTTGTCCTTCTCATCTTCGCCGATAGGCAGATCCCATAGCGCGTTAAAGACGAAGCGCTGCTGTTGATGCTGGACTGACAGTGCACGTTCCGCTCTGAGGCCGAACGGATTTTGTGGCTGCTCATTGAAATCCGACGCATCGTCGAAGACTTTAGATAGCGTATAGCTTGCAGAAAACTCGAGCTCATCCGCAAGCCGCCGATCGAGCGAGACGGTCAATCCTTGATAGGTCGAGCTAGCCGAGTCCTCGAGTTGATAAATGTCGCCGAACTGCGGCATTTGGCGGGCGGGACTGAAAACAGGACGCCCGATTTGCTGTGGCGTGGGATTTGGTATGTCCAGATCCGCTGCGTTCTGTGGCGTCAGCACAACCGGTGACAGCAAGTTGATGTTGCGCGTGCGGGCGAGTTTTACGCCTCGTACCCAAAGATAGCTGGCTTTGGCAGAGAGATTGGGAGAAAGCAGATACTCAGCCGCAAAGCTGGCCTGCTGGCTGTAAGAAGCTGCCAGGCGCGGATCGACGCGAAAGATCGACGGAGCCATTGCCGGCATCGGCCCAAGCGTGCCCACGACGGAAGACCGAAACACCTGCACGGCGGCATCGCCTTCGGCAACCTGCGCGAATGCCTGGATCCCATTCATCTCAATGCCACGATTTAGATTGGCGAGAACGTAACGATCGAAGAAAATCCCATATCCGGTACGCAGCACCCACTTCGAAGCCGGGCTGTAAGCCAGGCCGAAGCGAGGACCGAAATTGTTGGTGTCCTCGTTTAGGCCCCGAGGCAGATGTTCGAAGTCGTACCGGATGCCCATATCGAGCGTCCATCCTGGTGCGAGCGACCAGTGATCCTGGAAGAAAGCTCCCCAACTCGTCACAGCATAGTCCGTCCCGGCGTCGCCGTTGGATCGGCGAAACAAGTCGGGTCGGCCTGCGAGAAAGTCGGACAGACCGCCGAACAGGTAGATGCTGCCGAAGCCGTCCGGGGTTTCAGCGTGTAAATGGACGCGGTTGGTCGTGGCCCCAGTCTTCCACAGGTGGCGCCCCTGCGTCCGCGAGTACGTATAGCTCAGCTGGTAGTGGTTTTCTCTGCGCCAACTATTGCCCTCATAGGGCCGGCCAAAGCTGAGCAGCCCTGCAATGTCGATTCCAGGGCCCTGTGTATCATTCGTGCGAAGCGCGACACGGCGTGTTGCCACCTGGAAGCGCAGATCTCCTACTGCTTGCGAGCCAAAGATGGACACAAGCGACCCAACCAGGGCGTGGTCCTCCGTAAACGAGCTCCCGCGGGCGCTGCCATCGGTGAGGCCGCCGGTATTGAAAGCATCTCCGGCTTCACGGTTGTTGGTGAATGCGTAACGTAGCATCAGGGAGTGCCGCGAATTGATCTGGTGGTCCAGCTTCCCCGCGGCTTCGGTTTCAGCTCGTGCGACCGGGAGAAATCCGGTGTTGATACGTCGCGTGCTCAAAAGAGGAAACGTGCCGCGCGCAAGAGCGCTGTTGATAGCCGATGCGACGCCCGGGTCGATCATCGATCCGCTTTCTCCCCGGTTATGTTCCTGCTCGAAGCTGGTGTAATAGAAGGTCCGGTCCTTAACGAGCGGCCCACCCAGAGCAAACCCTGCCCGGTATCGCTGCAGATCCGGCTTGCCCGGCTCGTTCTCGAATGGGTCGCGGGCGTTCAGCTTGCCATTCTGCAGGAAAATGAAAGCGTCGCCGTGCAGCATGTTGGAGCCTTTCCTGGTCACGACGTTGATGGAACCGCCGGATGCGCCTCCAGACTCCGCCGACAAACCGTTGTTGACCACCTGGAATTCCTGCACGATCTCGAGCGAGAGCTCGGTTCGGCTCGAGCCCGTGTATTCCTCGTTGTTGTCGAGACCATCCACCGAAAGGTTGTTGCTGCGCGCGCGCAGACCGCCGAATGTGAAGCCGCTGTCGGCTAAGGGTGCTTGCGCATGCATGCCCGGCGGCTGGGCTGACGTGTTTACTCCCGGCGCGAGCAGAACAAAGTTGAGATAGTTTCGGCTGCTGACGGGCAACTCCTCGATCCGTTCTTTGTCCACCGTGGAGGTCAAAGAAGTCTGACTGGGATCGATTGCCGGCGGCTGTGCCGTCACGGTTACTTCCGTGGTGATGCCTGCGGGCTGCAACACGACATCGAGATGAGCCGTTTGGCCGACCTGAAGAGTGACGCCGGTATGATGGTAAGGAGCAAAGCCGGGAGTTACGACGAATACTTCATAAGTCCCGACCGGCAGCTCGCTCGTGCGGAAAAATCCTCTCTCGTCGGTCACGGTTGTGCGGGATTGACGAATATCCGTCTCTCGCAAGCGCACTTCAGCTTTTGGAATTCTTCCACCGGTCGGGTCGCTAACCGTGCCCTCCAGCATCGCGCCGACGCGCGATGTCTGCCCGCCAGCGGCGGTCGTGACGAGCAGGAGAATCACGATCACTCCCAGACAGCGATTTACGTTATGTGAGTTTTGTATTGGTCCGATCATTTCCAAATCGACTCCAGCCATCCAGGAGCCCACTTAAATCTGGGTGTCCTCGGCGCAGTAGAAAAAGGAAGTGGAAGGGCGTCGCGCTTCAGGAATCGTGCAAACGGGCAAGAGGTGCTAAATCCTTAGAGGTTGTGGAGGGCCGAGCGAAAAACAATGGCGTGGAGAGACCGGACAAATTTCACATAACAGGCGTGGCGGCAAGAGGACGAATGCGGCTACGATTGGTTTGAAGAGTTGGTAGACCTTAAGGGCCAGGCAGCATATGGCGCCAAGGCAAATACCGGCGACAGCTAAGAACAGTGTAATTGTATCCCCCGTATCCGGGTAACTATCCCAGGGATCCACGTCTGCGAAAGCAGGGCCTGCGACCCAAACTGCCAGCAAAAGAAGGAGCGCGAAGTTGAGGATCGCCTTTGTCATGCGCCCATTCTGCTTCCCATTCCATGGGGTGTCAAGAAATGCCAACGAAGATCCGGGGATTGAATCTGCGAATAGCCACATTACGAGTAATTTAGGCCTGGGCCCGTCCAGGGCACCTGCCATTTGCCAAGACCCCATCCGCATTGACGGCATTGACCTTTTTGTCTCAAGGTGGCAGCCTCGACATCCATGATGGAAGTCTTCTTTTGCAGCCTCCACTGCCTTCGCGCCATCGATCACGCGCTGCTGTAAGCAAATCTGCCAATGAGCAATTGTGACCGTACGTACGAGCAACATTGAACTGACGTGAGAATTTCTCCAGGGTATAAGAGTGTCTGGATCTGCCCGAAAGGATCTAGTGGGAGGCTGAATGTCTGCCGGCCTTAGTGATAACCATTTCTTCTCTCCACATTTGAGAAACCGATGAAAACAGCACCACAAGAAGTCATTTGCCTGGGCGTCTGGCGGGAACTTGGGAGGATGTACAACATTGAGGTTGAGAGCCGACACACGATTTTTCAATTAACAGCAACAGAGAACCTAAGGAAAGAGGAATCATGACGACAAGAGCTTGCAATACGATTCTTGCGGTCATCGCGTTGATGCTGTTCCCCGTAGTGGGCGCGATGGCACAAGCAGAACATCAGCAAGGCGCACAGAAACCTATGCAAGAGGATATGTCCAAGATGGATATGTCCAGCATGATGAACGAGCCGCACCATGCCTTGGCAATGGCCTATATGGAGAACATCGGCACCTTCGCAAAAACCCTGAACACCCAGGCGGAAGGCAGCAGGCCGCTTGATGCTAAGTTTGCCCGCGCCGCGGTTGCTGAGATAAAACGGAGCCTCGACCAGATGGAGGATCATCATGGGGCGCATATGAAAACGATGAGCGCGGAAATGCGCTCGCATATGGCGACGATGATGAAGGACATGGATATGCATCGCACGATGCTCAAGGATGCGGTCAGTGCTCTTGAGAAGGATGTCCGGACGGATCACCCCGACTCCAAGCAAATCGCAGCGGACAGCGATAAGATTCTCAAGCATCTCGATGAAATGTCGAAGATGCAAAACGACAAGTAGGGGAAAACTATATGAAGGAAAGAGGCATCATGTTTCTTGCGGTCATCACACTGATGCTGTTCAACGCAGTGGGCGCGCTGGCACAGATGAAACCTCAGCAAGGGGCACAGAAGCCTATGCAACAGGACATGTCCAAGATGGATATGAACCCCTATTTCACTGCTTTGAATTATCCTGTTCCGCAGGACACGATGATGGTTATGCTGCTGTCGGACTTCCAGTCCGCGCGATCCACCAACGATTTCTTCACCGG
>JBGQNR010000106.1:0-20119 GCA_041501225.1 Acidobacteriota bacterium
CATCTGCGGCGTTGGCACTCCTCGACGATGTACCGAGACATCGCCTGCGTCGCTCCGCCTTGCATCTGCCCCCGCGACGCTCAGAACGCGGCCCCTCCTCATTCTCGGACGGGCTCCCAGCCAACTGACTCCGATGGGTGAGGAACTACGATCATGTCGTTCCTCACCCGTCATGCAAAAGTCTGCCGCTAGTTCTGCATCTTCTCCATATCCGCCGTTACTCCATCCGAACTCAGGACGCCTTGATCCAGCACGCCGAACTTGTAGCTGCTCAGGAAGTAGTTCGTGCCGTCGGTCTCAAAGAAAATAGCGCCTTGCTCCATCGTCAGCAGAATCCTTGCGCCATGGCGCAGAAGCCGAAGAAGCGTTTCCCGGGATGGATTTTGAAATGGGTTCTTACGGCCCACCGAAATCACCGCCCAGCGCGGCCGAACGCGCTCGAGGAAGCGATCGAAGGTGGCATTACGGCTGCCATGGTGTGCGACTTTGAGCAACTGGCTGCTCAACTCCCGGTTGCCCGAGAGGACCTCGGCTTCGCCGGTTCCCTCCAGGTCTCCGGCCAAAAGCGCAGAAAAGCGTCCATATTGCAGGCGCAAAACGACGGATCCGTCGTTCAACGAACGTGCAGGCCGTTTACCTTCAGGATTCAAGATGCCCACCTGGACGCCGGCCAGGCAGTACTCTTCTCCTTTCCTGACCTGATGAACAGGCACACGCACTTTGTGGGCAGCCTCCAGTATGTGGGCCTGTGCCGGGTCTGTGCCTGCATCGCCGTAATCCAATCGGCCAGTTGAAAAATTCTGGAGTAGAACCGGCATGCCTCCGGCATGATCCTGATGCGGATGCGTAAGGACGGCTCGATCGAGGGCAACGACCCACCGCGACCAAAGGAACCGGCTGACCACGGCTTCGCCGACGTCGAACGGACTCGCCTCCTCGGGTCGAGAAGTGTCCACACGAAGGCCGCCTGCGTCAACAGCCCAGACGCGGCCGTCGGGAAATTGGATCATGATGGCATCCCCTTGTCCGACGTCGAGGAAGGACAGGCGCAATCGGTGCGCATTCCCGGCACTCCTGTTCTGGCAAGCCGCAGAAATGAGATCGATGCCGCGCTGCGGCAGAATCCTCAACTCAGCGAGCGACAGGGTGGCGATCTCGAGCCCGACAAATGCGCAGGGAATCCAGAGGCGGCGCCAGCGAAGAAAGCACCAGGAGAAGATGAGCAGAAATCCTGCGATCACCCACAGGCCGGGCGGAGTGGGACAGCGCTGCCAGGCTCCAGGCAGGGCGGCAAACCACCGGTCGACCCCCAGGAGTAGGGTGGAAGATCCGCCTGCGAGGCGAAATGCCGGCCAGGCTGCAGGAATCAAGGCTGTCAAACCTTCAGCCGCCATGCCTGCCGCAAGAACAAGAGAAGAGAGCGGAACCACGGCCAGATTTGCGACCGGCGCGACCCAGCTCAAGCGGTTGAAGTAATAAGCGAGCACAGGCTCGAGCCACGCCTGCACGGAGAAGGAAATCAGGAGCATGCTGCCGATGAAGAAACCGAGACCGGCAGTGGATCGGCAGATGGCCAGCAGGATCGGCTCCGAGCTCGGATGCATCCCGTCTGCGCACGCTTCAGCAAGGAGCTCGGCCCGGAAACGAAAGCGGCGCCCCAGACGATCCCATCTCCCGGCCTGCAACGACAATCGCTCGGGGTTGCCCGCATGACGCAGGGGGTCCAGCAGCGGGCGCAAGACCTGCTCGATCGCCGGCAGCCCCATCAGCACAATCGCTGTCACGGATAGGAAGGAGAGCTGAAATCCGGCGTCTCGAAGCCATCCGGGATGTGCACTCAGCAGCAGGAATGCGCATGCTAGGACAATGTTTGCCGGCGACGCTCTCCGAAACAGGCTCTGGCCGATCAAATACAAAATGAACATCCACAGCGCGCGAGTCATGCTTGCCTGGAATCCAACCAGGCAGGTGAAGAAGAGAATTCCGAATGCGGCCAACAGCCGGGAGCCGGCAGCAGGCATCCTCAAGAACCGAAGCAAATGGATCAAAATCCAGGCAATCGTGCTGACGTGCAGGCCGGAGACCACGAGGACATGGTAAGTCCCCGCATTCTGGAATTCAGTGCGCGTTTCCGTCGACAGGTCGAGATAATCGCCGAGAACGATGCTGGACAGAACCGCGGCACGCTGAGGATTTCCCTCCCGCCCCAGCCTCAGGATTTGATCATGGAGAGAGCGCCGCACTGAAGCGACGGCGCGGCCCCACGGAGTGCCGAAATCCTGATGCAGGACTTCAAATAGCCTGGGCGACTTGGCCCGCGCCAGGAGATAGATCCCGCGTCGGGCGAGCAGGCCGACCCGATCGGGTGAACCAGGATTCATGAAGTTCTGCGGCACATCGCATTCGGCCCAGACCCGCACCCTGTCGCCATACCTCAGATCCGCCCGGGAGATGTCCGCATCGACGGGGACTGTTACCCGGAGCTGGATGGTTCCCTTGCCGCCGATCCAGGCATCTTTCCGGCGGAAGCCGCGCAGCTCCAGCATTGTCAGCATATCGGAGCCGCGCTGTGAACTGTCCTCGAGCACACAGCCGTCGAGCAGGATCTGTTCACCCAGGGGCAAAGATCCACTAGCGATCAGGGCGCGGACGTCATCTCGAGAATAACCATCCCGTTCCGCCAGACCGAGCAGAAGACCGCCCAACGCGAGCGAGCACAGCCCCAGACCCAGGCACAGGCCCGATCGGCTGTAGGCAAGAGCCAAACCAGCCGCGCCAGTCAGGATGCCCACGGCCAATGCCAGTGCAGCAAACCAGTACTGCATGAGCAGGGTTGAAGCTGCGATACCTGCAGCCAGGCACGCGGTCAATGCTGCAAATGGAACTTCTCCCCAGCGACCCCGCATAACCGCTCCACACCCCGAGGAAAACGGAGTGGGCGCCGTGCGCCGCACGGCGCCCAGTTCCCGGGATTATTCGATCCCATGCCCCGTCCTGCGGCCGGGGCCTACTTCAGAGCAGAGCTTTGGCATCTTGGTGCCTTTGCGCACAGCTGGCACGATGTGCGTCACTGGCGACGCAGGCGCACTACCGTTTCGAAGTGATAGGTTTGGGGGAAGAGGTCGAAGCCGGCGATGGAGTCGATGCGATAATCAGAAGCGGGCAGCATCACCAAATCCCTGATCAAGGTCTGCGGATCACAGGAGACATAGACGATGGTTTCCGGTGCCCACTCCGTGAGGCATTTCATTACTTCCGGCCCGGCTCCGCTGCGAGGAGGATCCAGCAGAATCAGATCGAAGGCGGGCGCCGCGATCGATCCCATGGCCCGCATCCAATTCTCCACATCCGCGCACACCGTCCGGATGTTATTGAGTCCGGCGTTTGCTGCGTTCCTGTCGCAGAGTTGATGCGCGCTTCGATTGGATTCCACAGCGACTACCTCGCGAAAACGTTGCGCCAGCGGGAGTGTGAAAAACCCCACTCCCGAATATAAATCGAGGGCTGAATCCCGGCCAATGGCCAGTTCCATCACCGCAGTGAGCAGTTCACTGAGCATGAAATCATTGGCCTGAAAGAAAACTGAAGCCGCCGCGGCGTATACAAAATCGCCGATACGTCTGGATAGGATGTCCTCGATGTCTACCGCAGGATCGGGTGTGGGCCCGGTTTCCACGCAAGCCCAACTTCCGTCGTCTGCACAGGCAATCTCCACCTCTTTCTCGCTCGATCCGTAACGCCCTTCGCAATGAGCCGTTCGGACTATGGTCAGCACCTCGTTCAGTGCCGGCCTGAACAGCGGGCACATGGTTACATCTTCAACGGCGTGCGACCGGTGCCGGAAGAAGCCGACGGCTGGCCGAGGGTTGGTGCCGCGCAACTGCAGACGCGCGCGTGATCGGTAGCCATACGGCTGCGGGCAGGGATTCATGGAAATCCGCAGCTCTCTGGATGCAGGAAGGCGATGATGAAACCCCTCCTCCAGAATTCGACGCTTGGTTTCGATCTGAAGAGCGTAGTCCATGTGCTGCCACTGGCAGCCGCCGCACGAGCCGAAATGCAGGCATGGAGGGTCTTGCCGCCCGGGACCAGGCTTCAATATTCGAGTGACCACGGCTCGGATGTAGCCCTTCTTGCGCTTGACGGGCCTTACCTCCACGAGGTCGCCAGGTGCGGTGAAGGGCACAAAGACCACTTTGCCTTCATGCCGCCCCAATCCCTCGCCTCCGTAGACAAGCTTCTCGATCTCCACTTCGAAAGTCGCTGGGTCGCCGAGGAGATCCTGGCTAGGTTTCATGGTGTGGGTCCGATCTTATCTTCTTCATGTCGCTTGTTACTCAAACTCATCAACGAGGATCCTTTAAAGGCTGCCACAAAGAATACGAGTGGCCGACAGCGGGTAGGTTGGTGTTCTTTGCGGCTGCTTTGGCATCTTCGAAGCAATCTCATCTACATGCGGAAGAGGCTGAGCTCGCCCACGGCGAAGTGCCGGTGGGTTTTAGTGCGCATGAAGTTTCCCAGGATCTTGTCATAGGTATCCTTGGGCAGTTTTTTGCGGTAGATCTTCAATTCTTTCTTGGCCTCCTGCTCCCATGCCGCAATCTGCTCGGCGGCCAGAGCCGTTCGCAATTCCCCGACGAGAGTCTCGTCCAGGATCGCCAGGTCCCGATCCAAAGCCTCGCAATCCACCTGGCTGTCCGTTTCAAGGTCGCGCATGATTTCCTCGAGTCGATGTACGAGTCGCGGAATCCCCTCGAACACGCCTTTCGATGCAGGTAGTTTCCCGGACAGGGCTTTTATTTCCAGAATTCTCGCGTTGAGGAACTCCAGGATGGCCTTTTTGTCGGGTTCGTCCGCATTTTGCGCGGCAGCGCGAGCCTCGGCGGTCGCGTTCGCACTCACGGCAGCCGGCTCTTCTCCCAGGTGCGATTCCAGGTGGCGTGCGTACTCTTCCATCACCGCCGAGTGGCAGTAGAATAACGAGCTGATTTTTGAATCGGGGCGCGGCTGCTTGGCGAAGAAACCGTCCATGGCGCGATCAATGCCGCGCAGAGCGACATGCAGAGGGACTCCGGAATCGCGCCAGGTGGCCATCAGGCTCCAATCCATCGGCGAGACAAAAAGGTGTTTGCCCCGGCGCCGGACGAAGTGCTCCTCAATTTCCGTGAAATAGTTGTAGTAGTTCATAGCTTGGACGACAGAACTCGAATTGTGCAGAATGCGGCACTCACTTTTTGAGCCGCTCGTAAATGATGCGCATGCCTTCGAGTGTGAGGTTCTTTTCCACCGAGTCGATTTCCTCGCAGGCGGGCGAAATCAGTTCTGCCAGGCCGCCGGTTGAGACTACATGCGCTCCCTCGAGCTCCTCTTTCATGCGCCGCAGGATCCCATCCACCAGCCCGGCATTACCCCAGTATAGACCCGATTGAATACTGCCCACCGTCGAATCGCCGATGATCTTGCGCGGCTGCCGCAGCTCAACCCTCGGCAGGCGCGCGGCCCTGAGAAAGAGCGCCTCCGCCGAGATCCCGATACCGGGTGCGATTACACCGCCCAGGTATTCGCCCTGATCGGAGATGGCATCGAAAGTGGTCGCGGTGCCGAAATCGACCACGATCGCGGGACCGCCGAATTGTTCGTAGGCGGCTACCGCATTGACGACGCGGTCTGCGCCCACATCTTCAGGGGGGTGGTAGCGCACCGGCATACCGAGGTCCATCGTGGGATCGATGAACAAAGGCTGGATGCCGAAGTACCTCAGAGCCATCTCCTCCAGCGCCGGTGATGCTGGCGGAACCACGGAGGAAATGACAATTGCCGCAACCGCGCCAGTCGAGATTTCACCCAGGCTGAACAAGGTGCGGAAAAGTATGCCCCACTCATCTGCGGTCCGGTTGCGTTCCGTGACCAGGCGCCAAGAGTGGAGTAATTCGTCCTGCCGATACACGCCCAGAACCGTATTTGTGTTCCCCACATCCAGTACCATGAGCATTTGGTTTTCTCCGCGCTAATGCACCGGAATTGTATCATCTTGTCCGTTATTGATGGGGACTGCATCCGCTCATCCGCCACGAAACACACGCAATGCCCCGGAATGCTTCCGTACCACTTACTCGCAAGTCCTTTGCACGAAGGAAAGGATTTTCACCACCGAAACGCAGAGCAGAGAGGCGCGAAGCGCCGGCAGTGAATAGCCCCTCCCGTGAAGGCGGGGTTGAGTGAGACAAAGAATAGAGGTCCAAAGGACCGGCACAGATGTCTTGTGCCTCACCTTCGGCGCTCGTTCCGAATGCGTAAAAACCCCGGCCTCACGGCCGGGGCTATTGTCTGTCGCCTCTTTGAGACTCCTTTTCACCGCGGCTCTGCGGTCTCTGCGCCCTCTGCGTTGAGGCTTTTAGGTTGCGGATATTCCGCACCGTGCAATTCGTGTGTCTCCTGGTACGCAGCTGAAAGCGTCAATGCCGGAAATGGCGGATACCGGTGAACACCATGGCCATGTCATGCGCATCTGCGGCCTCGATCGCTTCGGCATCCTTCAGCGATCCTCCGGGCTGGATGACAGCCCTCACTCCAAAACCAGCGGCGGTGACAATCCCGTCCGGGAAGGGGAAGAAGGCATCCGAGGCCATAACGCAGCCTTGCAGCGGCAGGACCGCGCGCTGAGTCGCCAGCTTCACGGAATCGACGCGGCTCATTTGACCTGCGCCGACGCCGAGAGTGCGTGTGGTGTCACAGAGAACAATGGCATTCGATTTGACGTGTTTTACCACGCGCCAGCCGAACATCAGGGCTTCCAGCTCCTTGCCGGTGGGCGCGCGCCTGGTGACGACTTTCAGTTGGTCGGCCTTGAGGTAATAGAGATCCCGATCCTGGACTAGGAAACCGCCGCCGATTTCCCGGTGCTCCAAGGCTGATGCAGCCTTCATGGACATGCGCAAGAGCCGGAGGTTTTTCTTCGTCTTCAGTATTTCCAGCGCTTTTTCGGAATAATCCGGGGCGAGCACGACTTCCACAAAAGTGCTCGCAATCTCAGTGGCCGTGTCATCTTCCACCTTGCGGTTAAATGCGATGACCGAACCGAAGGCAGAAACCGGATCGCACTCCCGAGCCATGACATAGGCCGCGCACAGCGTGTCCGCCTGCGCCACCCCGCAAGGATTGGTATGCTTGATGATCACCGCGGCAGTCCGATCGAATTCGCAAACGAGGTTCCAGGCGGCATCCGAATCGAGCAGGTTGTTATAGCTGAGCTCCTTGCCGTGAAGGACATCGGCACCCGCAACCCCGACGGGAGGCTGGGAAATGCGACTATAGAGCGCGGCGCGTTGGTGCGGATTTTCGCCATAACGGAGATCTTTGAGCTTCTCCAAAGACAGAATTTCCAGGCGATGCAATCCCTGCTCGGTTTTTGCCGGACCTTTAGGCGACCAGACGCGCTCGGAGAAATATGCCGCAATCGCCCCGTCATATGAGGCCGTGTGAGCAAAGGCCTTCTGGGCCAGAATAAACCTTGTGGCGGCGCCCAGGCTGCAGCTGTTGGCCTGCAATTCCTGCAAAATCCATTCGTAATCGCGCGGATCCGTGACCACCGCGACCGAATCGCTGTTCTTTGCCGCCGACCGGATCATGCTCGGCCCGCCGATGTCGATCTGCTCAACAACCTCAGGAAAAGTCGATCCTTCCTTGGCTGCAGCCTCGCGGAACGGGTAAAGGTTCACCACCACCATATCGATTGGCTGGATACCCTGCGCCTGCATCTGCTCCTGATGCGCTGAACTGCTGCGAATGGCCAGCAGGCCGCCATGAATTTTGGGGTGCAAGGTCTTCACGCGGCCACCGAGAATTTCCGGAAAACCCGTGAAATCGGAAACATCCACAACGGTAACTCCTTCTCCTCGCAGATATTTAGCGGTTCCCCCGGTTGAGAGAATCTCGACGTTATTGTCATGTAAATAACGCGCCAGTTCTGCAAGCCCCGTCTTATCGGAGACACTCACCAGAGCACGTCGGATAGAAATCAAGGTAGCCTCCAAAATTAGAATAATCTAATAGAAATCGAATTTATCGATAACCCTGGATGGTCAAAATCCAATCCTGCTAACTGAATCAAGGCGCTCCATTTCCCGCCTGCGTTACGCTTTCAGATTTGGCAACGTGAGCTATTCTCGCTGCCGGCGCGGCGGGGCTGATCCCATGTAGATCTCCACTGACCGCTTGTTGAAAATGAAATAGCTCCGCCGATTGCAGCGGATAGTATACGATCCACTGGCGGGAAGAAAAGTAGATTTTTCCCCTTGACAATCATAAATACTCTCCAATAGTCTGACGTTAAATTGGAAATTGCACATTAAAAACTCTAATGTCCGGCGAGCAGGGGAAAATTCCGCTTCCAATTCCTGCAATCGCGGCGTTAGGAGGCATAGAATGGCCAGAATTACCGGCACCGTAAAATGGTTTAACAATACCAAGGGGTACGGCTTCATCTCGCAGCATACTGGGGCCGATGTGTTCGTCCATTACAGTGCGATTCGCGAGAAGGGTTACAAAACCCTCCGGGAGGGTGAACCCGTAGAGTTTGATATCAAGATGGGGCCACGCGGGCCTCAGGCAGAGAATGTGGTAAGACTGGAATCGCAGCCATTGCAGCAACAGCAAGCTTCAGCTTGACTTATTGTCGGCTTTGGCCACGAACTTGATCGTATTGTCTTCGAGTGCGATGCGGAAAGTGACGCTGCTGCAGTGATGTCTGTTTTTTATGCCGAGAGTCTTGTTGGCAATGTACGCGGCGAACTGCTGATAGGAAATGTCGGGCGACTCCTTCGCATGCCCCCCTTTCATACGGAGCAGTTCATCATAGAGTCGATGTATGTTCTCCGCCTCGGATTCCGGATTGCTGATTGAGACCTGGATTTCTTGAGGGGCCGCCTTGGCCTGCGCATCGGGAGGCTTGGTGCGCCTCGAGAGCGCCGGCATATGCGTCACGTCCTCAGCGGACTCATTTTCCTGCTGAGTGCGCCGCCACAGGTCGCGATAGACATAGAAACGTGCAATCAAAGTGTTGTAAAGAAATCGTTGGGAAAAGCTCATGTTCGAGGCTTCAGCCAGCCTCTTGAAAGTTTTCTCGACCCGCACGCGCAGTTCGTCGGGAGGCTTTTTCCGGTTGCCGACAAAGAAAATGTCGTACTCGATCTTCAAGCGCCGGATCCATTCTTCCAGGTTTTTCAGCTCCTCATCGTACACGGGCGGCAATCCTTGTAATGATTGACAGCCCTTCCGGGCTGTGCTGAAATGGCGCTATGACCCAGGACCAGGACGCGTATCAGGTGTTGTTGCGCCAGATTCCGGCAGTCGATCAGCTTCTGTTGTTGCCTAAGGTTGCCGGCTGGGTTCGCTGCACCAGCCACGGCTTCGTTGTCTCTGAGATCCAGAAACTACTTCAGCAGTTGAGGGTTGCCATTCGCTCCGGCGATTGGCCTGCTGACCGCGCAATCAACCCGGCCGATCTCGAGCTTCGGCTCGAGACGAGATTGCAGCAGCGCCTGCGTCCGGCCTTGACGACCGTGATCAACGCAACCGGAGTCATTTTGCACACAAATCTGGGTCGCGCTCCGCTCTCGTGCAAGGCCCAAAAAAGCTTATCGGCAGTCTCAGCCCAATACACTAACCTAGAGTACGACATCGAGGCCGGAACCCGGTCCCACCGCGACCAGCTGATTGAGTCCGTTCTGAGGGAAGTGCTCGGCTGTGAATCCGCTACCGTGGTCAATAATAATGCGGCGGCGGTATTTTTGATCCTCGACACGCTGGCGGCCGGGAAGGAAGTGGTGGTATCGCGCGGAGAGTTGATCGAAATTGGCGGTTCCTTCCGCATCCCGGACATCATGGCCCACAGCCGGGCCCGGCTGCGCGAAGTGGGCACAACCAACAAGACCCACATCAGGGACTATGAGGCCGTTATCGGCCCGGAAACCGCATTGCTTTTGCGTGTCCATCCGAGCAACTATCGCATCCGGGGATTTACCGAGAAGCCTGATCTGGCAGATCTAGTGGCTCTGGCTCACCGTTATCAGCTGCCTCTGGTGGAAGATATCGGCAGTGGATGCCTGGTCGATCTGCGGCCCCACGGCATCGTCGATGAGCCAAGAGCCCAGGATAGCATCCTAGCCGGTGTCGATCTGGTGTGCTTCAGCGCGGACAAGCTTCTGGGTGGACCTCAGGCCGGCATCATCGCCGGAGCGCGTCGTTGGGTTGACCCGATTCGCACCAATCCGCTCATGCGCACCTATCGCGTGGAAAAACTCATTTACGGCGCGCTCGAGGCGACCCTGGCCAGTTATTGGACGGGGCAGGCCTTCAAGGAAATCCCGGTACTGCACATGCTGTCGATGACCCGCACTGAACTCCAACGCAGGAGCCGCCGCTTTCTTCGGCGGCTTCTGCCGCTGCTTCCCGAAGGATCAATAGCCGCGCTTCTGGAAGGAAGCTCAGTGGTCGGCGGCGGTTCCTGTCCTGATTGCAGCCTTCAAACCGTGCTGCTTGCCCTCGAATCGAATCAACATTCGGCCCACGATCTCGAGCAGCGGCTCCGATCCCGGCGCCCCCCCATTATCGTGCGCCTGGAAGACAACAAAACCCTCATTGACCTCCGCACCGTGTTTCCCACTCAGGAAAGAATCTTGTTGGACTGTCTGCACCAGGCCTTTTCCTGAGTTCGGAGCAGTCTCTCACGCGCCTGAAAGTGGGCGCCGGCGACGCGCAGCGCTCAGATCGCAGGATTAATTGACCCCAAACCCCGTCCCGTGGCCGGGTCCTGCTTGGCTGTTTCGCCTATTTTCGGAGATGGAGCAAGATTCTGGCGAGGTTTGCCTGGGCTTCGGGGTAGTTCGGCCTGAGTCGCAGAGCCTCCCGGTAATAGGTCGCTGCTTCTTCCATACGTCCCATCCCTTGCAGGGTAGCGCCCAAATTGTTGAAGGCTTCGGCGAAGTCCGGTTTGAGCCTGGCCGCCTCCAGGTACTGTGCCACAGCCTCCTCTAGACGGTTCATGGCGTGCAAAGAGTTGCCCAGGTTGTAACAGGCGTCGGGGTAATCAGGCCGGAGTCTCAGGGCCTCCTGGAAACATTTCGCCGCCTCATCCAAACGGCCCAAATGCTGCAAGGCATACCCAAGGCCGTTGTGAGCTTCGGCAGAATCTCCGACGAGCTTGAGTGCCTTCTCATACTGAACCACGGCTTCTTCAAAGCGATTCCTTCCCAGCAACGCGTTGCCGAGATTGTAGTGGGCGTCAGCATATTCCGGATTGAGACGCAGCGCTTCCTCAAGCTGTGCCTCAGCTTCATCAAAGCGGCCTGCTCTCTGCAAGACGAAGCCCAGATTGTTGCGAGCTTCCGCCGAGTCGGGCTTAAGCCGCAGGGCCTCTCTCAATTGCTCCTCCGCCGCCTGGATGTTTCCATGTGCTGCCAAAATGCCCAGGTTGATATGCGCTTCCGCTAAATCGGGCTTAAGCCGCAAAGCCTCCTTGAAGTGTGTTTCTGCCTCGTCCGGGGAGCCATTAAGCTCTAGGATTCCCAGGTTTACATGGGCCAGCCAGCATGCGGGGTTGCGGCCTAGGGTTGCGCGATAGAGCGTTTCGGCATCGCTGTACTGACGGCTTTGGCTCCAGGTCAAAATCCCGGGTAGAAGTCCCAAAGCTAGAAACGTGGCGGCCGCGGCCTTAGGGTGGAGTTTCCAACGCCAGGCGAGGTGCGCCATCCCTGCTGAGAACAGCGCGATGATGGAAAGGCTCGCCAGGTACTGGAAGTGGTCTGCCACAAACGAGTAGCGGAATGGGTACACATTGAAAAAACCAAGCGCCGGAAAGAGTGTGCCGCAGAAGAACAGTAGGGCCGCCAGCGGCGCCCGGGAGCGATAGCGCAAAAGCCAGAGTGCTACGAGCAGGGCCGCCACGCCCAACGGATAAAGATATTGCCACCATGCGCTCGCGCTGATCTGCCAACGCGGGTAGATGAAGATGAGGTTTGCCGGCCAGGCCAGCTTGCCAAGATAGAACCAGACGGCCCGTCCCGCAATCAAGCTGCGTTCGATCAGTGAAAGCTGGAACTCAGCGCCTTGAGCTCCGATCATGGTTCGTTCAATCCAGGCGGTAAACAGCCCCCCCGCGGAGGCGATGACAAAAAATGGCATGAGCCGCAGGGCGTCACGACGCCAGCTCAGGCGCCCACGTTGCCACCAGAACACCACCAGCAATGCCGCCGGAAGCGTCGCGGTGACGGTCTTGCTCAGCAGAGCCATGACGAACAAGGCCATCGCCAGGGCGTAGAATCGTTCTTGCCGGCCCCGGTCGAAACGCAGATATGCAAGCATGGCGCCCAAATAGAGCAGGGACGACAATGTGTTCTTCAGCTCCGATATCCATGCCACGGATTCCACGTGCACGGGATGCAGGGCGAAAATAATCGCCGCCAAAGAAGCTCCCGGCACGGCCAGCCACCGCAGAATCACGGCGAACAGGAAGGCGCACAGCGCGTGCAAGAGGATGTTGATCAAGTGGTAGCCCATGGTGTCGTCACCCCAGAGCTTATGCATGACCCAAAAAACAGAATGAACGGCAGGATAATATTGCTGGGTGGTATTCAGGTCGAACCAGATCCGCCATAATCCCTGGCCAGACTGCAATTCGCTGCGCGTGACGTGGCTGGCGTCATCCCAGAGCATGCCGCCGTGCCAGGCCGGCTGATAGGCAGCCAGCGTCGCCAGCAATAGGACCAGGAGCAAGATCCAGATTCCTCGTCCGTTAGCCACACTGCCGGCAGCCGCTCCTTCTTTCGACCGCTTCAGATTTCTGGTCGGTCGGAGAGCGGGTTGACGTGCCTTGGGTGGCTTGGCGTTCATCGGGGCTTATTTATATCGGTCCGCCGGCCGAAATACAACCTGCCACCTTCTAATCCAACGACCGCGATGGCGGGGCTCCTAGGTCAAGAGCCGGACTATGGAAAACGTGAGGCGGAAGGATTCCAGATCGGCGTGATCAAGACGAACGAGGACTCTGGCGCCAAGCTCGTAATGTCGGTGGTTTCGTTCGCCCACAAAGGAATGTGTTCTCTCTTTATAGTAGTAACGGTCGTCTATAAGAGTGCCGGCGGGCACGAACCCTTCGACGTAATGCTCCAGAAGTTCGACGAAGAAGCCTTGGCGGATGACCGAGAACACGATTCCTTCGAATTCCTCGCCGACTTTGTCGGCCATGAACTGTACCTTCTTTGTTTTTTCTATCTCCCTTTCCGCCTCGTCGGCGTTGCGTTCGCGCGCCGAGGTGTGCGCGGCGATCTCCGGCAGTTCCTCGACTTTCTTCGCCTGCCATGCTTTCAGTGGATTTTCCTTGAGGCATTCTTTCAGGAGCCGGTGCACGACCAGGTCGGGGTAGCGCCGGATCGGGGAAGTGAAGTGGGTATACTGCGGGGTGGCGAGCCCGAAGTGGCCGCTGTTTTCAGCGGAGTAACGAGCCTGCATGAAGGAGCGCAGCATCAGGTAGGAGAGAAACCGGCCTTCGGTTTTGCCCTCGAGTTGCGCCACGAACTTCTGGAAGTCGCAGGGACGGTACTCGCCGTTGTGGTCTTCGAGGCGATATCCCAGGGCAAGTGCGAACTCGGCAAAGTCCCGGACTTTCTGCGGGTCAGGCTCCTCGTGCACCCGATACAGGGCAGGACCGCCTGTTTGCGTCAGCTGTTCTGCCACGGTTTCATTGGCGAGCAGCATGAATTCTTCGATGATGCGGTGCGCGATATTCCGTTCCGCAGGAGCCACGCGGATCACCCTTCCGTTCCGGTCGAATTCAATTTCCGCCTCCGGCAAGTCGAAATCGACGGCCCCTCGGCGATACCTCTTCCTGGACAAAAGGATACAAAGCTCCTCCATGGTTTCAAACATCGGCACGAGCGCGGCATAACGGCTGCGTTCTTGCGGATCTCTGTCCACGAGGATCCGTGCCACGGAAGTGTAAGTCATGCGTGCCCGACTATGAATGACAGCCTCAGTGAAACGATATTTGACGATCTGACCGCGTCCGTCGATTTCCATGATTACCGAGAAGACGAGCCGATCCTCATTGGGCTTCAGGCAGCATATGCCATTGGAGAGCCTGGTTGGCAGCATCGGAATGGCGCGATCAGGGAAATACACGGAGGTGCCTCGGGCATAGGCGTCGGCGTCGAGGGCGGTGCCTTCACGGACGTAGTACGAAACGTCGGATATGTGGACGCCGAGAACGAAGTGCCCGGACGGCAGCTTTTCCAGGGTAACGGCATCATCAAAGTCGCGCGCGGTCTCCCCATCGATGGTCACCGCAGGTTCATCGCGGAAGTCCTCGCGTCCCTTGCCCTCGTGGCCCAGGACATGGTCCGGAATTGCCGTGATTTCATCCAGCGTTTGCGGGCTGAAGGCTACGGGCAAGCCGTACTTGTGCTCGATGATCTGGTACTCGATGTCCTTATCACCCGGATAGCCCAGGACCTCGATGACGCGCCCCTGCGGCTGCTGATGCCGGCCCGGCGGCACCGACAAAGCCACAACCACTACCTGGCCGTTTTTGGCGTCCTTTCCCTGCCGGGGAGGAATCAGGATGTCCCGAAACATGCGTGTGTCGAGCGGCACCACCATCGGGAAGCGCGGATGCTCGTAGTAGCGGCCGACAATGCTGGGATGCGCGCGTTCCAAAACCCGAAGAACCGTCCCTTCGAGCCTCTCCTCGGCTTCGCCTTCATCTCTGCGCCCACGACGCCCGGACCGCGCGACCCTTTTCTTCCTGGATACCTTGATCAGCACCCGGTCGCCGTGCAGGGCTTCCTCCATGTTGCGAGCGGGCACGAAGATATCCTGGCTGTAAGTCGAGCGATCCTCCGGCCTCACAAATCCGTATCCGTCCCGGTGGCAAGTTAGAATCCCGGAGACCAGTGCCTCCTTGGCAGGAAGGGCATACTGCCCCCTCTTGATTCGATGAATGATGTTTTGGGCATCCAATTCGTCCAGATAGCGCTGAAGATTGCGCCGTTCATCACTGTCGAGATTGAGAAAGCGCACGACTTCCCGGAAGGTGAAAGTCCGGGCCGACTGACGGCGAACAAACTTGAGCACCTCCTGCTTCTGCGCTGGCGTGAGCACGGCTGTGCCTCCTCGCTGCCATCATACCATCCCTGACGAACTCTGATATACGAGCTGTACCAAAGTTGAGAGGCAAGATTTAGAAGAAAGAATTGAGAATACAGAATTCAGAATTCAGAAGTCAGATTGTGGTTTGGCTTGGACTTGTCTTTGAGGCTTTTTCCCGGCCGACTCATTCTGTATTCTGGCTTCTGTATTCTGAATTCTTTTCTCATCCTGATGGCGGCAATTCAGAGGTCTGCCAATAAAGGAGCTTCTCCAGCGTTCGAAGCACGGATCGCCTGTGGGTGCCGGCCCAATATATCTTGCTGCACTTCGGACAGGATTTGAAATTAGCCTGGGTCTCATAAACGAAGGGCGGGACTTTATCCCGCACATGCTCGCGCGCGGCTGCAATCAAGAGTTCGTTGCAGGACAGACAGCGGGTCAAAACTCCAGGCATGCTGGTGACACGCGCGATCCTGAACACCTGGCTGATCTGGGATTGGATGTCCTCACTCTCGAGGAAGATGAATCGCTTTACTGCCTTGCGCACCAGCAGGCGTGTGTCACGGGAGAGCAGTATTCGCCCTTCCTGCTGTGAGAGGGCCACTAATTCGTCGTCCGTAAAACGGTTGGAGTAGAGGACGTCAAAGCCGGCGATACGCAGCCATTTGGCCAGGCGGCCCAGCATGACATCGGCTACGAACCGCGGGCTGGGGCCGTCAGGTTGTGGCGCATACGCCTTGGAGCGTATTTGCCGTTGCCGCAGTGTCGCCGCCTGCTTGCGGGATTCGGATCGATTCATCGCGACCTCTGACCTCCGGCCTAAGGGATACTGGGTATTGAAATCATAGTTCAAGGCAGACAGGAGAAAGAAGTCAGGCGTCAGAATTCAGAACAAGCCTGCACAGGGCGCGAGGCAGACTACCGTTGATCGTCCATGTGCCGCGGGCAACGGGCAGCGATGTACGAAGTTTCTCCCATTCTGAAGCCTGACTCATGACTTCCTACACGGTTGGACGCCCGGGTTCCTACTCCCTGAGTTTCCTCTTCAGCAAGTCATTGAGGAGTTGCGGATTCGCCTGGCCTTTGGTTTCTTTCATGACTTGCCCGACAAAGTAGCCAAAGAGCTTGTCTTTCCCGGAGCGGTATTCAGCGAGCTGCCCTGGATTTGCGGTCAGGGCGTTGTCGATAGCCGCTGCAAGCAAGGCTTCGTCGCTGATTTGGGTCAGGCCGAGGCGACTTAGGACAGCCGAGGGCTCCTCTCCGGAGTGGTAGATTTCCTCAAAGACGGTTTTGGCGATTTTTCCCGAAATCTGGCCCGCATCGACCATGCGGATCAGCGCGGCCAGCCGTGCCGGAGCCAGGGGGCAGGCCTCGATTTCCTTGCCCGAATTCTTGAGGGCATAGGCGAGATTCCCCGTGATCCAGTTGAGCGCTGCGCGCGGATTTCCCGCTTCCCGGGCGCATTCTGTGTAGTAGGAGGCCATGGCAAGGCTCGATGTGAGCTGCAAAGCTTCGTCGCTCGACAGTTGATACTCCATCATAAAGCGCAGGGTCTTCTCGTGCGGAAGCTCAAGCAGCGAGTCTCTCAGCGTAGCGATCCACGATGCATCCAGCTTGAGAGGAGGTAAATCAGGCTCCGGGAAATAACGGTAGTCGTGAGCCTCTTCCTTGCTCCGCATGACGGCGGTATAACTCTTGGCTTCGTCCCATAGACGGGTCTCCTGAGCAATCCGGCCTCCAGCCGTGATGACCCGGGTCTGCCGTTCGATCTCGTACTCGAGCGCGCGCTGCAAAAACCGGAATGAATTCAGGTTTTTGATCTCAACCTTGGTGCCGAACTCTGCCAATTCCGAGGTGCGGACCGAGACGTTGGCGTCGCAACGAAGGCTTCCTTCTTCCATGTTGCCGTCGCACACGCCGAGGTAGAGTAGAGTCTTGCGCAAGTGCGTCAGATAATCGAAAGCCTCCTGGCTGCTTCGGAAGTCGGGCTCGCTCACAATCTCGATCAAAGGCACGCCGCTCCGGTTCAGATTGACGTAGGATTTTGCATCGGATTCCGGCATGCCGTCGTGTAGCGATTTGCCAGCGTCTTCTTCAAGGTGCAGCCGGGTGATGCCAAAGGTCTTTTCGCGCCGATTCACGATGTGCCCATCCTCTGTCCTCTCGCCTGAGAGCACCTTGGCCCGGCCACGCTCCGCCAGCGGGAGATCGAATTGCGAGATCTGGTATCCCTTGGGGAGGTCAGGGTAGAAGTAGTTTTTGCGCGCAAAAACAGACAGAGGATTGACGGTGCAGCCCAGCGCCAGAGCGGCGCGCACAGCCATTGCCACCGCCTCCTGGTTGAGCACAGGCAGGGCCCCCGGCAGCCCCAGGCAAACCGGACACGTCTGTGAATTGGGCGAGGCCCCGAACCGGGTGCTACATCCGCAAAAGAGCTTGCTGCTGGTGAGAAGCTGGGCGTGTACCTCGAGCCCGATCACCGCCTGAAATTCCATGGAGTTCTCCTGGCCTAGGCTTCGAATTTGTAATTATATCAACCACAGCCCGCGAATAACACCCTGCCCGGAAGGCGGGACCGCGATCAGCACTTCTTTGGAAAGTGAGTAAGCCCGCTCATTTCGGCTGGAACCCTTGGGTATTGCCCGCCTCGAGGCATGATGTAAGTCATTGTTTTGTTGTTATATAGACGCTTGTCGATCAGTGGGATTTCAACGGTACGGGACATGCAGGCAAGAGGATGCCGAGGGAGCACTGCCGGGGCCGCGCTGCAGAGGGAAAATGGGTTCGAGGGGTCAAGGCGGAACGTGCCGCTTTGGCCGGGCGGTTCGCGGCAGTGCTCCCCGCACTCAGGCGAGGAATCCGGCGACCGCGCCGGCAGCCGAATCGAGAAGCGTTTCCGGATCCACAGTAGCGTCCAACCACGAGATGTCGCCGTCGGAGCGGAACCACGTAGTTTGTCTCTTTGCGTACCGGCGGCTCTCGCGTTGCGTATCTTCGATCGCCGCGTCCAGGCTCCATTTGCCCTCGAGATGGCCGGCGATTTGCTGGTAGCCCATGGCCTTGAAGGCGTGGCAATCCCGGGGAAATCTAGCCATCAGCGCCTGTACTTCCTCAACGAAGCCGCGCTGAAACATCTCTTCGACTCTCTGGTCGATCCTAGCATAGAGCTGCGCACGAGGCCAGAGAAGGCCCAGTTTGAGCCAGCGGAATCCCGACAGGCCGTCTCTCGGTTGGCTTTGCCACCAGCTCATGGGCTGCCCGGTCAGCAGGTAGATTTCAAAGGCGCGGATGTTGCGCGCGGCGTCCGCGGGCGCGAGTCTTGATGCCGCCGCCGGATCGACGCGACGCAAGGCGCGGTGAATGATCTCTGGGCCTCGCCTGACAACCACGCTGCGCATGCGCTGCCGCAGCGCTTCCGATCTCCCGGGCCCCTTGAACAGCCCTTCGATCAGCGCCCGCAGATACAATCCGGTCCCGCCCACCACGATGGGAATGCGTTTGCGTGCTTTGACTGCCGACAGCGCCTCGCGGCCGAGTCGCAGGTAATCCCCTGCGGAAAAGTCATCGCACGGGTCGCGCAAATCGAGCATGTGGTGAGGCACACGGCCGCGCTCATCCGCACCAGGCTTTGCAGTACCGATATCCATGTGCCGGTACACCTGGAGCGCATCGCAAGCGACGATTTCAGCGTGAAAGCGCTCGGCCAGCGCCAATGCCAAGGTGCTTTTGCCTGACGCTGTCGGTCCGATGACGGCTATCGCCGGGTAATTCCGACCTTCGAGTTCCGACATCCGACCTCCGACTTTTGACGCCATGACGCACCAGCATCTACGAGGATCACGCTCATAGCATCCCGTGGATCATCGATCGCCATTTTTCATGGTCATCAACTTCCTCTGCCTGCCAGGGGAATCCCTTCCTGGCCGACCCCTAGGATTTTATGCCCGATTGGGACAGTGAACGGGAGTTTTTTGCATTGCATTCCCGGCCGCGGACAAATGCGCTACTCAGGGAATCACGCTCTGACCTGTTTGGTGATCCGACGGGGCACAGGGCAACGGAGGCACTTTAATATTTTCCAACGCGCTCGTTGGATAAAATCCTGGCGGAGTCGGTTTCTGGTGAAATGGGGTTCCATCGGACCTCAGTGCCGGTTTTCATGCGGACCTCGCTCACCAAGAGTCTGTGACCTCCGATGGAGACGTTATGGCGTGCGGGCGGATCGAGGACTGGCGTTTTGTCGTTATCGGACTGACCCGCTCCCAATGAAGCCATCAGGAAATCACGGTTAGGTCAAACCAACAACAGCTACACCCTAAAGGCCGCTCGAAGAGCGGCCTCGTCCAATGTCGGTGGCCAGGGCGAATGACCTGTTATTTTCTCCTGCGCTGTAACGTCGTCATCGCGGCAAGGCCGAGACCAAGCAGGAAAAGCGTGGAGGGTTCAGGTACGACTCCTCCGATGGTGATCTGGCTGCGCGTTGCCATTGACATCGCTGTTTGACAGGCCCAGCGACGCTCCAAAAAATGAGAGCAATAATCATGCCGCGAGGCAGGTTATCTTAGATATTTCCTATAAGCGATTGGGGCAGAATATATTAGCGAAATCGGAGCTGAACCCCAGGAAACGAAGCAGATAAAAAAAGTGTAACAGAAAATGACACTCAATGTCATAGAATTATAAAATACAAGATATTTACTTGATATATAATGATTTACAAATTACATCGGACTGTAAAAGAATTTTCCAAACGGTTTGTTTACGGACGTGGTACCGGGGAGCGCAAGAACGCGGCAATCCTCGCATATAGGAAATCTCGCTGAATTGCATGGGCAAGCTAGGAGCCCGTCCGAGAATTAGGAGGGGCCGCGTTCCGAGCGCCGCCGGAACCCGAAGGGCGCATGGGGATTGCGGGGCGATCTCCGCGTTGCTCGTCGTCAACGATGTGCACCGACATCGCCTCCTCCTCGCGCCTTGA
>JBGQNR010000107.1:0-20060 GCA_041501225.1 Acidobacteriota bacterium
ACTCAGGTCTTGAGGAGACTCTGCCAGCAATTGACTGAGCACCAATGCCGGTACCCCGGGTCGGATCAGCAACTAAGGTTCCAGGTACGCGCCTGCACAATTCCGCTATAATCCCATGTCAGGAGTTCTGAAACGCTTATAAGGAGAAACTGGCCGTTCGGCACCAAAAGTACATGTTGTGGGTGAAGTATTGCGCCACAACTCGTTTCCTTCGGGCCATACCGCGACCGCCTTTGTCGCTGTAACGCTGCTTGCGTTCATGTGTGGCGGTGTTTTTTATTATGGGTATGGCGTTGCATTTCTTGTTGAATATTCCCGTATGTACATGGGGGGGCATTTTCCGTTCGATGTCGCGGTCGGAGTGCTTTTGGGAACCAGCGTCGCCGTGGCATGTGTTTGGGCATTCAGGTTGACCAAGTGGGTGCCGCAACCGGTGAGCACAAGGAGTGATTAATGATAAACAATAAGAAAATCGTGGTTGTTCTTCCTGCTTACAATGCCGAATCCACGCTTGAGCAGACCTATGCGGAGATCCCGCGCGACATTGTCGATGAGGTGGTCCTAGTCGATGATGCCAGCAAGGATGGCACTGCTGACCTTGCCCATTCTATTGGGATCAAACATGTGGTACAGCACCCCAAGAACCGGGGATATGGCGGCAATCAAAAGACATGCTATGATACCGCGCTTTCGCTGGGCGCGGATATTGTCATCATGCTGCATCCGGATTACCAGTACACCCCACAGCTCATTCCTGCAATCGCGAGTATGATCGCCAGCGGACTCTACCAGGTCGTGTTCGGTTCGCGTATTCTAGGGATGGGTGCGCTGCGTGGCGGTATGCCGCATTATAAGTACATTTCTAACCGGTTTTTGACCCTCATCCAAAACACCCTCATGCGCCAAAAACTTTCCGAATACCACACCGGGTACCGCGCTTTTACCAGCGAGGTGCTTGAAAAGATCAATTACCATGCGAATTCCGATGATTTCGTATTTGACAATGAGATGATTGCGCAGATTTTTTACGCAGGGTACGATATCGCCGAAGTCACTTGCCCCACGAAATATTTCGCAGCCGCCTCGTCAATCAACTTTGCGCGAAGCGTTGTCTATGGCCTTGGCGTGCTTAAGGTGACGGCGCAGTACGTGCTGCAGAAGATGAAGGCGATGAAGTTTGCGAAGTTTGATTTGAAGTGATTCACGGTACATCCCGCCGGTAATACACAAACCCATATTCGGCCTTGAGTTTGACAAGGTGCAGCGTGGTGCCGCTTGCGGAGGGAGTCTGCGTGGTGGGCGACAAAACAGGCCGGCCAATCTCCATCAAGAAGACCCGCGCAAGGCAATGAGATCAGCGAGTCACTTCCAGAGTGATCCGAAGAGGATTGAATTCGCCCTCGTGGTCAAAAACGCCGCGATGGGCGCGGATGCCCGTGAAGACCCACTTCCCAGGCTGAGTTGACGGGCCGACGATATGCCGCGATGAGGTTCCTCGTTGCCAGTTGAACGCCACTTCATCAGTAGAGCTGCCCGGAGACAAATAGCGAATGTCGAAGTATGTCTCCGAAGTCAATGCCGGACCGGAAAAAAACGTGTCGTAGCTTTGGCCGACTTTTACCTTGGCAGACATTACCTTGACGCCTGAAACAACCGGATTTGGCTCCGGACTTCCCAGTGCTTCCTGGAGAGTCCTGTTGCTTTGCGCGCTGTCGCTTCCGGCAATCAGCACTGGATCCGCCCAGTAATAATCGCAACAAGGTGAGTCCTCCACGGTCTTAAGCACAACAGCCACGTGGCGCCCGGCATACTCAGCCAGGTCCACCCGGTCCTCAATCCAACCGCTGCTCTCACCCTCAAGGACGCGGTTGTACACGAGACGCCTGTCCCCTTCCGAGGGGGAAATCCAGACCTGAAACGATGCCTTCCCTCTGCAGCCGGGATTTTCTCTTCCCGCCGCAAAGCTCAATATCGCATGATCAGGAATGCTGACGGAGAACTCCACCTCAGAGCGTGGTACCGTCACCATCGCATAGCGGCTGTCGTCACCGATTGCGCGCACTTCCCGACTCGCTCGGCGGCCGTTACCCGGCTGCTTCAATTCCACGCGAGCCTCTTCCAGATGGTCCAGAAAATCGTAGAAAACCACATCCTGCTCAACTTTGCCTGGAAGAAGCTGGTACACGATGTGTGCGTTCCTCTGATACAGCTTGCGCAGGTAATGATGCGTAAATTCGCTCTCTCGAGAGCTGAGGGGGCTGGTCTGTTGGTTGGGTTGCTCCACCACCACATGAGTGACGCCATTTTGCCGCAAGACCCGGTAAATATAGTCAGCGCTTTGGCCGACCAGCCCAGGAGTGTACGGTGAGTAGTGGAAGGCGGCCTTGCCGTCCAGGTAGAAACCATCCGGCAACGTGTGCACGTAAAAGACCTTCTTGCTGCCGGGGATCTGATTCAGGTATTGAACTGCTTTATATCCGTCGTAGAAACGGCTCAGGAAATCGTCCTTAGATTCGTGACCAGCCAGGTACTTGAAAGGAAGAGTATAAATCGGCGCGTAGCCATAACGCGACCAGGATCCATAGTCTTCGAAAAAGGGGGAAGCCAGGACGGCCAGCATGCCGAGAAAGATTGCCGCGGTGATTGCCATGATCCGGTGAAAGGCGCGTAGCTGCCGAATCAAGCACACGACTGCGAAGGCCGCTGCGGTGGCGAGCGCGGGGAGAGCAGGGAGGAGAAAACGCACCCACGGTCCGCCTACGGCCCAGCCTGCATAGTATAGGGTGCCAAAACCAACCAGGATCCAAAGCTCGGCACTCACTCCCGAGAACAACAACAGGAGCGGAAGGAACATGACGTACCACGGACCGATGTTGCCGCCGAATCTTCCATGCTGGTCTGTCAGCATCTCCCACGGCAACCTGAAGAGATCCCACCAATTCGAGAGAGTTATCCGGATCCCACCCTGGAACATTTCGCCAAGCGCCATTTGTGTATGCCCGCTGGTCCAATAGGGGCTATGGAACACACCGTTGAGCAGAGGGAAGACCGGATTGCCGGTATAGTAAAGGTTCACCAGGCCCCACGGCACAAGCCCCAGAGACGAGTAGAGCCCAAGCCTCAGGGCATCGTTGATGGCCGGAAGCGCCGACCGGGACTGGCACAGGCGCGCGACAAACACAAGCAGTGCGGTCACCGCCAGCGCAAGAATGGCCCAGTACTTCGCGCCCAGGCTGAAGGCCAGACAGAAGCATGCCCACCGTAACCAGGGTACCCCCCGGGTTCGCAGCCAAAGGACAGTTGCGTACACACCAAGGAATACAAAAAAGGTAAGGCCTAGATCATTATGTGCCGTTTTCATTTCCCATAAGAACAGTGGGGAGGAAGCAAGAATGGCAACAGCGGGCATGCCGGAGGCGCGCGAAAGAAATCGCACCGAGAAGCCATAAACCGCCAGCATCGTGAGTGACCCGAGCAGGAAAACCACCATCTTTGCCGTGAGATCGGAGTGCCATAGCATCGCGAGCGTATTCAGCATCTCGATGTTCTTTGGGAAAAACACCAGCGGCACGTCCGGGAGGGGGACAAATCTGTGGTTCTGGATAAAGTTCTTGGGTCCGGTGAGATGATAAGTCAGGTCGTCATATTCAAACGATGGTCCGAGGGCAGAAAGCAGCAATACACCAAGAGAGGAGAGAACATAAACGGAGAGAAATCCTTGCCCGCACGCGCTCGCCGACCAGGACGCACTTCTAAGTTTCGACACCATGGCGCGCCAGACGTTTCCTGGGATGCGCCGCATTTCCGCTTGCCAGATTACAGTCGGGACCAGGAGCAGCGCGTAGGCAACCGGTCTGTATAGCCCATGAACGAAGGCCAAGACCATTGTAAGATATGAAAAAAACATGATACCCGCAGCCATCGAGAATGCAGTCTCCTCAGCTCCGGCTGCCGCGGAGACTCCGATCAGTCGGAGGATGCGTTTGCCCACGCAGTAAGCTGCGGCTGCGAACCAGAGCACGAGGAGCACATCGTAGGCGCCGGTGCGACGCAGGTAAAAGTCGAGCGAGTGCAAGGGAAACAGAGCCGGAAGATTTGCCCTGAACACATACAGGAACCATGCGCCTGCCAGTGCAGGAAGAAGAAAGGGGTGCCTGGACAAATCCTTGAGACTGCGAACCTGCATCGCTAATGCTTTTATCACCCTGGAGGCTGAAATCATCCGAGCCCGCCCTCCCAGCAAGGTTAAGAGCTGCCTGATCATGAGAAACCCCGATTTCGAATGGTGGCTGTTCTCCTTGGCCGGAAGAGAATATCATCAATAAGGAGGAAGATCATTCCAGACTTGTCCAAATTGCGTATTTTTCGACTTCCCCAATTTGGACAGCATACGGTTACTCGATCGCATCCTGCGCCATCGGGAAAGCGAGCGGTGCAAGGCAGAGGATCCTTTCGAATCCCGGGCTCCGCCGGGCGCCCACACACGCCCTCGGCAAAAATGCGCAGCTTCGCCCGTATGGCTTCCGGATGCCTGCCAAGCGCCCGTCCGGTCGAGGTGTGCCCTAGGAGCCCGTCCGAGAATTAGAAGGGGTCGCGCGCATGGGGCTTGCGGGGCGAGCTCAAGGCGCGAGGAGGAGGCGATGTCGGTGCACATCGTTGACGACGAGCAACGCGGAGATCGCCCCACAACCCCCATGCGCCCTTCGGGTTCCGGCGGCGCGGGGGCATCTGCGGCGTTGGCGCTCCTCGACGATGTACCGAGACATCGCCTGCGTCGCGCCGCCTTGCATCTGCCACCGCGGCGCTCGGAACGCGGCCCCTCCTAATTCTCGGACGGGCTCCTAGTCTTTCCCCACATCCCTGACCAGGCTAACCCGCCCGGAAACGCTCGTGATCCGAATGTTGTGCGTACCGGCTCCCAATCGGCCACGTGCCGAGAATCCGGGAGCATAGCGCCTCTGTTGAACCTCAATCTCGAAATCCGTCATCAGCCTGCCGCTCAAAGTGGACATGGTCACATTGGCATCCAGCATGGACGGGACCTTGACGTGCACGCTCCCGCTTATGGACCGGAACTCCATATCCCCGGGGCCTTCGATCTGTTTCAGATACACATCCACATTGCCGCTGGTCGAAGAGGCGCTGACCACCCCGCTGACATTCTGCACAGTTACATTGCCGCTGGTCGACGACGCGCTCACCGCGCCGCTGATATTCTGCAGCTGAACCAGACCGCTGATGCTTTCCGCTTTCACACGGCCGCTCACGTCTGTGAGGTAAACATTGCCGCTGATCGAGCGGATGAGATCGAAGTTGTACTTGACGTTGCGCGGCACGCGCACCCGGTAGTTGACACTGGCGTCGCAATTGCAGTTCTCAGGGTAATGGACGTCCACGTCGATCCGGTTCTCCGTGCTCCGATCCACGATCTCAACTTGATCACGGTTACGCCCCACCTTAAAACCCTCCACCTCAACCTTGGTGCCATCGTAGCCCTGGACCCTGACCTCTCCCGAAATGCTCCGGATCCGGATGGTGCCGTCCGGTGCCATGGAGTAGCTCTTTTGAAAGTCCTGAGCCATACCGGCAACGCCGCATATCAACCCGGCGGAGAGCGCCGCTACGGCTATGTAAAGCGCATCTTTTTTCATTTCTACCCCCTCTCGTCGCCACATCTTCGTGAACAGGAGCTATATCGCAACGCTCACCAAGTTAATGACATGTTTGGAGAAAAGGTTTCAAAAACCAGGATAAATTGTGACCAGATGGCAACGGCAGCATAACATATTGGGGGATTTGGGATTAATCTCTAGAGCCAACACGCCAGCCGCGTATCCGACGATGTAAAAATTGTTTCCGTCCGATCCGGCCCCGTGGAAATAATTGAGATCTCAGTTTTGACGAGATCGGAGACGCGCTTCAAGTAGTCTTTGGCGAGCACGGGCAGGTCGTTGTAGTCGCTGGTTCCCGCGGTGGGCTGTTTCCATCCCACAACGGTCATGTATTCGGGTTTGCACTGCTCCAGCAGGTGGATTTCGGGAGGGAACGAATCAAGCAGCTGCCCTCGATATCGATAGCCCGTACAGATCTTGATCTCCGAAAGATGGTCCAGCACATCCAGTTTGGTGACGACCAGCGAATCGAGGTTATTGATCATACGCGCGTAGCGGACCACTACGGCATCAAACCACCCGCAGCGGCGCGGGCGACCGGTCGAGGCTCCGAATTCCTGGCCGCGGCTGCGGATCGATTCGCCGATTTTATCGGTCAGTTCCGTTGGGAACGGTCCCTCACCGACGCGCGTGGTATAAGCCTTGACGATCCCAATCACGCCATCGATGCGCGTAGGCCCCACGCCCGTGCCGACGCATGCTCCGCCCGCGGTTGCACTCGATGCGGTGACGAACGGGTAGGTGCCATGATCGATGTCGAGGAGCGTTCCTTGAGCCCCTTCGAAGAGCACATGCTTCCCTTCGTCCATGGAGCGATTCAGATAAAACGCCGTGTCGGCAAAATAGGAGGAGAGCTCCTCGGTCAGCCCTCGGACTTTTTCATACAGCTCATCCGTCGAAACCAGCTGCGTCCCGCGGGGCAAAAGTGACTGCTTCTCGCGCACCATGTCGGCCAGGGCGGCGCGCAGCACTTCTGGAGTTGCCAGATCACAGACCCGCAATCCACGACGGCCAATCTTGTCTTCGTAGGAAGGGCCAATACCTCGATTGGTCGTGCCGATACGCCGGCTGCCTCGGCGTTCTTCGTCGGCATTTTCGACGGCACGGTGATAGGGGAGGATCAGGTGGCAGCGATTGCTGATGAATAGGCGGTTGCGGCAGCTTATGCCCGCAGCAGCGAGCATTTCAATTTCCTGCTTTAAAGCCTCGAGATCGAGGACCACGCCATTGCCGATTATACAGATCTTCTCCGGATGGAGTATTCCCGAGGGTATCAGGTGGAGGACAAATTTCTTGCCGGCGACGCGGATGGTGTGGCCGGCATTATGGCCGCCCTGATAGCGCGCCACGACGTCGAAATGCCGAGTAAGCAGATCGACGATCTTGCCCTTTCCTTCGTCGCCCCACTGGGCACCCACGACGATCAGATTGGCCATGAAAAAGGTCTCGGTTTGTCGGAGAAGCTCGTATGCATCATGTCAAGATGGCGCATTCCGTTTATTTATTGCTCTCGCAATCTGCTGCAGACTAGCAGTGGCGGGGCGGGATGTCCCTCTTGTGCGGCCGGATCACAGGTGATTATCGATCATCTTGGAGATCGTGTCTTTGGTCGTGTTGCCCACGATCTGTTCCTTGATCACACCGCCCTTAAAGAGAAGAAGGGTGGGAATTCCCCGGATGTTGTACTTTCCGGCAGTGACCATATTTTCGTCTACGTTCAGCTTTACAACTTTGGCTTTGCCCTCGTACTTCTCGGCAACCGCCTCTACCGCCGGCGCCAGCATCCGGCAAGGTGCGCACCAGGCAGCCCAGAAATCAACAAGAACCGGGACGGTAGAATTCAATACTTCCGTCTCAAAATTCTGATCCCCAACCTCCCCAACTTTTCCACTCATAATCGTATCCCTCCTAGAGTTATGATAGCAAGCGCACAACCTTTCGTTCCGAGCGACCGATAATTATGTGAGCCGGATATAACCTTGTCAAGTCAAATGAAAACGATCCCCAAGAAGCGTTACGGGCAACATTTTCTTAGAGATACAGGAATTTTGAACCGCATCGTCGCGCTCATCTCCCCGACCCGTAATGATCTCATGATCGAAATAGGCGGGGGCGAAGGCGCCCTATCCACCAGATTGGCGCCAGAGGTTCTTAGGCTTGTTGTCATGGAGATCGACCAGGACCTAATTCCGGCTCTTATTCGGACTCTGGCACCGTATCCATACGCCGAAGTCCTCGGACAGGATGCCCTGCACGCGGATCTTGCAGCCATTACCTCTCCCTACCTGTCCCCCGGAGTGCGCCTGAGGATTGTCGGGAATCTGCCCTACAACATCGGCACCGCCATCATTGAAAAACTACTGTTACAGGGGTTGCCAATTGAAGATATGGTATTTATGCTTCAACTCGAGACCGCTGAGCGGATCAATGCGGCTCCCGGCTCGAAGGACTATGGATTCTTCTCGGTATTCTGCCAACACTTCTGCGAGACCAGGTTGGGGCTCAAGGTTTCCCCCGCATGCTTCGTGCCCAGACCGAAGGTTCAATCGGCAATGATCACCTTACGGCCTCGCAATGGGAGTCGCACGCCTGATTCAGAGAGCTACTTTCTGAGGATTACCAAGGCCGCCTTCGCCTATCGCCGCAAGAAACTTGCCAACTCCCTTGGGCAGGACCCGGAATTGGAACCTCTGGCAGAAGCCATTCTCAACCTTGCCGGCATCGACGGCAGGCGTCGCGCAGAAGATCTCTCGGTCGGGGAGTATGAGCACCTGGCCGAGGTATTCCGTGATTTCAGCGCCCAGACCTCCAGAGCATAGCCCTCGAGTCCGGGGAAAATTCCCAAGGCTGCGAAACAACGAAAGTCATGTAATATGTTACACTTGTTCCTTTGAGGGATGAACTCGTGATGAATGACGACTGCATGGAAGTTGTGGCCCTGGGGGGGTTGGGGGAATTTGGGATGAACATGATGGCGATTCGCCATCACGGCAATATCGTTGTCATCGACGCCGGCCTGATGTTCCCCAGGGATGAACTGTTGGGCGTGGATCTCGTGATTCCCGATCTCAAATACCTCCTGGATCACAAGGACGAAGTCCGTGCCGTGATCCTGACCCATGGCCACGAGGATCACATCGGAGGGCTGCCTTTTCTTCTGCGCGAAATCGAAGTTCCCGTTTATGGCACACCGCTGACCCTGGGATTTGCCAGGGGGCGTCTTGCGGAACAGGAGGTATTGGATCGCGCAGACCTGCGTCCTATCCATCCTCGGGACAAGGTCGAAATTGCGGACATGAGCCTGGAGTTTCTCGGAGTAACACACAGCGTAGCGGACGCTGTTTCGATAGCCCTGACAACTTCTATGGGCACGATAGTCCACACGGGCGACTTTAAATTCGACCAGGCTCCGCCTGATCTCCAACTGAGTGATTATGCCCGACTCTCCGCGATCGGGGATCACGGAGTCCTCGCGCTGTTTTCCGATAGCACCAACAGCGAGCGACCCGGCTACACCCCCTCGGAAAGTGATGTTCATCGCAACCTGGAGCCGGTTTTTCACAGGACCAGGGGCAAAATCGTCATGGCCTGTTTTGCATCAAGCAGCCACAGAGTGCAGATCATATTGGACCTCGCACTTCAGTTTGGCCGCAAGGTCGTGCCGATCGGTCGCAGCATGGTCCAGAATGTGGCAATTTCCCGCGAACTAGGCTATCTCAGTGTACCGCCGGATCTCTTGATCACGGCTCAGCAAGCCGAGAAACTGCCCACGGAAGAACTGGTTCTGCTGAGCACCGGCAGCCAGGGTGAGCCCGCCTCGGCTTTGTCGCGCCTGGCGCTTGGGAAGCACAAGGATTTCGGCGTTGAAGCCGGGGATGCCGTCGTTTTCAGCGCGCGCGCCATCCCGGGGAACGAGTCCCGGATCTCACATCTTATTAATCACTTCTGCCGGCGAGGGGCCAGGATCTATGATCAGAGCCACGGCATGGTTCACGTTTCGGGTCATGCCAGCCAGGAAGAACTCAAGCTAATGCTGAACTTGATCCGCCCGCGCTTTTTTGTCCCCATCCACGGGGAGTACCGCCAACTCTATAACCACGCCCTGATCGCAGAAGAGACCGGGATTCCCTGGGAGAATATCTTAATCGCAGAAACCGGGGATGTAATTGCTTTGACTCCAGATGCCATCGAAGTGAGCGGCCGTGCGCCGGTCGGCAGGCGGCTCATTGATGCGGGGGGCCTTGCAGAACTCGATGAGCTGGTGGTCAAAGACCGGCAGCACCTGTCGGAAGAGGGAGTCGTCCTCGCCGTCGTGCTGATCAGCAAATCCACCGGTCTTGTGGAAGGTACGCCTGAGCTTGTGAGCCGGGGACACATCGAGGAAACCGGCGGCCTGGCGCTGATGGCGGAAGCGCGGCAGGTCATCCTCGCCACAGTCGAGGAGTGCAGCAAAGAAGAACGGGTTGACGCGCTGGTTCTTTCGGAGATGGTGCGGGCGGATCTGAAAAGATTTTTTCGCAAACGCACCGCAACCCGTCCTATGATTGTTCCCGTCATTCTGGAAATCTAGGAGCCCCCGCACACGGGCGGGGCGGGACCAAAAGCCTCAGCGCAGAGGGCGCAGAGCACGCAGAGAAAACGCAAAGGAAGAAAGGGGACACCGTCAAACTCGTACAGGAGCGAAAGGAGGAGAAGGCCTCCTGCGGCAGGTTTGATCCTGAGCCCCGGGGGAAACGCGTTCTGGGAAAAAGGGACTTTCCAGAGGTCCTCTGCCGCGCTTCCTCCGGGGCTCAGGGTCAAACCTGCCGGCTTCGCCGGGCCCTTCGGACCCGCAGGAGGCCGTCTCTTCCTTTCGCTCTTTCCCACTACTCCAGGGTTCATTATTTTCTCCGCGCTCTCTGCGGCCTCTGCGTTGAGCGGTTGCTTTTCTTGCCTAAATGGCAAGGACTTATACATGCGGAATATCACCCAATTTTCGTGAGAAGGATTTGACGGACATGCGCAAGGAAACGGAGGCAAAACGGCACGAGTTTTTCGGCGTCTTGCTCCTGATGCTCACGGTTTTGCTGCTGGTTTGCCTGATCACCTTCAGCCGGCACGACCCGAACTTCAATACGGCATCTGAAAATACTCATGCCATTAACCGGGCCGGTTGGATTGGTGCCTACGTGGGCGACTGGCTGTATCAAGGCTTTGGCCTGCCGGCGTTCATGCTCCTGGTGCCCATGACGGTACTGGGCTGGAAGCTGATCCGCGGCCGGACGATCAGTGCGCCGCTGATGCGCACGCTGGGCTTTGTGTTACTGGTATGCGTTGCGTCCACAGCCCTGCATGTCTTTCCTTTCCCGATCGCCGACCTCAGCTTTGAGCCCGGAGGGATGCTCGGCAAACTTCTGGCCGACGCCCTGGTGCGCAACCTGAACACGACCGGTACCATTGTAGTGATTGTCGGGACATTCATTCTCGGCATTCTGGCCGCCACCTCGTTTTCGTTTGCATCGATCTTTAATCGTGAGCTTAGCGAGGAGAAACCGCCACGCATGAGCATGTGGCGGAGATTTCAGGAATGGCGCAAAAATCGCAAACCCATCCGCGCGGTCGTTCTGCCGCCACCTTCCGCGCCGAAGGCACCTGAACCGGAACCTCGACCCGCTCCCATCAGACCGATTCCCATGCCTCCCATCCCCGCAGAAGCGCGCGCTCCCTCGATCGTCCCCCCCACGCAGCCGATCCAGACACGACCTGCTGCCGAGGAGAAGCAGCCGCGCTCCGCAAAAACATTTGTCTTGCCCTCGGTCGATCTCCTGACGGCCGCGGAAGGACATTTTGCCGTCGATGAGGCGGAACTGATGGAACGGGCTCGTCAGCTCGCCGAAAAGTGCGCGGAGTTTGATGTCCATGGCAGCATCACGCAGATCCACCCGGGCCCCGTGGTCACCACTTTTGAATTCAAACCGGATGCCGGCGTCAAATACTCCAGGATTACCGGCCTGGTAGATGACCTCTGCCTTGGAGTAAAAGCCGAATCCATCCGCATCGACCGCATCCCCGGCAAGGCCACGGTGGGGATCGAAATCCCCAACGCCCAGCGCGAAACCATCATGCTTCGAGAACTGGTCGAGTCCGATGTCTTTCGCAAATCTTCATCCAAGCTCACCCTGGCGCTGGGCAAGCTGATCAACGGGAACGTCTATGTAACCGAGCTGGCGCGCATGCCTCACCTGCTCATTGCCGGCGCCACCGGGGCCGGCAAGAGTGTCGCGCTCAATTGCATGATCACCTCGATCCTCTACAAGGCAACACCCGAAGAAGTTCGATTTATTTTTATCGATCCCAAGCGCCTGGAGCTTGGCATCTATGCCGGCATTCCGCATCTCCTGACTCCCATCGTCACGGACCCGAAGGAGGCAGCCAATGCCCTGCGGTGGGCCACCAGCGAGATGGAGTCCCGGTACAAAAAGCTCGCCCTCCGCGGTGTCAGAAATATCGACCAGTACAATACGCTGGTGCGCTCCGCCGCCAAACAGCTGTCATTCCTTGAAGCCGAGAACCATGATCAGGGCGAACTCGAAACCACTCTGCCGTACCTCGTCCTAGTCATTGACGAATTGGCAGACCTGATGATGATTTCGTCTCGCGAAGTTGAGGAATCGATCTCCCGTCTGGCCGCCATGGCGCGAGCGGTTGGCATTCATCTGATCCTCGCGACCCAGCGACCTTCGGTGGATGTCATCACCGGCGTCATCAAAGCGAATTTCCCAAGCCGGATCGCCTTCAAAGTCGCCACCAAGGTAGACTCGCGCACCATCATCGACGCCAATGGGGCGGAACAACTGCTTGGCAATGGAGATATGCTCTTCATTCCACCCGGCACTTCGCGCCTTACCCGTATTCATGGCGCGTATGTGAGTGAAAAAGAAGCGCAGCAAATCGTAGAGCATTTGCGCAAACAGGGGCGTCCGACCTATGACGATTCCGTTTTGACCTATGGAGAAGATGAGGAGCTCGACGAGGCCGGCAATCCCATGGACGACCAGTTCGAGGATGCGGTGTACAAGGATGCCGTGCGCATTGTCGTCAGCGAGGGACGAGCCTCTACCTCGTTGCTCCAGCGCCGGCTAAGCATCGGTTACGGCAGGGCGGCCAAGCTGGTGGACACGATGCATCGCAACGGTCTGGTCGGACCGGCTGAGGGATCAAAACCAAGAGAGGTTCTGGTCGGTCTCGAGTTCCTTGACCGGCTGCAAGAGTAAACCAGCGAATGCCGCCCGATCGAAAGCAAAAACCTAAACGCAGAGATCGCAGAAATCTTTTTGGCTTCGAAGGACTTTTCTCTGCGACCTCTGCTTTGATCTTTTGCCTTTCCTGCCAAAAAGTGCCGTGAGGGATTTCTTGACAGCTGGACCGGGTCTGCTAGAATCTAGGTAAGGAGCCTGCGTCCATGCGTTCCCTGGCGTAAACTTTGGGCGAGGTCAAGGTGGCAGACCGCATTACCGCACGATTAGCTGTAATCACCGTTGTGATGTTTTTTTGTGCGGGCGCGTATATTCGCGGCCAGGCAACTCCGCAGAAATCCCAAACACCTGTGTTCCGCGTCGGCGTCGAAACCGTCTTCCTGAAGGTGTCGGTGACCGATCCCTTGAACCGTTACGTAACGGGTCTCGAGAAGGAGCACTTCAAGGTTTTCGAAGATAAAGTCGAGCAAAGCATCGCCCACTTCACGATGGAGTCGGCCCCTGTCAGTGTGGGTATCATCTTCGACGTCAGCGGCAGCATGAAGGATAACAACAACATCCAGAAGGCTAAGAATGCCATCGTCCGCTTCCTCGAATCCGGAAATCCACAAGACGAGTATGCCTTGATCACATTCAACGAAAGGACTTCCCTGGTCCAGAACTTTACGAGTCGAAGCTCGACCGTGCGCAACCAGATCGCCTTCAAACAGGCGGGAGGAAGAACCGCAGTCTACGACGCCGTGTACATGGGGCTCGATCAGATCAAGGCGGGCAAGAACGAAAAGAAGGCCTTGATTCTGATCACGGACGGCGAAGACAACAGCAGCCGCTACTCCATATCTGAAGTGCGGGAGTTCGCGAAAGAATCCGACGTTCAGATTTATGCGGTCGGAGAACAGGGGATGCTGGGATACGGCCGATCCCTGATCCAGGGCATTATTTCGCTGACGGGCGGCAGAGCCTTTTTCCCCAACAATTTTAACGAGCTCGATTACTACATCGATCTCATCCACGCAGAATTGCGCCACCAGTATGTCCTTGGCTACAATCCCACGAACAAGGCCCACGACGGGAAATGGCGCAGGATTCAGGTTAAACTCGATCCTCCCGAGGGGCTGCCCAAACTGAGCGTACACGCCAAGGAAGGGTACTATGCCGCGAAGAATTGAGGCCCGGCGCCGGGCTGTTGTAGCGGCATCATTCCTACTGCTGTTCTGCTCCACGCTATTTGCCCCGTTGCGCTCCTCGGCGTGGCAAGGCCAGAACCAGAAAAAGGCCACCCAGCAGCAGGACGATCGAAAGAAGCCGGTCAAGCCCGAACTCGTTACGCCACAACCGCCGCAAAATCCGCAGAAGGATTTTAAGATCGGGGTCAACGTCGACATGGTGGTCGTGCACACGACCGTGGTCGACAAGAATGGTCAATTCATCAGCGGGCTCAAGAAAGATAATTTCAAGGTATTTGAAGACAATATCAATCAGAACATCGTGTCTTTTTCACAGGAGGACGTACCAGTCAGCCTGGGGATCGTCATCGACACCAGCGGCAGCATGCGCAATAAGTTCGATGATGTTACGAAAGCTGCGCTGGCGTTTATGCGCTCCAGCAATCCCAACGACGAAGTGTTCCTGATCGGATTCAATGAAGAAGTCCAGCTGCTCGAGGACTACACGAACGATGTCGACTTGATCAACGACGATCTCAATAACACGGTTGTCACGGGCGGCACTGCTCTTTGGGACGCCATCTACCTCAGCGTGCAGAAAGCACAATCCGGATCCAAGCCGAAAAAGGCAGTTATCGTCATCACCGATGGTGAAGATCGCGACAGCTACTACAAGCTGGACGAGATGGTTGCCAAGGTACAGGAATCCGACGTTCAAGTTTACGCAATCGGCTATCTCAATGAGGTGCCCGATAAGGGGCTTTTTGGCCACTGGACGAAAAGCGAGCCGGAAAAGGCTCATGACGCACTGCAGAGAATCTCCGACGAGACCGGTGGGAAGGCATTTTTCCCAAAGGATATCAACGACATCCACAAGATCGTGTCCCAGATCGCCTTCGAGCTGCGCAACCAATACAGCATCAGCTATATCTCCTCCAATGCCGCGCGAGATGGCTCCTGGCGGCGCATCAGAATCGCTCTCGACCCGCCTCCCGCTGCGGGGCAAAAGGTGCGCTTTCGCATCGGCTATTTCGCCCCTAAGCCTGCCCCGCCTGGAAAGTGAATGGCCACCTGTTTCACCCAATTGGCCGTTGAAAAACTGGCGCCCGAAACAAGGTTAACCATGTGACGCGCGTCGTAGTGGTCTTTGTCGCGTCCTCCCGGCTCCGGTTCTTTCGATTCTCCTGGCAATCGCTCCGTGGCGTTTCTATAATGAGCGACGCTTTGGTTGTTGCCCGGAATCATCGATATGATAGTGGATCTTGTGAACTCAACGGCCGTCGGACTCCCTATTTCGCTGCTGCTGGCGCTTACTCCGGCCCTCGCGGCCCTGGCCATCTCGCCACAGCAGCGGCGTCGCCCGAAAAGTCAGGATGCATACGCCGTGGTTCGTAGGATTTCGGCCATCATCCACGGATCCGCAGATCTGGACACGGCTCTGGCCGCCGCATTGGAGGAAATTCTGGCTGTGTTGGGAATGGATGCGGGTGCCATTCGACTGTCTTCCGCTCCCGACGCGCAGCCACTCTCGCTCTATCGAGGCTTCAGCGAGGATGCGATAGCGGCTCTGGAAAGTTCACAAATCGAGTGTCTTGCCGAGCCGCAGCTGATTCAGAACCGGTCGTTGGAGATGAAGGATCTTCCCCGCTGCGGGGCACATGCCCTCGTGAAAGCATTGCAGGCGGGGGGGCTCCAGTTTTTCGCACTGTACCCCTTGGGGTCGGGGAATCGTGTACTCGGCACGCTGGCGCTTGCGGCCGGCAAGCAGGAGGCGGCTGACCGAACTCAGGAACCCCTCTCCTCAACATTGATTGAGTTGCTCGGCGCCTCGGTCGCGGCCGCGCGCTTGCGCCAGCAGGCAGACAAACTTTCTGAGGATCTCGTCGCGCTCCACGAGGTGAACAAGATCGTTTCACAGAGCCTCGACCTCGAGGACATCATTCGGCGGATCGTAATCGAAGGGCGCCGCCTGGTAAAGACCCGACAGTGCCATTTGTTTCTGCGCGACGAACGCCAGCAGCGCTTGATCGGATCGGCATCCACACAGGAGGGTCTGAAAATCCAGGATGTCGAGATCATGCTCTCCGAGGAATCCACTGCCGTCCGCGCTTTGCGGCAGCAGCGTGTGATCGCTGTCGAAGACATACCGCGGCTTGAGCCCTTCAATCCGAGGGTGATGCAGGCCATGCACTGGCGGGCAGCAATTTTCGCGCCCCTGATCGCCAAGGAACAGACCATCGGCGTTCTGATTTGCAGCGACGAATCCGCCGAGCGCACCTTCACCCAGGAAGAGATATCGCGCGCCGAAACGCTGGCTCATCAGGCCGCAATCGCGCTGGAAAATGCCCGCCTGTTCCAGGTCGTCTCCCGCAGCCAGAAGGAGTGGGAGACCACCTTCGATGCCATGCAGGATTGCGTTTCGGTCCATGACACGACGGGCAAGATTATTCGCGCCAACGTCGCCCTGGCACGGCGCTTGAAAACGACACCGCCGAAGATGATCGGCAAGTTCTGCTCGGAGATCTACAATCCGGCCCAGCTGAGCTTCAGCCCCTGCCGGCATATGGAAGCGCTCCAGTCGGAAAATCTGATAGTCGAAGAATGTGAGCTCGTGGCCATGGGCGGCACCTTCCAGATTTCCGTCAGTCCCTGGTATGACAAGAACAATCGCCTGGTCGGATCCATCCACGTCGCCAAGGACATCAGCAATGAAAAATTGCTGCGCCAGCAACTCATTCAGTCGGAGAAGCTGTCGGCCATCGGCGAGCTGATCTCCGGCATTGCTCACGAACTGAACAATCCGCTGACAGGCGTCATGGGTTACTCTCAGCTGCTGCAGCTGCGCAAGGATCTCGACGAGCGGGCACGCGACAGCCTCCTCAAGATCAATAATCTGGCCTTGCGCTGTCAAAAAATCGTTCAGAATCTCCTCTCGTTTGCGCGCAAACAAAAGCCCGAGCGCAATTTGTCGAACGTGAATGACATGCTGGAGCGCACCGTCGAACTGCGAAACTATGAACTCGCGGTCAACAACATCGAAATCGTCCGCGAGCTGGACCGCAACCTGCCCAAGACCATCGCCGATGCGCATCAGCTGCAGCAGGTTTTCCTGAATATCCTGACCAACGCCGAACACGCGATGCTGCAAGCTCACGGCCGCGGCCGGCTGGTGATACGATCGCACGCGGATCTGCCGAACAACAATATCCTTGTTGAATTTGTCGATGATGGTCCGGGGATTCCCGAAGCGCAGCTTTCCAAAATATTCGATCCCTTTTTCACTACCAAAGAGGTCGGTAAAGGAACGGGTCTCGGACTGAGCCTGTCCTACGGCATCATCAAAGAGCACGGCGGCAACATCTACGCGATCAGCAAACCAGGGGAAGGGGCCACATTTGTTATCGAGCTCCCGATTATTACGAAGCTCATTGACGATGCGACCATCTTCCCGCAGCTCATGCCCCAAGCGCTGCAATTCGATCGCCTGATCCGCGACAAGCGCATCCTGATCGTGGACGATGAGAAGTACATCCTCGATTTCTTCATCGAAATCTTCAAAATGTTCCCCATTCAGGTCGATACCGCTGAAGATGGCCTGGCCGCGATGGAGAAAGTGATGCATAACGACTACGATCTGGTCATCACTGATTTCAAGATGCCCAACATGAGCGGCCGCGAACTTTTCCAGCGGATCAAGGAGAAGCGTCCCCAGCTGGCCAAGCGCATCATTTTCATAACCGGAGACACGGTCAGCGCCGAAACACGCCTGTTTTTCGAAGACAACAGCAACCTTTACCTGGCCAAACCCTTCAAGATTGAAGAAGTGAAAGAAGTAATACAGCAGACTCTGGAAGCCGTCGAAAAGTGATTTGAACTGTGCACCGATTGCGCTCGCTCGCTACTTTTTAGGAACAAGGCATGCACGGAATTCTAGTGACCGGCGGCGCCGGCTATATCGGCAGCCATACACTACGCGCTCTGAAGATTTCAGGCTATGCTCCGCTAGGCTTCGACAACCTCACCACAGGGTACCGCGAGTTCGTTGGCGACATTCCTTTTTTCCAGGGAGATCTGGGCCGGGCGGGCGACCTGGATGCGGCTTTCTCGTCGCAGAAGATCTCGGCCGTCATTCATTTCGCCTCTCATGCTTTGGTTGAAGAATCATTTCGAAATCCGCATAAATATTATCACGATAACATCCTCAATGCGCTGAACCTGCTCGTTACCATGCAGAAACACGGCGTCGAGCACATCATCTTCTCCTCGAGTTGCGCCATCTATGGACTGCCCGCCCGCGTGCCGATCGATGAGTTAACGCTTCAGGATCCGGTAAATCCATATGGAGTCACCAAAATGGTAATCGAGCGTATGTTGCGCGATTACCAGAATGCCCATGGCATCCGCTTTGTCGCTTTACGCTATTTTAATGCCGCCGGAGCCGCTCACGACGCCGGCATCGGGGAGTGGCATGTTCCCGAAACGCACCTGATCCCTCGCCTCCTCGAGATTGCCCTGGGCAACGGGGCGCGCGCAGAGATCTATGGCAACGATTATCCGACACCCGATGGCACCTGCATTCGAGATTACATTCATGTCGTGGACTTGGCCGACGCTCATGTGGCAGCGCTCGAACACCTGGCCGCCGGCCGCCCATCGGACGCCTTCAACCTCGGGACGGGGCAGGGTTGTTCCGTGCTTCAGGTAGTTGATGAGGTGAGGAGAGTGACTGGCAGGGAGGTTCCCACCGTGATGAAACCGCGCCGTCCCGGTGATCCGCCGCAGCTGGTCGCGAATCCTTCCAAGGCAAAAGACAATCTGGGGTGGAGCGCCAGACACTCTTCCATTGGGGAAATCGTGTCAACCGCATGGAACTGGCGCCAGGGATCGGTATGCCGGGATCTTTCTGTGAAAAGACCGATCAAGTGATCCGGGTGACAAGGACCTCGTTGAGGGAACCCGTGCGGTAGCCTTCGAGGTCGAGGGTAACAAACTTATAGCCCAGCCCCTTAAACAGACTCGTCAACTGCGCAGCAACCTCGGGATTCAGAGCTTTCAACAAGTCTTCTTTCCCGAATTCGAGACGCACCAGTTCCTCATGGTGTCTGACACGAAAGACCCTGAAGCCCATGGAACGCAGCGCCTCTTCCCCGCGATCCACGGTGCGCAGCTTGTCCGCAGTAATGCGCACCCCATAGGGGAAGCGCGAGGCCAGACATGCAGACGCCGGCGCCTCAGCGGTGGGCAGTCCCGCCTGGCGGGAGAGTTGTCGGATTTCCTCTTTATTCAATCCGGCTTCCATGAGCGGGCTGCGCACGCCGTGCTTCTCCGCTGCCTTGCGTCCCGGGCGGTAATCGCCCAGGTCGTCGGCGTTCAAGCCATCGACGACGGTGGCTAAGCCCCTTTTTTGCGCCAGCCGAAGAAGTTGCTCGAATAGCGTATCTTTACAGAAGAAGCATCGATCCGGCGGATTTTCCCGGTACTCCTCGCGCTCGATTTCCTGTGTGTTGATGATCTCATGACGCCAATGAAATTCGTTGGCGAGGCGCAGCGCCATTTCGCGCTGGCTGCTCGGAACCGACGGGCTCTCCCCCGTCACGGCAAGCGCCTGGTCACCGAGAAGGCTGTTCGCCTTGTACGCCAGATAGGAACTGTCCACACCGCCGCTGAATGCCACTATGACAGGCGCCATCGAGCGGAGCAGCGTTTCCAATTGAGTCTCTTTTTCCTGTAAATTCATGTCCAAAAATTAGCCTCCGGAGTCCTTAGGAGCCCGTCCGAGAATTAGGAGAAGCCGCGTTCCGAGCGCCGCGGCGGCAGATGCAAGGCGGCGCGACGCAGGCGATGTCTCGGTACATCGTCGAGGAGCGCCAACGCCGCAGATGCCCCCGCGCCGCCGGAACCCGAAGGGCGCATGGGGGTTGCGGGGCGAGCTCCGCGTTGCTCGCCGTCAACGATGTGCACCGACATCGCCTCCTCCTCGCGCCTTG
>JBGQNR010000108.1:0-19922 GCA_041501225.1 Acidobacteriota bacterium
AAATGTTGTGCTCTCATCGCGCCTTCCCTGCGCCCTTTCAGGGCTCTTGCCAGCTCGATCCCCTGTTCCCAGGGCTCACGCCCTGGGCTCTGCTGTACCACCCCTTCGGGGTTTTCGCAGTCGCGAAATGCTTAGCCCTGAAAGGGCGGGACAGGACAGCCCAGGGCGCAAGCCCTGGGTGGAGGTCCGGGGATCTCAAGCCCTGAAAGGGCACAGAAACAGACGAGTTGATCGGCACCGTAATTGGTCCTTTTTTCGGAACAGATGAATCTGAACTGGTTAGGGCCACGAGATGGGCCCAACTACGGAATCCGGGTGAAATTGGGTGGGCAAAGTGAGCGCCGTGCGGCGCACGGCTCTCAAATCTTTGGATTATTTGATCCGAAGCCCCGGCCGGCGGCCGGGGCTTGCTTTGCGAGCCCGCTATCTCATGGAGCAGCGCGGCAGGCGGCTCGATAGGTCACGGCCGGTAAGGCGCCAAGTCCGAGCTTGGTCCCAAGGATGATCTCCACCGGGATCCACATGCGCTTCCTCAAGGCATCTTTGATTTGAAAGCCCGCTGCTTCCAGAGCCCTGCGCACATAGATTGGACGGCAGTCGACGAACATCGGGAAAACGAGATGCATCCACTCGAAGACGCGGACTAACAGTTCTCCCGGACCTTCCCTGGACATGCCGACAACCACGATGCGCCCTCCCGTTCGCAGCACCCGCCTGCATTCGCGGAGCACCTGGGGGATCTCGGGAGTATCGAATAACTCCAGTGCGAAGCTCATGAACACCGCATCCATCGATTCCTCTGCAAAAGGCAGCTGGGAGGCGTCACCACACCGGAGATCGCAGCGTCCAAGCAGGCCGGCTGCCGCGAGATTCCGCGTGGTTTGTTGGACCATCCGGTCAGCGAGGTCAACGCCGTGCACCGTCCCAGTCGGCCCAACCGCCCTGGCAAGGGCGATGAGACAGTGGCCGGTGCCGAAGCCGATCTCGAACACTTTCTCGCCGGGAACGGCTTTCAACAGATCCAGCCCGGCGTTCTGCATGGGCACTTCACTCCGGCGGGCCAAAAGGTCATAAACGCGGCTGATGCGGTTGTAAAACGCTTGCGCCTGCTTTTTGGTGCGGGAAACCGGGAGAATGTCGGGAGCCGGGTCTGGGTTCGTATTCGTCGTCATGTGCGGGCGTTTCAATGATCCTAATCGAACGCAGCGTGCGCCATGGGCTTCAGTTATCGCGAATGCAGTACAGCCTGGTCTTGCTCCGGAGGAACATCTCACCTCCCGTAATGGCAGGAGTTGCGATGAATACCTGGTCCGGCATCGTGTTAGTTGCCAGGACTTCATACTTTTCGCCCATACGCAGCACGATCACATCTTCGTTCTCACTCGCCAGGTAAAGCTTGCCGTTCGCTCCGACCGGCGATGATTTGAAGCTGTAGGTCTTGGGGAGTCGAACCTGGCTGTAATAGGCTTCGCCGGTGCGGGCGTTGTAGCAGCTGATCATGCCGGTATCAGTCAAGACATATAGCTTGTTATCATAGAGGACCGGAGAAGGCGTATAGGAATTGCCTTTGACCTGGCTCCAGACAACGGCGTCCGTGCCCGTCAGGTCCCCTTGGCGTCCAAGCCGGATTGCCATGAGCTTCGGATTGTTGTACCCGCTCATCAAGAAGACCATGTCGCCCTGGCTCACCGGCTGCGGTATGGTGTTCATGCCAAGTCCGGCACACTCCCAGATCAGCTTGCCACTCTCAAGGTCGTAGCTCCGAACTTTTTTGGTTGCACTGACCACCACCTGCTTCCGCCCTCCATATTCCACAACCAGAGGAGCCGCCCAGTTGCTCTTCTCATCCCTGCTCACGCGCCAGATCTCCTTGCCCGTGGTCTTGTCAAGCGCAACCATGAAGGAATCCCCTTCGTGGTCGAAGACCAGAATGAGCTTCTCGCCTGACAATACCGGCGCCATGCCTTCGCCAAATCCCATCTTCATGCGCAGTTGAACTCCAAAATCTTTCTGCCAGACCGGGTTCCCTTTCATGTCGTAGCAATAGATGCCGCGCGAGCCGAAGAAGGCGTAGACGTTCTTGCCGTCAGTCACGGGTGAATTGGAGGCAAAGCTGCCATAGGTCTGATGCGCCCCCTCATGCGGCACGGCGGTCTTGGCCGTGCGCTGCCAGAGGATCTTGCCCGTTTTCCGGTCGATGCAGAGGACGTCGAATTTGTGCTCAGCGATGGGTCCGGAACTGGTATGCGGATTCGGCCCCCCGGCAGGTGCGCCCGCAGGCGCTGCACTGGCCGGAGCGCCATTCGGGATCGCCGTCGTCAGGAAGATCTGGTCGCCCCAGACCACAGGGCTGGAGTTCCCGAGGCCCGGAATGTCGATCTTCCAGCGGACGTTATGCGTGTCACTCCAGTGCAACGGGGCATCGCCTGCGGCCATCCCGTTTGCCGCCGGCCCGCGCCAATAAGGCCAGTAGCTGTCTTCCGGCGCAAGACCCCACGAGAGCGCGCAAAAAAGTCCAGCTGCACTCATGGCAGCCAATGAGAGACGAAGGGTAATAGCAAACTTCATGAAAACCTCCTCAGATTTCTGGATAGCTTCTTCATTCAAGGGGGGAGCGTCAAGGCAAAACATGAATAATTGAATATAAATCCAATATAACTCTTGACATTCATGAAATCATAACGATATTATTATGATATCATTTTAAGGAGGATCACACATGTTGCGGGAAAAGGAAGTCAAGGGATTCTCAGGTTGGGCGATGTTGATCTTGCTCTTGGGGGCGTTGGTCGGTGCGGTCTCGATGTTTATTTCAGCGATCAATACCGAAGACGTCCTTTGGATTGTTGTGTGGCTTTTGGCGGCAGTGGTGATTGTCGGTTGCTTCTTCGGGCTGACCATTGTCAATCCCAATGAAGCCAGAGTGGTTCAATTATTCGGCAGCTATCAAGGTACCTTGAAAGTCCAGGGCTTGAGATGGGTGAATCCGCTGACCCTCCGTCGGAAAGTGTCCTTGCGGGTGCGCAACTTCGAAAGCAGCAAGCTGAAGGTGAATGACCATGACGGTAATCCCATCGATATCGCCGCGGTCGTGGTTTGGCGTGTCGTGGAGACAGCGGAGGCAGTTTTCCACGTAGACGACTATGAGCACTTCGTTCACGTGCAGAGTGAATCGGCATTGCGCAATCTGGCCACTTCGTACCCTTACGACGCGCATGTGGAAGGACAGATATCTCTGCGCATGTCCGCCGGGGAAATTGCCCACAAGCTGCGCGAGGAAATCCAGGAGCGACTGGCCCAGGCGGGTGTGGAAGTCATTGAGGCGCGCATCAGCCACTTGGCGTATGCCGCAGAGATCGCCAGCGCGATGCTGAGGCGGCAACAGGCCAGCGCAATCATCGCGGCACGGCAGAAGATTGTCGAAGGGGCCGTGGGCATGGTCGAAATGGCGCTTGACTTGCTTAACTCCAAAAAGGTTGTGCAACTCGATGAGGAGCGCAAGGCTGCGATGGTCAGCAATCTGCTGGTAGTGCTGTGCGGCGATCGTGAAGCCCAGCCGGTCGTAAACACAGGCACGTTGTACCAGTAGGCCGGTTCCAACCGGGCGGACAGGATGAAAAATGGCGGAGCGCAAACCATTTTTACTGCGGCTTGATCCCGCGATTTACGAGGCCCTGCAGCTCTGGGCCGATGCCGATCTGCGCAGCCTGAATGCGCAGATCGAGTTCCTGCTGCGCGATGCGTTGCGCCGGACGGGTCGCTTCCCGGCGACGGAACGGTCTACGCCTGGGCCCGCGGATGCTGTGCCCCATGAAGACGGAGTGGAGTAAATGAAATGAACAATCGGATATCACGGATGGAATCGGGGCATCGTTGGATTCCGCCGGCGGGCCTGGAGCGTTCCCGGCCGCGCCTCGTGAAACTCACGGCCTCGGGGAAATTCGTTCTGGCGCTCGCGATCGCTTTAGGACTGGGCGCGGTTGCAGCTGCTGCGGGGCTCAGCGCGCTTGCCGGCCGCGAAGCGGAAGAATCCCGCCTTCTGCAAAAAGAAAGCCTGGTAACGGAGGGCCAGGTTACCAGGCTCTGGCGCAGCGGCGACAAGGGCAATCAACCCTGGGTAGCCTACCAATTCGCCAGTGAAGGGCGGGTTTACGTTCGAAATGCAAAGCTCCCGCTCAGGGCCTGGAGGGATTTGAGAGTCGGATCTTATCTTCCGGTCCGCTATGTCAGCTCACGTCCGGAGATTAATCACCCTGACGGCTATGCAAGGGGCCCATTGCCGCCCTGGGTCCCGGTGCTCGTCGCGGTAGCTTTGGCGGCATGCAGCTTTCTTGCAACCGTGCCGACCCGGAGCCAGAGCCGGTTGCTTTCCTCAGGGCGTGCCTCACCTGGCCTGGTCACTGCTCATGGGAAGACCGTACGAACTTCCCATGGAACGAACCTGGGACAGCAGTTTGCCTACGAGTTTCCTCTTCTCAGCGGCGCCATCTCCAAAGGCAAAGGGGGCCCAAGCAAGAATCCGCCCGCAATCGGCAGCAATATCGCCGTGCTTTACGATCCGGACAACCCCCGCAAAAATGCCCCCTACCCATTACCTCTGGTGCGCTTGCCCCACACCAGCACGCGTTAGGCTGAATAAACAAAAGCTCAACGTAGAGGTCGCAGAAATTAATTATTCAAAAACAAAAATTACTCTGCGGCCTCTGCGTTAAATTTTTTGATCGCGGAATTTGCCGAGACCCGGCGTATAGCACGGTGCCTTTTGATATGGCATACTTGGGAACTCAGTCAGGAATGTGAAGCGTTGGCTCGGGCCGGCCAGGTTCCCCTTTTCCTGGAATGAATTGTATTATGAAGATCCGCGGTTTGTTTGCATCTGTATCGATCCTGGTCTTTATGCTGCCGGCAGTCTGCAGCGCGCAGACACTTCATGCCACCCTCCGCGGCCTTGTGACCGACACCTCCGGTTCCGCCTGCCCGAATGTCCAGGTGACCTCCATCAATGAGGAAACCCGCGAGAGCCGCAAGACCCTGAGCGGCCCCGGCGGGGAATTCACGCTGCCGGTGCTGTCCCCCGGCCCCTATCGTCTCGAAGCAGAAAGGGCGGGCTTTCAAAAGTATGTAGGCAAGGGGATTCGCCTCCAGGTCGGACAGGACTTGCGCGTGAACATAGCGCTCAAACCGGGCGGGCCAGCGGAAGAGATCGTGGTCACAGTCAATCAGGACCTGGTGAAAACGGACGCGATGGATGTAGGGACCGTGATCGAGAACCGGCAAATCGTGAACTTTCCTTTAGACGGGCGCAATTTCCTCCAGCTTAGCCTCTTGCTGCCGGGGACCGCACCGGCTGCCCAGGGATCGCCGGGATCATTGCGCGGAGACTTCTCAGTCAATGCCAATGGCGCCCGTGAGGATTCCAATAACTTCATACTGGACGGAGCCTTCAACAACGATCCCAAGCTCAACACTTTCGCGATCAATCCGCCGGCGGACGCGATTCGTGAATTCGAAATCCTCACCAGCACCTACGACGCCTCCTTTGGGCGCAGCGGCGGCGCACAGGTCAACGTGGCCCTGAAGTCGGGTTCCAATGACTTTCACGGCACAGCCTACGAATTCTTTCGTAACGCGGCACTGGACGCACGCAATTTCTTCGCTCACAACGAAACTGCCACACCCAGGTATCAGCGAAACCAATTTGGCTTCTCGCTCGGCGGTCCCGTGCGCATGAATCGTGCATTTTTCTTCGCCGACTATGAGGGGCGCAGGGTGCGCGAGGGCATTACGCAAGTCACGAATGTCCCCTCGGATCTCGAGCGGGCAGGCGATTTTTCAAAAAGTAGTTTCCGGCGCCCTTTGGATCCCTACACCCAACTCCCCTTCCCGGACGGCCGGATTCCCTCGTATAGAATCAGCGCGATTGGCCAGGCGATCGCTCTCCTTTATCCATCGGCCAACCGGGCAGTGCTCGGACTGAACTACGTTTCGTCACCGATTCTACGCGACCGTGATGACCGCTATGATGTGCGCCTGGATCATTCCTTTGCGAGCAAGTCGAACCTGGTCAGCCGATACAGCTTTTCCGACCGTGATTTATACGAGCCCTTCTCCGGACCCAGTTTTGCCCGCGTGCACGGCTTCGGCGTCAACGTTCCGAGGCGGGCGCAAAATGGGATGATCGGCGAAAATCACGTTTTTTCTTCGAATCTCATCAACCAGGTGCGGACGGCATTTAATCGTATTGCCTCCGGATCCTACCAGGAAACCAGGGCAAGCAGTTTGAATCGCAGCGTCGGACTGCCGGAGCTTTCCTCGAACCCGCGTGATTTTGGGCTGAGCTTGATCTCCGTATCCGGATATTCACCGCTGGGAGATGAGTACAACAATCCTCAGCATAGCGTGACCAACGTTTTTCAGGCCACGGATACGGTCACGTATTCGAGAGGAAAGCACTTGCTCGAGTTTGGCGTCGATTTTCGCGCCCTGCAACAAAATGCCTTCCGTGACATCCAGTCGCGTGGTTTCCTGACTTTTTCGGACTTCGGGCAGGTCACTGGAAACGGGTTGGCGGATCTGCTGCTCGGTTTTATCACCTATTCAGGAGGCGCGCGTCTCGACAACCCCCAGTATTTGCGAACCAGGAGCTGGGACCTTTTCTTGCAGGACAGCTTCCGGCTGCGGCATGATTGCACCCTCCTGTATGGGGTGCGCTACGAGTACAACGCCCCGCCGGTGGACCGTTACGACCGGGCCACCGTCTATGACCCTCTGACCAAAACTCTGGTCCCGGTCGGGAATAATGGCATTCCGCGCAGCGGCTATGAGACGGATAGAAACAACTGGGCGCCTCGCATCGGCTTTGCCTGGTCGCCCGGTGCGAGGAATAGCAGCGTGGTGCGCCTTGGCTACGGGATTTACTATGATCAGTCCTCGCTGGCTCCCGGAGAAGGGCTCTATTTCAACAAGCCCCGCTACGACTTTAAACTGTACTTTCCCTTGCCGGGATTGCCTCTCACCGTGAGCAATCCTTTCCCCTCGAATTACCCACTGACCCTGCCTGGAGCCGCGCTCGGATTCGACCGTCACCTGCGCACACCCTATATTCAGCAATGGAGCCTGGCATTCGAGCATCAGTTCGGGACCAAAAGCCTGATTGAGATGGCCTATGTAGGTTCGAAGGGAACTAAGATCCTATCCGCTCGCGATATCAATCAGGCGCACGCCAGCCCGCTCCAGCCCAATCCAAGGCCGGTGCCGCAGTTTGCCGACATCACTTTCCTGGAGTCCCGGGGCAGCTCTTCGTACAACAGTTTGCAGGTTCGCTTCCAGCAGCGTCTCCATGCGGGTCTGGCTGCGCTCGTTGCCTACACCTTCGGAAAGTCGCTGGATGAAACTTCGACCTTTTTCTCCAGCGCCGGTGACGCGAATTTCCCCCAGAACAGCGCCAATCCCGGAGCCGAGAAGGGCCGATCGAATTTTGATCTGCGCCACCGCTTCTCCCTCGGTTACTCCTACGACCTTCCCATCGGCCGCGGCGGGCGGTATGTTGCCGGCCACTCCTTTGTTTCGGCTCTTCTTGCCGGCTGGTCCACCCACGGCATCGTAACGTTGCAGAGCGGAAGGCCGTTCACGGTTGCCCTGCTTCCCGAGATCGACAACAGCAACACGGGCATTGCGAGCCTGGGCTTCGGCGCCAATGGCCGCCCCAACCGGATCGGGTCCGGTGCGCCGCAGAATCCCGGACCCGAAAAATGGTTCGATACCAGCGCCTTCGTTTTTGCGAACTACGGAAGCTTCGGCAATTCGGGTCGGAACATTATTGACGGTCCGGGCTTCAGCGATGTGAGCGTGTCTCTGATCAAAGACTCCCGCATTCGCGAGGGCTGCAGCCTTCAATTCCGCGCCGAATTTTTCAATGTGCTCAACCACACGAATTTTGACTTGCCGGATATTTTCCTCGGATCCCCCACATTTGGGCGCATATCTTCAGCGGAAAATCCCCGCAGGATCCAGTTCGGCCTCAAGCTGATTTTTTAGACTGCCGCTCAACGCAGAGGGAGCAGAGGGTGCAGAGAAAAGTTATTCGCAAGCAATTCTCTGCGCCCTCTGCTCCAAAAGAAACCTGCGTCTAAACTGCAAAAGTAGCCACGAACGACACGAACTTCTTACCCATTCGTGTCATTCGTGGCTGCCTTAACAAGGCTATTAATTTTCATGCGCATGGGTGCGCGCCACGCGCATGAGGGACTGCGTGGAAGCTTTTGGTTGCAGCTATGCCGCGCCATGCCATTCGCACCATGCCCTGCACTCTACAAGGCGGCTACTTCGCTGCTGAGGTGCGCTTTCCGATGCAATAGAGAAAGCTCTGCGTTCGTATGAAGATCTGCCCGTCGGAGATCGCGGCTGAAGACAGGGTGTATTCCGGGAGTTCATTCTCTGCCAGCACTTTGAATTCGGGGCCGGCTTGCAGCACGGTCGTGATCCCGTCTTCGCTGGTAACATAGAGCTTCCCATCCGCGATCACGGGAGATGCGCTGTAGGTCCCCGGGCGGACCCTCTGATTGCCCCAGATCTCCGTTCCGCTTTTGGCGTCTCTGCACCACAGAATTCCGCGGTCGTTCAAAATGAAGATGTACTTCCCGTCTGTGGCAGGCGTCGGCACATCAGGACCCTGCTCCGTCGTCCAAACAAGGTTGGTTTTGGTGACGTCGCCGCGCCCCCCTGCCTTGAGAGCAAGCAACGGGCGCACCCGTGAAGATGCATAGATCATACCGTCTGCGATGACGGGCGAAGCAACAATGCGGTAGCTGCTATCCTTGGCGGGATTGAGTCCACCGGCGCGCCAGAGTTCCTCGCCGGTTGCCGGGTCATGTCCGGTCACATAGTCCCCGCCGCTGATAACGATCTCCTCCTTGTTGTCGTAGCGCAGCAACGCCGGCGTCGCATAACAATCGTGAGACTCGAGTCGCGCGTCTGTCGGCCGAACAACGCGCCAGCGCGTCTTGCCGGTGCGGGTTTCAATGGCAAGCACATAGGATGGATCATTGGTTTTCATCCCATGCAGGACCTGAACATAGAGGAGATCCTTAAAAAGGAGGGGTGACGATGCATATCCCCAGTTCAAGCCGAAAAAACCATAATCCTTCTGAATCTCCCGGGTCCAAAGCTCGTTGCCGCTGAAATCAAACCCTTTGAGCAGACCAGTCCCTGTCATGACCCAGACTCCCGTGCCATCGGTAACCGGCGAGGGCGAAGACATGTTCTGTTTGCGCACTTTGGCATTGCCTGTGCCCAGGTGTTTCTTCCACATTTCCCTGCCCTGATTGCGGTCTAGGCACAACAGGTAAAGCTCTGTCCCCTCCCCGACGTTGAGAAAAACATGGTCGTTCCAAACGATCGGAGTGGAACCGGAGAAGTCGGGCATGGCCAGCTTCCAAGTGATGTTCTCGGCTGCGCTCCAGCGAACAGGCAGGTTTTTCTCTTCCGTGAATCCGTTCATATTGGGGCCTCGCCACTGGGGCCAGTTGCCGGCGAAGCTCACCACCTGAGACAACAGCATGGCGCACGTAACCAGGAACCATCGTTGCATAGAAACCCACCTCCGAGATGTCGTCATAGTAGCACAGAGACGCGGAGAGAAAAGAGACGGCTGCAGGTTTACACGCACCAGTAGAGGAGGTCAGCGGGGATAAACTACGATCTGGCCATGCTCGATGCGCATATCCCGGATATGGGGAGGCAGGTGGAGTCTTTCCTTGTCGTCAGGCGCATCAAAAAGCCGGCTGGTCACACCCTGCAGCGTTCCCGCCAGCAGGGGCAGGGAGCCTAGCTTGCCGCGCGTCGTCACCAGGCGTAGATAGCCGTCACGAACCATGATCTGCCCTTCGAGTTCCAGTGACAGCGCCATTCCGTAAAAGTCAAATGATGTATAGATAAGGAGCGAATCTTCATGCAGTGCAATCTTGAGATCGCGCACGGACGACTTTGACTGCTCAACGATCGGATTCTCGCCGGCCTTGAGTGCTGTCACTTTCTTCGCTAGAGAGATGGCCGTATCCAGCGACTGGGTCGGCGGCACTGCCGGTGCCTGGTTGGGCTGATTGAGCGCCAGGTTTTCGCTGAGCCAACCATTCAGTTCGGATTGGTTCATTTCCAGGGTTTCCCCACGGCCGTGCAGTGCCGACGATTGAAACTCCTGAACTTTGGCCGCGGCACGATGGGTTGCATCAGCGGAGGTCTCAATCTCGGGAGGCATCGAAGCATGAAGGATCAGAGCGATGGCCGTGACCAATCCAGCCAGCGCCACCCAGCGGAATAGGCGATAGAAGCGGAGTAATAACTCAAATCGAGGCCGGTCATTCGTTTCAGGTGATGCCTCATAGGGTACGATCCACGGGGACATCAACGCCGAATGAAAGCGCTCGAAGATAATGCCGCAATGCCAACACTCCAATTCCTTCTCCTGCTGGAAACCGCATTTGGGACAAATCATCGTGGGCATCTGAGTGCAACTCCCTGGTTATCACCAAAACATTGACTCCATCTATACATCGGCTGGAATTGGAGATTGCTACAGAACGAACCTGCTACCAAGACCTTCATATTTTTGTCATGCACCCGGGATTTTCCTATCCCGCTCGACAGTGGGGAGAATTGCCGGGGAAAGTGCACAAAGCGGCATATCCGCATCCCAAAAACCTCAACGCTGAGGTCGCAGAGGCCGCAAAGGATTTTTTGCTTTTGAATGACTTTTCTCTGCGACCTTTGCGTTGGTCTTGTGCTTTTCTTTGCTTTACGGCAAAGATTTGGACATAAGTGGTACGGAGACCCTGCTCTTCTTGATGATTGGATGTTCAAGATGGAGCGCGGATCTATCAGGAGGGAGACAGTATCCAAGAAAGCGGAGAGGGCGAGGTAAAAACCGGGACGTCTCCTTGACAACCAGTCGGAGGAGACGTCCCCGATCTTGTGTGATGGTCTCAGCAGAACGACTTGTTAGCTGCCGACTTTGAATGGAACGGATGCCATCGTTTTGTCCCACATCATCGCGATTTTTCCCCCATCCACCGTCATGTCGATGAATTCAATGGCAAATTCGTCGATCGAGAACGGCAGGGTGTCCAGTTTCATTGGGACGCGAAGGACATCCTTGTCCGGAGTGTATCCGAAGGAACCCCAAAGAGCTGCCTTGTTGTTCGGATCGTACTTTTCCTGCGCCGTCCAGGTAGAGAAAATGAGGGTCCATGACTTCTCCTGCAGGTCGACGAAAACGCTATACTCGCCGGCCGGCAGCGTCTTGCCATCAAAGATCAGCGGCACTTCCGTCTTGAGGCGCGTGGTCTGATTCGCGCCCGCACGCCACACCGGAGCGCCGGCGTTCAATGTCTTGCCGTAGTCCGCCCCTGCGCCAAACAGATTCGGACGCCCCCGTTTGATGGGTCGGTTATAGGTTATTTCGATCCATTTACCGCCCTGATAGCTCGGGCCGCGAGCACTGTCCACGTATTTGCCGAGCACCTGCGTGGCGGCCGTCCCCGGCGGGCTTGCCGGTTTCTGGCCCTGGGCTTGCACCAGGAGTCCCGCCACGGCAATCATGCCAATTGCCAACACCAAAGTGCGAAGTTTCATCTCATACCTCCTTGTTGATCTTCTCACCAGGCTTACCCGCCCGTGGGCGAGCCGCCGACTGCCAAACCGTTCGATATGAAATCGCCATGCGACTATCTTAAAAGGTTATCTCTAATTCAGGCGGGAGCAAAGAAAATTGCGAAAGGCCGGCCAGCGGACTGGCCGGCCTTTTTTCGAGGAAAGCGGAATCAGTGCGGCATTCGGGCCTTGTGTCATTTCCCAAAGCAATAAAGCATGTTCTGCGTCCGGATGAAGATTTGGCCCTCGGCAAACGCCGGCGTTGCGAAGACTTCGTCGCCAAGCGCATTGACAGCGAGAATCTCCCAGTCACCTTTCGCAGAGGTGACCGAGACCGTGCCATCCTGGCTGATCAGCACCACTTTGCCGTCCGCACCGACCGGTGACGCGAAGTACTTGTCGATCGCGCCTTTCAATCTTCCCTGTTTGATGACGTCGCCTGTCGCCGGGTTGAACGATGTCAGGATGCCGCTGTCGTTGATCATAAACAGGGAGCCTTGATACAGCAATGTCGAAGGCACCTGGGGAACAGATTTTTGATAGCGCCATCGGATGGCCGTGTCCGTCATGTCGCCCTGGCCGCCCAGCTTGATCGCCAGAAGTCCGTTCTCCGACACCATCATCATGCGGAAGACTTCCCACTCGCTCGCATCCAGCTTGCCATTGCGATCAAGATCGAAAGCATCGAATCCGTATTTAGGCGAAAGCATCCGGTCCAGTGGATCGGTGCCGGAGATTTCGTCTCTGCCAACATAACCATCGTTGTTTTTGTCGTACCGTTTCAATCCTTCTTGGAACGGCACGGTGGTCACATGCTGGCCGGGTTGATTCTGGGGAAAAGCCCAGCCGTTGACATAGAGATACTCGTTGTCATAGCTCGCCACGGATTTCATTTCGCATGGCAATCCGCGCACCCACCATATACGCTTGCCGTCCGCGACCGAGTAGGACGAAAGCTGGAACGACTCGGGAATGATGACTTGTTTCGGGCCGTTCTTCGGCTGGTACAGCGTTGGGGTCGAGTAACCCGAAATGACTCCTGGACGGTCCACCTTCCAGATCACCTTGCCCGTGTCTTTGTGCACGGCAATCAAATACGAATTGAGGTCCTGATCCACCGACAGGATCAGCTTTTCATCCACCAGAATCGGGGAGGCGCCGAATCCGTAGAACATGTTGAAAGGCCCGAGCGGCAGACGCCATTTTTCCTTGCCCTCCGCATCAAAGGCGATCATCCCGAATTCCTGAAAGAACGCATATACGTTCGTGCCTTCCGTGGTCGGGCTGGGGGAAGCAGGGCCGTTGACATTTTGCAGTCTTCCCTTTTGCAGGCGGGGGACCTCGCGTTGCCAGAGCAGTTTTCCGGATTTGCGGTCAAGGCAGATCACCAGCAGTTTGTAGTTTTCTTTGTCCTTGGTATGCGCCGTGAGAAAAACGTGCTTTTCGGTCAGAACCGGAGAAGAGTGGCCCGGCGGCAAGGGCGTCTTCCAGACGACATTTTTCTCGGGACCGAATTCAGCAGGAAGATTGGCGGCTTCCGAAACACCGGTGCCGTTCGGCCCCCGAAAGCGCGTCCATTGGTTCTCTGCCGCAAACGAGTGGCTGACCTGCAGGGCTAACCATGTAAGGATGAACAGACTCTGGCAAATCCGGCCTTTTTTTGTCATAGGTAAATTCCTTTTAAGAGCTTGAGGCCCAAAAATCTATCTCAGATGATGGATTGATAGCAAGTTGTTATGCGCCAAACGTATGGGTGCGCGCCCCGCGCATGAGAGGCTGCTTCGAAGATTACGTCGGGCTATGGCGGGCCTGAGTCCGCGTATTGGCAAAACTCAGTTCCATCCTTTCATGCGCGTGGGCAAATCCCTATTGCACGTTGGACTGTGGTGAGTTTCTTGGATTGTGGAATTGCTGCGCACCATGTTTTATCGTCTCATTTACCAGGTGGTTTTCAGGCAAGCTCCCGGCCAAGGACTCTGTTGACAAACCGATCTCCACTGGCCTCCTGCGCAACCAGCCGGCGGATTCGGTCCCGAATCTCGGAACCACACCCAGCTCTTTCTGCGGCGCTAATGGTGTGCTGGTATGCCTGCAGCACGTCGAGACCGGTAATCTCATATCCATAGCCTTCCACCAGCCACTTGATCGCCGCCAATCCAGCTTCCACTGCGAATTTTGGCTCTGTCTCCACCGCATCGCGGGCGGCGCGGATTAGCGTTTTCGGATCGCACGGGGAGTGGTTGGCAAGAGCGATCGCCTCGCGGTAAAGACCGGCTGATTTGGCTGCGGCAAACCACTTGCCCTCATTCCCGGGAGTGCCGGCCGCGAGGTCGCGCAGAATCTCGCGCGGATCCTTGTGCGGATATTTGGAGACAATACATCGGAATGTCGCCAGGTAAGTCATCTGCTGGTTCGCTTCCAGCGCGTAGCCATCGTACGCCTCCTCGAACTTGCCTTCCGAAAGCAGGATTTCCTCGCAGGCTCTTGCGATAGCTATAGGACTATCATTCAGCCCGCGCGAAGTCCGGGCATAGATAAGAGCATCTTCAGTTCTTCCCATAGCGGTTAGAGCCTTTACGCCCCACCTGCGATACTCCCAGCATTGGAATGGAGCCAGCTCCAGGAGCTCCAAGACTTCCGCATTCCGCCCCGCCTTCAGCAGGCAACTCAAGCAGGCGGTTGTGCCCTTGAAATATCCGCGGAGCTGGGGATCCGGATTCCACGCCAGGCGAACCATTGAGATCCACTGATTCGCCCATTTCGAGGCAATTGCCGGCCCGGCGCAGAGATCTCCCCAATAATCAGTCAGGTTCTCGATATAGGGCATCCCATCATCTTCAATGGCGTTCCAGAGTCGCTCCAGCCATTGTTCGCGCAATTCACCCTCAGCCGGTGCTGTCGATAAGATCGGAACCAACGCTTCGATCGCATGATTGACCGCGGTTCCGATGGCGCCGGAGGAACTGTCAATATGCTCAAGGGCCGGTGAAAGCTTTTCAAAGAAAAGCACTGCCCCCTGGGCGGACAGAATGGGGTCGCGGCGCCAGACTTTCTTAATCTCCGATACCGCTTCCTTGATTCGGGTAATCGCCGGCTGTGAGCGCCAGCCAAAGGCATGCCGCCTGAAACGAGCCGCGAACGCCCACTTTTGATGCTTTTCAGAAGCCATTGTAATCCCTATCTATTATTGACAGACGAAGTTAGGCGAGCATCTAGCCCCGAGGGGCGACACAAGCCGCACTGCCTCTTTTGGGGCTTACTAATGTCTGAATCGCAGATCCATTGTATAATCCAGTGGCCTTAGATGCTACCAAAGACCATCGGAAGGAAAATGGGAAAATGGGGACGCTTCCACTGCTGTCCCACTGAAGTTTGAGCGTTTCTGCCGAACCCTTGCATTTTCGATATATTACGGCGATAAAAGGCCGTAAACGATTTCAATTCCCGTTAACTGCCGTTTAGACTCCAGCCTTACCGTTTCGTCAAGAAAGGGGAAGGCTGATGAACACTGGCAGAATCGTATTCTCACAGTTGATGGACTTCTTGCCCCTGCACCGGTTTCACAAGTGCGTTCAGAAATATCAGGGCGATTATTCTGCACCATTTGCCCAGGTCCGGCCCCGATCCGCCAGATCCTTCCATCCCGCGCTTCTGCGGCGAGCTTCTATTCGGAGCGGAGGGCGATAACGGGATCGACGGACAGGGCGCGGCGCACTGGCACAAGCATGGCCAGGAACGCGATCATCAGCAACGCAATCGCCGTGGCCGCATACGAAATGGGATCACCCGGCGTGACGCCATACAAACGACTGCTCAACAGCCGCATGGACGCAAACGCACCAGCGCTTCCGATCGCGAGGCCGATCAGGATCAAAGACATGCCGCGGCGCAAGATCATGCGGGAGATGTCGCCGGGTTGAGCGCCGAACGCCATCCGGATTCCAATCTCCTGGGTTCGTTCGCCGACCGCATAGGAGATCACGCCATAGATCCCCATCCCGGCCAGCACGAGTGCGAAAAGGGACAGAATGCTCATCACCTGGATCGCGGCACGTGTATTCGAGACGCTCTCCCGAACCACCTGTTCCATGCTGCGGATTATGGAGACCGGCTGATCTGGATCAACCGACCATATCGCGCTCCGCAGGGCGCCGGCGTAACCGAGCGGCTCGCTCGAAGTGCGGGCTACCAGGACCATCCGCCGGGTCGGCTGTTGAGGATGCGCTACGTAGATCTCCGGCCGGGGCGGCGCGCCCAGGGCAAGGTGATGGACGTCGGCCACGACTCCCACGATCGGCATCCATTTCCCATCGGTGCCTCCCAGCGAAATCCGCCGGCCGAGCGGATTCGATTCCAGGTACCGCCTTGCCATGGTCTGATTGATGATCGCCACGGGCTGGGCCTCATCGTCGTTTTCCGAAAAAAAACGCCCGAGCAACAAGGGAATGCCCATCGTGCGGAAGTAATCCGGACTGACGATCATCAGGCCGGCGTTCGGCTCTGCGCCCGGCAGAGCAGGCGGGTGCCCTTCGACGGAAAACGTATTGCTCCAGCTGCTGCCTTCCAGGGGAAGCGTCTGCACGGCGGCGATCGCCTGAATGCCCGGGATGTTTTTCGACCGGGCGAGGACGTCACGGAGAAAAGCTGTCTGCTGCGCAGGCTGGCCGTACCTGTACTCCGGCATCAACATGCGAACCGTTAGCAGGTTCGAGGGGTTGAAACCGGGCTCTACAGCCATCTGGCCGGCAAAACTGCGCACCATCAATCCGCAGCAGACCAGAAGCACAACAACCAAAGCAACTTCGGCTACCACGAACGCATTCAGTAAGCGATGGCGCGCACGCCCCGCCGAGGCCCTTCCACCTTCCCTGAGTGCCTGAATCGCGCGGCGTCCGGTGCTCTGAAACGCAGGCGCAAGGCCGAAAAGCAAACCGCACACCAGAGCAAGACCGATTGCATAGAACAGCGCCGCTTGATCTGTGACGATCCGATCGCGGTTCGGCATGTCGGGCGGCGCAATTTCCAGCAAGGCCTTGACGCACCAGAAAGAAACAAAAATTCCGCCTGCGCTCCCGAGCAAGGCCAGGACGACACTTTCTGTCAGCAACTGTCGCAATACTCTCAGCCGCCCGCTCCCAAGCGACATACGGATTACAATTTCCTTCTGGCGGCTGGTCGCCCTCGCGAGGAGCAGGTTGGCAACATTCGTGCACGCGATCAAAAGCACGAATGTCACCGCAAGATAAACGATGATCATCAGGACAATAACATTTTCGCCCATGGATACACGGCGAAGATCAAGCAGCGAGACTCCGAGTCCCTCGTTGGAGGCAGGATATCTCCGTGCCAGTCCCAATACGATCCCGGCCAGGTCGGCTCTAGCGAGTTCCAGCGAGACGCCTTTTTTGAGCCGCGCGGCCGCGGAATATCCCCGAGACCCCCGCTCAGCTTTCGCAGGGTCGATCCTTTGCGGCAGCCAGATGTCGTTGCGGGGATCAGGAAAGAAGAAGTCGGCCGGCATAATGCCGATCACCGTGTGCGGCGCGCCGTCGAGCGAGATGGTTGTCCCCAGAATGTGCGGGTCGCCGGCGAAGCGCCGCTGCCACAGGCCGTGCGAAATAATGACGACGCGTTCAGCCCCGGGTTTATCCTCGTCGGGCGCAAATGTGCGCCCATGTGCCGGGCTGCGCTGGAGAACGGTGAAAAGGCTGGACGAGGCGCGTACGCCGGGTAGGCCTTCGGGCTCACCGGATCCGGTCAGATTGACAAGGGTGCCCTCGAAAAGTGCGGCGCTCTCCAGACTGTGGTTGGTCCTGGTCCAATCCACGAAATCCGGATAAGACACATTCATGTTCGAAAAACCCCGCCTGGCATCGGTGGCGGAGATTCTCACCAGGCGTTCGGGTTCGGGGTACGGCAACGAGGATAGTATGACGCCCTTCATGACGCTGAAGATTGCCGTATTGGCGCCAATGCCGAGCGCGAGCGTGAGCATGGACACGACGGCGAAGCCTGGTGAGCGGCGCAACTGTCTTAGCCCGTAGCGAAAGTCGCGTCCGATGTCTTCGAGAAAACCGAAGCCCCGCGCGTCACGGACAGTCTCCCTGGCCTGCTCGAAGCCGCCTACAGCAATGCGCGCTTGGCGCCGCGCCTCGTCAGGGGCCATACCGAGGCGTATGTTCTTGTCGGTGAGGAGGTCAATGTGGAACTGCAACTCGTCTCGCAGACGATCTTCGAGCTTACCCCTACGGAAGAAGGCGCCCAGCATACCGATCACGGATCTGAATCGAGTAAGCACGGTAAGCCTCCTAAAACACGCCCTGGAGTATGCGGCCGATGAATTCCGCCATCCGCTCCCAGTCTTCGGCTTCTTTCGCAAGCCGCCGACGGCCGGTCTTGGTAATCGAGTAGTAGCGAGCCCTCCGGTTGTTCTCGCTGGTACCCCACTTCGAGCTGATGCAGCCGCACTGTTCAAGCCGCGCCAATGACGCATAGAGCGTCCCCTGGTTCAGCGTCAGCAGTTCCCTTGATACATGATGAATGCGCTCAGCAATCCCAAAACCGTGCAGCGGCCCAAGCGTGTCCAGGGCTTTGAGCACGATCAGATCCAGAGTGCCGTACATCACCTCAGACTTCGTTTCGGGCATGTCTCTCTCCTTTGGTAAGACCAAATGAAAGCTATGCCGCTTCATTTGGCCTGTCAAGAGGAAAGTTGACAAAGATATCTCACTGTCGGATTTGGAACGCAGACGACATCAATAGCAGCCATGCTTGCTGAAACGGGGGCCAATTCCATCTTAGACATCGTGAGACATCAAGGAATCTGCATGCGGCCGCCACAGGCGCAGACCAGAGGAAACGCTCAGGCGCCCCACTTCTGCTCCCACGGCCCCTTGTTTCCCGAAAATACTTGCGGTGCAGTTGGTCCACGGTGATAATCGCTGACTTGCAGCCTGGGTAATCCATGATCATTTATCACGCTGCCTTAGGTGAAGAAGAGCTCGTTCTCTGGGGGGAGACACCCGAGGATCGCGCCGTTCCCTTTTCCCTGCGCTCCGGCAGACGCGCGTCCAATTCCGGCGTACGGCCTTTCCTTATGGCGCCGGCATCAAGCAGCTCGAGGCGGGTCTTGCCGGCACGTTTTCTGCTTCGCATGCGTGCCCGTCCCGGCGCAAGCAAGCGCCTGTGGCGGGAATCCAGCGCAAAGGACTGATCCTCGCCACCCTGTCCAAGCTCAAGCAGGTGTGCAACCATCCGGCGCAGTTCCTCGGCGACAACTCCGCCATTGAGCGTCGTTCCGGCAAGCTGGCGCGCCTGGCCGAGATGCTCGAAGAGGTCCTCGAAGTCGGCGACCGGGCCCTGGTCTTCTCCCAGTTCTCCGAGATGGGCGAACTGTTGCGGCGGCACCTGCAGGAAATCTTCGGGCAGGAGGTCCTGTTCCTGCACGGCGCCGTGCCCAAGAAGCGGCGCGATGAAATGGTCGAACGCTTCCAGGACGCGGCAGGGCCGCGCATCTTCGTGCTTTCCCTGAAGGCCGGCGGGACCGGCCTCAACCTGACCCGCGCCAACCATGTCTTTCATTTCGACCGCTGGTGGAATCCGGCCGTCGAGAACCAGGCCACGGACCGCGCCTTCCGCATCGGCCAGCGCCGCAATGTCCAGGTGCACAAGTTCCTGTGCGCCGGGACGCTCGAAGAGAAAATCGGGATTGGGCACAAAGTCGGCAACGAAGATCGCAATGAACTCACCTTTGGCTGTTTTCAGCCCGTTCTCGAGCGCCCCGGCTTTTAATCCCGACCGGTTGTCCCTGTGGATGTAGTGAAGGTCGATGCCGCGCTTGCGCCATTCCTCCGCAGCTTCGCAGGCAATTTTGACCCAACTAGCTTTTTCCAACTGAGGATCGCGCCCGGCAATGACGTCGGCTGGCGTCTGTTCCACTTCGATCGGGGGGAACTCTCGTGTGCGCCGGCGGTATTGCTGATGTTGCGCGGATCTCCCTTTTCTGCGGGCACCGTGACAATTCCCCCGCGGAACTCGAGCACGGCCCGGGCGCCTGAATGGGAGCGAAGCAATGCGCGCTACCACTGCACCAGGCGTTTCGCAGTAAACTCCCGCCAGATCCTCCGGCAGCGTAGAGGTAACTGCAGGCCGCTCCTAGGAGCCCGTCCGAGAATTAGGAGGGGTCGCGCGCATGGGGCTTGCGGGGCGAGCTCAAGGCGCGAGGAGGAGGCGATGTCGGTGCACATCGTTGACGACGAGCAACGCGGAGATCGCCC
>JBGQNR010000109.1:0-19874 GCA_041501225.1 Acidobacteriota bacterium
CCCTCCTAAGGAACTTGAATTGATACATTGCACGGATGTTGAGCTGTATCAATATGATAACCGATAAACTCAATAGCACGTCATCAGCCAAGTTCCCTTCTCGTTGGGAACACCGCAGGTGGGCTTGTTGCTGAAAGGGCGTCACAGGCTGTGCCACCTTTCAGGGCTTTCATCTCCGAATGCTCATCGCCCCAGGGCTTGCGCCCTGGGCTGTAACTGCTGGACCCCTTCGGGGTCAAAACAGCAACTGCTTCTGCTCTGCCAGCATTCCGGGATTTGTCGTGGGTTGCAGTGTCTCAATCGCAGCGATCTGCACTCATCCGAAGTGCCGCCAATTATGAGATCTCATTACATCCTGGAGGCACGGAAGTTTGACAGTCCGCCGGGAAATCGCAGGGAATTCATCAGATGGGGATTGACGCTCGCGCAGGAAAATATTAGATTCCCAGACTAATCCATAGGAGATCCAGTGAAAGTACTCATTACGGGCGGTGCAGGCTTTATCGGTTCCTATCTTTCGGAAGCGTATCTTGAGCGCGGCCAGGAGGTCTATGTCATCGACGATCTCTCCACCGGTAGGCTGGAGAATATCAAACATCTCCTGAAAAATCACAGCTTCCATTTCGTCAACGACACCATCCTCCACCGCGAGGTTATGCTCGAGTTGACGGGCATCTGCGATGTGGTCGTGCACCTGGCTGCAGCCGTGGGGGTCAAGCTCATCATCGACGAACCGCTCAAATCCATCCATACCAACATCGCGGGCACGGAAATGGTCCTCGAGCTGGCGAACAAGTTTCGCAAGAAGACCTTCCTGGCTTCGACCTCCGAAGTTTATGGTCGGAACTCCAAAGTGCCCTTGTCTGAAGACGACGAGCGCATCTACGGCTCTACCGCGGTTGCGCGCTGGAGCTACGCTTCGACAAAAGCCATGGATGAATTCCTAGCGCTGGCATACTACCGCAATAAACAGCTACCTGTGATTGTGGCTCGTTTCTTCAATACCGTCGGTCCCCGCCAGACCGGCCGCTACGGCATGGTCGTGCCGCGCTTCGTGGGGCAGGCGTTGCGCAACGAGCCGCTGACCATCTACGGCACCGGCGAGCAAACCCGTACCTTTACCTATGTAGGGGATGTGGTGCAGGGAGCGATCGCATTGATCGACGAGCCGCGCGCGGTAGGCGAAATTTTCAACATCGGCGGCGACGAGGAGATTTCCATCAACGATCTGGCCAACCGCGTCAAGAGTCTGAGCGGCAGCTCGTCGCCGATTGAATATATCCCTTACGAGCGGGCTTACCAGGAAGGGTTCGAGGACATGGAACGCCGCGTGCCCGACATCAGCAAACTCAAGAGAATCGTGGGTTACAAAAACACCCATGACCTGGATTCCATGCTCGCTAAAATCATCGAGCACGAGCGCACCCGCTGAGATAAAGGCGAACAAGAGATCATGTCGGTTTCCCAATTGTTCGGGACGGGAGTGCGTGATGCGTGGGAAAGCGGGCCGTCCGTTTTCTCATTTTTGCGCGGCAACGGGATTGACCGGATCTGAAACCGATTATTGTAATGCAGAACATCTCTTGTTATATCTGCGGCGGCAGGAACACGGGCGATTTCTGTGCGGCCCGCGATCGGCATGGAAGCGGAATCTGGCAGATTGAGCGCTGCCGGGATTGCGGTTTCGGATGGACCTCGCCGGCACTTGCAGAAGATCAGATTGCCTCCTATTACCCGACCGCCTATCTTGGGGACACCCGCAAGACCCTGGACGACTTTTTTTCCGGCCGGCTCGCCCACAGCCGTTCCTGGCGCGGCGAGTTGGAGAAAGCCCGGCTGGTGGAACACTATATCGGTCGCGGCAAAATCCTGGATGTCGGCTGCGGCGACGGCAAGTTCCTATGGGCCCTCGACCCGCAGCGTTGGGACAGAACCGGGGTCGAGACCTCGCGGGATACCATTGCCATTGTCAATCAACGCATGCCTTCGCTCCATCTCGTTGCAGGCGACATCTATGCCGGGAGCCTCGCGGCGGCATCCTATGAAGCCATTACCTTCTGGCACGTTCTAGAGCACCTGCCTGACCCAAGGAAGGTACTAAACCGTGTATTCGACCTCCTCAGGCCTGGCGGGTGGCTCTTCATCTCCTTGCCCAATCTGGAGAGCCTGCAAGCACACTTGTTCCGTGCGTATTGGTATCCGTTCGGAGATGTTCCGCGCCACATTTGCCACTTTTCCAGGAAGTCACTGGATTTGCTGCTGAAGGAAGCAGGCATGACGGTTCGATCGCATCGTCTCTTCTCCCCGCACGTCAACTTCCATTCACTGAAGCACAGCCTGCTCGAGTGGTCGGAAGAGCGTCTGGGCAGCCGCATCCCCTACTATTTGCTGAAGCCTTTGCTTTTCGCGTTTCCTCTCCTTGAACGCTGCACCGGGAAGTACGGCATCCTCACCGCCATTGCACAAAAGCCGAAATAGACAGGCCTCTCACGGGTCATGGGAGAGTATCGTGCTTTCCTGCATGTCGTGAGATTTCACAGAGGTGAAGTCAGAAGGCCAGTCCAAATCCGAAATCGATCGACTGCGTCTATAGGTGTCTCCCCAATAGCCTCAGAATTCCCAGCGACATCGAGTCTATATAGGTGATGAGCAGCACACCTATGCCCGTGATGATCAAGAACGGAAGGATGTGCCGATACAGGCTTACCAGCGGCTTGTTGAAACGGGAGGAGGAGAGAAACAGGTTCAGGCCGACGGGCGGGAACAAGAATCCCATCTCCAGGTTGGCAAGGAAAATCACGCCGAGGTGAATCGGGTCGACATGGAACGCCGCGCCGATCGGCGCGATCACCGGCGCGAGAATGATAATGGCCGAGTAGATTTCGAGAACGCTACCCAAGATGAGCAAGATGACATTCAGCATCAGCAGGAACACAACCTGAGAGTGGATGTGCGTCTGGACCCAACCTAGCAGCATGTCGGTAAGATGGATGTCGACTAGGTAATTCGTCAGCCCCATCGCCACGCTCAACAATGTCAGCACGGCTCCCATCAGGGTCGAGGCTTTTAAAAGAATCCCGGGCAGCCCTGAAAAGATCTTGATGTCGCGCGTCACGAAGCACTCGACAATCACGGCGTAGGCAAACGCCGCTGCCGCCGTCTGGAGCATCGTCGTGAATCCGCTGGCGAAAATGGCGACGATGAAAACGGGCAGCAGCAATTCCCATTTTGCGAACCATGCGGATGCAAACACCTCGCGCCACGAAAACTTCAGGTATGCACGTTTGATCCGGCGGCCGATCAATATGCCGTAAAGGGCAGTGAGCACGACGAGCAACGTGCCCGGCAGGAGGCCGGCGAGATACAAATCTCCTGCCGGAACACTCTGGGTGCGGCTGCTCGCCACGACGCTATAGAGAATGACTGGAAGACTGGGCGGAAAGAGCAGTCCGAGGCTTCCTGAGGCCGTCACAAGACCGAGTGAAAATCCTTCCGAGTAGCCATCCTTGCGCAAGATCGGGTAGACAAGTCCCCCAAGTGCAATGATCGTCACGCCCGATCCGCCCGTAAAGGTCGTAAAAAGCGCGCAGACCGCGGCCACCATTACGGCAATGCCGCCGGGCATCCAGCCGAAGACCGCACGGAAGAATCGGACCAGTCGTTCCGCAGCGTTGCTTTCAGCCAGTACGTATCCGGCACCGGCAAGCAGCGGTATCGCAGGCAGCGTTGGTGATGCGACCAGCCGATAAACCTCGGCGGAAACAGCTGCTACGGGCGTGCCGTCGTGGAAAAACAGCACCAGAGCGACGCCTCCCATTGCGACAAACACCGGGGCCCCCAGCAGCGCCGCGGCCAGGACTACAAGTGTGAGCGGCCAAACCTTCGTTACCTGTTCCGCAGGGAGGAAATTAAGTGCGAATGCCGCAGGTATCGCGAGCAACGCGACCGTGCGGCCCCACCACCGGTCCGACGCCTTCCACGCAAAAACCAGCGCCATCAGACCAAGCGATAGCGGCATGATGATCTCGCTCACCCATTCTGGAATCCCGATGGAGAGGACTTTCGGTTCAATCGCGTTGACCTTTACCACCTGCGCGCTGGCGTACGCCAGCACTGCGAGGACAGCAGCCGACACCGAGTAGGATAGAAGCCGAGAGAGAGTTCGCCACGTACCCTCTCCGAAAAACTCAGTAGTCGAAAGAGTCAGATGCTTCAGTTGACCGGCAGCTGCAAGGCCACCCACAAAGGTTAGCCAAAGAGTCAAGTGCTTGACGTAGTCGGCCGTGCCATCAAAATGGACGCCTACTAACGGTCCCAACACGTCGATGAGGGGCAACACCATCGCCAGGGTCAGCGTGGCGACGAGCACGCCCTGTTCGGCACGGCGGATCATAGGGTGAGGGCCTTCACTTTTTCGCCGCTTTCTGGCTGCGGTATTCGTCTCGGTATTTCAGTGCTTCGTCGTAGGCGTCAGCAGGTGCGAAGTCCCCGCGAATCTTGCTTTTCGCCTTGTCCACAGTGGCACGCCACAGTTCGTAGGTTTTCGCATCAACCGCGACAACATTCAGGCCGCGCGCTTTCATGTTCTGGACGTCGCTAATCGCGCCCTGGCGTATGGCGTCCTGGAGCTTCTGTCCGGTCTCACGTTCCACCTTCAGCAGCGCAGGCTTGACGTCGGCGGGCATCTTGTCCCAGACCTCCTTCTTGATCACAGTGGCGCCCAGGATTAACGCCCAGTTGAGGTCGGTCATGTACTTGGCATTCTCGAAGTAGCGCATAATGACGGCGATCTGAGCTGACGCTGTGAATCCCTCGTATTGTCCGGTCTGGAGACCGGTAACCAGGTCGGCAGCGCTGCCGGGGCGGGTATTAAATCCGGCCATGCTCCAGATCTCCATTAGCTTCTGCTCGCCTTGCCACTGGAAAAGCACCAGCTTCTTCAAATCGTCGGGCGAGGCGACAGGCTTCTTGGTGAAGAAATGCAGCCACCCGACATCCATCCAGTTCAAGATCACGAAGCCCTTGGACTCCATGATGCTTTCGAGCCGAGGGCGCATCCTCTCGAGGACCGCATAGACTTCGTCGTAGTCCGTGTACATCATCGGCACGCTAAGCGCATAGATCGACTTGTCGATCTCGGCAAGTCCGGCTGATGTGAGCACGGCTGCATCAAGAGTTCGCAGCTTCATTTTGCGAACCAGGTCTGCATCCTCTCCCTGCGTGCCCCAGTACGGCGTAGGAACACGCACTTTCCCGTCCGACAGTTTGCTCCATTTGCTGAAGCCTTCGAGGAGAATATCACGCCACGAGGATTGGTCCGGCACCATGGAACCCACCTTCACTGTCACCTGGGCATAGACCGCAGGCCGCGCCAACCATCCGGTGCAAACGACCGTGAGCAACGTGCATAACAGGCGCGTGTAGCTATTGGCGAATATCTGTGGAAGTCTCATTTGCAATATCCTCATGGCTCAAAAACGTATCTCTCGAAGGCTGGGCCCATTGCGGCTTATCGGCAAACAATTCGTCGATGCGCGCCAGCAGCCAGCGTGCGCGGCGCTGCGACACAATGTTGGCAAGCCGCTGGTCCAGGGCCTGGTTGACGTCGATCTTCAGGGCTGCGGTCAGCATCTCCTGAAATTCCTTCTTATTCTGCGTTGGAACTGAAACCGATTCTGCCAGTGAAACATACGGGCCTGCTCTCAGCCCCTTGGATAGGGCGATCGCGCGCTCAAAGTGCTGGCGCGCCTTTTCGTAGGAACCGCCCGCCGATGCGTGCCCCCCTTCCCACGAAATGAAGAAATCGTGAATCGATCCCGTCTCCCACGCTTCATCCAGCGCGAGGGCGCGCTGCACGATCTTCTCCATCAGCGTCTGGTCGGCCGACAGTGCGGAATCTGCCTTGTTGATGGCAAAGGCCGCCGACCACGCCGCGCCTGTCCAATAGAGCATTGGAACCTGCTTTCTTGCCATCTTTGCCAGGGCCGCATCGGGGTCTTTCCTCAGCTGGTCACGGAATCCGGGGATTTCGACCTCGATCCCGCGCATTCCATAGTCAAGGGCACGGAGATACATCTTTTTGGCCCGGATGCGCATCTCCTTGGCACGATCAAAATCCTGCTCTTCGACAAAATCGGCTTCCTGCTGGATGAATGCGTATGCGTACTCGGTAAATCCGCTGCATGCGGCAGTCAGGAGCCCCTTGTGCTTCGGCGCTTGCTCGATCAGGCTCTCGATGGTCTTCAGCGCGAAGGGCACAGCATCGCGCACAAGCTCCGGATCCTCGTCTTTTCCAAATGTGGAGGTGCCCTCCGACAAGGCATTTCCCAGAGAATTGATCGCAATCTTCTTGATGGAACAACCCGAGAGCATCAGCGCCAGCACGCAGACGCCATACAATCCAGTCCAACGCTTCAACATTCCCCCCATAGCATCTAACCTATTATTTTTATATCAGTACACCATGTAATAGCGTTTTCCCAACATCAAAATTGCATTTCGGCATTCAAAGCCTAAAGAATTATTGTCGACTCCAGCCAAAGACTGGTAAGCTCGGCAATAAAACACCATTGTAATCGATTTCGAGCCAGCAGTATGGACAAGGCGACTTCCAGCTTCAACCTGATCGATCGCATCAAGAACGGGGATAGGGAAGCACTCTCCCAGCTTTTCGAGCGGCATCGGCGCCGGCTTGCGGTGCTGGCCCACTATCGCCTGGGACCTCATATGCGCGGACTTGTGGAAGTCGACGATATTCTTCAGGAAACGCTGCTCAAAGCCTACATGCAGTTCGACCAATTTACGTACCGCACCCCCGGCAGCTTTTTGCGCTGGCTCGCGCGCATCATGGAACACGTAATCGCAGATACGGCCCGCTACCACGGCCGGCAGAAGCGTCAGGCTGCCGAGATGATGCCTTTGAAATCAGCTAGCATTCCGGAGGGCGTTGAGCCGGTGGATTTCAAGACCCCCAGCCGTCTATTGGCTCAGGATGAGGCCTTGCGCTCGCTGCTGCGCAATTTGGACGAGCTTCCGGACGACTATCGCGACGTCATCCTGCTCATCAAAATCGAAGGATTGTCTACTCAAGAGGCGGCGGAGCGGATGGGAAAATCGCGGGAAACCATCGCCTTGCTGCTGCACCGGGCCATCAAGCGCTTCCGCCAATTTCAAGATTCGAAGGAAGGCGTGTGAACGACGATTCCTCCGACCCCAAATCCGATGCTGGCGCCAACGTTCCGCAGGCCGGACTTGATCAGGAACAACTGCTGGCCAATGCCGTGGCAGATTTTCATGATCGGCGAACGCGCGGCGAGGCCATCGATGCCGAATCCTATTGTCGCCTTCACCCGGGACTCGAGGCGTTGCGTTCTCAAATCGACACCCTGGATCGATTGGAGGGATTGCTGGAGGAGCCGGAGCCGGCCGCTCCTGATCCGGCTGCCGAACCACTGCCTGAAAGACTGTCAGGGCACAAAATCCTCAGTGTGATTGGCTCAGGCGGCATGGGTCGCGTACTGCTCGGGCAGGACGAGGCTTTGGGCCGACCCGTCGCCGTCAAGGTCCTCCATCCCCGTTTTATGAACAATACCGTTCTGCGCACCCGCTTTATGCAGGAAGCGCGGGCGATGGCCCGATTGCGCCATCCGAACATCGTTCACATTTACAATTTGGGCCAACCGGACGAGATCCCGCATTTTGTCATGGAATATGTTCAAGGCACCTCGCTGATGGAGGCAGCACGCGCCCTGACTCTCGAGCAGAAGGTCGAACTGATGCAGAAGGTCGTGCTGTCTGTCGATTTTCTACATCAACACCAGGTCGTCCACCGCGACCTCAAACCCGGCAACATCCTGGTCGGGCCGGACCTCGAACCCAAAATCCTCGATTTCGGCCTGGCCCATCAGGCAAACGGCGGCCAGCGCTTGACCCTGGCGGGCGAGATCATGGGAACGCCGGATTACTTTTCGCCCGAACAGTCCCGCGCCGACCAATCGCTCGATGCGCGCAGCGATATTTTTTCGCTGGGAATCATCCTCTATCAACTGCTTACGGGGACGCTGCCATTTCGCGCCGAGAAACTGTCCAACCAGATGCGCTGCATCTGCGAACAGGATCCGGTCCTGCCCAGACGCATCAATACCAACATCCCCGGTGAGCTGCAGAACGTTTGCCTGAAAGCGCTGGAGAAGAACCCCGGCGACCGCTACCAGACCGCGCGGGAAATGGCGGATGACCTGGCACGTTACCTCGCAGGCGAGCCGGTGCAGGCCAGCCCAACTTCATACTCGCGGATGATGGCAGGCAAAATCGAGCAGCACCTCCGTGATTTAGAGGGGTGGAAGCAAGACCACATCCTTTCCCTCTATGAGTACGATTCATTTCGCAAACTCTATGACCGCCTGGTCGACCGCGAGGACGCGTGGATTCTGGAAGTGCGCCGGCTGACCCTGTCCCAGGTCACTCTGTATCTTGGAGCCTGGATCCTGGTTGTGGGCGCCATGCTGATCGAGTTGTTCCGCTACCATCACCTGTCGGCCACGGCGGCGGTCCTGCTCTCCGCAGCCGCTGCTGTACCGACCGCATGGATCGGGATTCGCTGCTGGCAGCAGGGGCACTTCCGCATCGCGATCGCCTACCTGTTGGCATTTTGCCTGCTGCTGCCGGTCGTAATACTGATCGTAATGGACAAGTGGCACTTGCTGGCAGGGTTCACCTTAGGGGATAAGGAACTGGAGTTCTTTAATCTGTTCCGGGTGGCTCAGTCCGACGAAAACTTGCGGCCCAGCAACGCCCAGCTCTGGTGGGCATTTGCGCTCTCCCTTCCCGCCTACCTCTGGCTGCGGCGGTTTACCAGGGCATCGGTCTTCTCGCTGGCCTTTGCCGTCATGGGCGCCCTGCTCGCACTCGTCACGCTGTTGCGAATGGGAGCCATCAACTGGTTTCCCGATCACCCCGGCTGGTTTTTCTTGCGCCTGCTCCCGGTCGCGTTGCTGTTCTTCTTGATTGCCGCCACCATCGAACGGCGCAATCACCCCGCTGATTCCCGCTACTTTTACCCCGTCGCAGTACTGTTCACGTTCCTGGCGCTCTCGGGTGTGGCCGGATTCCATCAGCCATATCAGGAATGGCTCAGGAGGACCATTCCGCAGACCCACGGGCTGATCGAATACCTGTTCATCATCAATGCCCTGGTTTATCTTTCGCTGCAGAGTTTCAGCGAGCTCTTCGGATCCCCGCAGATACGCTCCGTTGCCAAGGTGTTCCGTTTCGTGATTCCTGGTCATGTGCTGACCTCGCTTTTGCTGCTTGGGCTGAACGCTTCCGAAAAATTTGCGGATGGCAAAAACCTCGCATGGCGTTTCGAGACCAGGTTTTTCGAGGTTCTGCTGCCGGTGGCTGCCCTCCTGTTTGTTTTCGGTAGTATTCCGAAGCAGATGAAAAACTTCTTCGCCACCGGGCTGCTCTTCCTGGCCATCGGCATCACGCGCCTGCAGCAGGAAATTTTCAAGAATGACGCCGTTTGGCCGGTAAGTCTGCTGATTACCGGGCTCCTGCTCATGTACATAGCCGTCAATTACACTTCAATCAAACTGGCACTGACGCGCCGGTTCCGGCGCAACCGATGAAGGGACACCGAGAGACGAATCCTCAGGGCTAATTTGCAATTTCGTATGTCGCGTTGCCGGTTGCCGGAAGGATAGAGGCCGGAATGACTAAGGTCCGGGTGGAATGTTATGCGGGCTATCGCGGGGACCAAAGGCCGGTCCGATTCATGCTCGGAGAGCAGGGATATCAGGTGCGGGAAATCGAGGACCAGTGGTATTCTCCCGGAGCCATCTATTTCCGGGTGCTGGCGGAGGACGGGAATCTCTATGTCCTTCGTCACGATGAAGTACAGGATGTTTGGAGGCTGGAGGGTTTCCGCGCGCAGCGCTAACATCGCCCTGTGTTCACTTGCCGGGAGCCACCTTGGTCTGACCCCGGAAATAGCGCACAACCAGGAATAGAATCAAAGCGCCGGCCAGCATCAGCAGAAAAACAGGGTAGTGATCCTTAATCACATCGGCGGCCTGATCACCGAACTGCGCGCCGAGATAGGCCAGAACCGAGTAACGTAATAGGCGACCCACGAACACGCCGTTGGCAAACTTCGACATGCGCACGTGAAACGCACCCGCAGCCAGAATGGCGAACTTGGTCGGAAAGGGGGGCGGCGCGGCAACCCCCGCGGCCACAGCCGCGAAAGCGTTCCGGTCGAGCTTCTGCTTCATCCAGGCCCTTTTGTCCGCGCTGAAGCGCGACAACGCCATTTCGCCCGCGGCACGCGCAAACCGATACATGACCAGGCAGCCAAGCGTGGACCCTAGGGTGGCAGCCAGGATGATGGGAATGATCTGCATGGGACGCTGCCAGGCAAGCAGGATCACCACTGCGTCCGACCCGCCCATCATCGGTACAGCGGCCGAATCAGTGAAGGCAATGACCAACAGGCCGGGGACCCCCCACAGCAGAAGATACTTGTTCAATTGCTGTAAAAAACTCAATTCCACTTATCAGATCTCCGATGCCTGTTTGTAGATCCAATACTTTACCCCATGCGCACTCTTACGCTGAGCATTTTATTTGCTCTACCGAGCAGACACGATGGGAAACAGTGCCGTACACAGGCGCGTTGCACTGATCAGATCGACATAACCAGTCATTGCGCAGGCACGCAATCCTCTGGGTCAGCTCTCTCCCGAATAGCGTGCAAATAAAGGGCATACATGGGCTGGTTAAGCTTGTTTAAGTGCCATTCCACACTGTTCTCTCAAGTCACTTGATTGACATCTTCGAAGGGATGGGACTATGTTAATCCCCGGGGGACGATGCGATGATCTCCCGTCGCCAGCTATTGATCGACGCAGCAAAACTCGGGCCGCTCGCATATGCGAGCGTCGTATGGCCGTGCCATTCCTTGCGAGCACTCGCATTCGGCGCAGATGCAGATTTAGGTCCGGCTCAGATTGAGGACCTCGCGCGCACCGCCCCGAAGGCGCGCTACTGGATTTCGAGCGCCTCTCCTGGAGTCGACTGCCTGAAGTGCCACACCCCCGGCGACGATCTCACCGACCGCCAGCATCACGCGAAAGACAAAGATCCCGCCGTCAAGTGCCTCCTGTGCGCACAGGGCTGCACAATCGCTGCCGGCGAAAGGGGCAAGTGCCGTGCCCGGATGAATGTCAGGGGTGAGTTGCGCAGCCTGGTCTACGGCCGCCCCATGGCGACTCAGGTCGATCCCATCGAAAAGAAACCCTTCTACCATTTCCTGCCCGGATCCGAAGCATTCTCGATGGCAACTTCCGGGTGCCCGTTGCGGTGTAAATTTTGCCAGAATTGGCAGCTTTCGCAGGCGCGCCCCGAAGACTACGCGACTCCCATTGTCAGTCCGTCCTCGATCGTGGACACCGTGTCCGCGCGTTCGATCCAGGTCATTGCTTTCACCTATAATGAACCTACGGTCTTCACCGAGTACTTGACCGATATCGCCCGGCTGGCCCGCAAGCAGAAGAAACGCTGCGTCATGATCAGCTGTGGATTCATGAATCCCGAACCGCTGACGGAAATGTGTTCTGTGCTCGATGCGATCAAGATCGACCTTAAAGGCTTTGATGATTCGTTTTATCGCAATGTCTGCAGCGCGGAGTTGCGTCCTGTCCTCCGGACCATTCAACAAATTTCAAAAAGCCGGGTCCACCTCGAGATCGTCAACCTGGTTGTCCCTACCCTGAACGATTCGGACAAGATGCTGCATGCGCTGGTGGACTGGGTTGCAGGCGAGCTTGGCCCGGATGTCCCGATTCATTTCGCTGCCTTCCATCCCGAATACCAGCTTTTGAACCTGCCTAACACCCCGGTCAGCACTCTCGAGCGCGCCCGCGACATGGCGCTCAGCAAGGGTATACATTATCCTTACGTGGGCAACGTTCCGGGTCACCCCGGAGACGACACCTACTGCCCTGCCTGCAGCAAGGTCCTGATCAAGAGAAAGGGTTATTTCATTCTGGAGATGAACCTCAAGGACGGGCGGTGCAAATCCTGCGGCAAGGCGATTGCCGGGGTATGGGCCTGACGCACATAGAGAAGCCGCAGCGGGATGTCTCGACTTCCCATTCGTAGCTTTTCATAGGTTTCACGGGAACGCAAAACTCGGTATGCTTCCTTTGATTATGCTGCGGCGGGAAAATCTGCGTGTCTGCCATCTGCCCGCAGGTTTACAATATTGATCTGAGTGCCAATATCCCGTGGTCAAACGGAGGATTTCAGCCATGAAAGCCATTCGTATGCATTTTCTCCTATTGCCGCTCCTGCTCGTCTGTTGCATCGGCAGCAGTGTGGGGGAACAAAAGGCATCGAGTGTGCGTCCTCCAGCCGTAGCCGGTCAGTTCTACCCATCCGATCCGACCCGCTTGAAGCTGGCGGTGCAGCAATTCCTCGAGGATGCTCTTCCGGCCACCATTGAGAAGCCGGTCGCTATTGTCGTTCCTCATGCCGGCTACCTCTTCTCGGGGCAGATCGCCGCCGACGCTTATCGCCAGGTGAAGGGGCGGAATTACGACACCGTAGTGGTGCTCGGCACCAACCATGGCAGAAACCAGGCCAGCGCCAACCTGACCGGCATTTCCGTATACGCGAGCGGCTCCTACAAAACTCCGTTGGGCGATGCGGCAATCGATACGACAATGGCAAGCGCGCTACTGGCAGAAGATTCCGATTGTTCGGCGAACACGGCTGCACAGGCGAATGAGCACTCCATCGAGGTTCAGGTTCCATTTATCCAAACCCTTTTCCCCGCCGCCAAAATCGTGCCGCTCATGATCGGCATGCCGGATCCATCCATGTGCGCCCGCCTCGGCAAGGCGCTGGCTAAGGTTTCTAAAGACAAACGGGTGCTGGTGGTGGCCAGTTCGGATCTCTCGCATTTTCCCGGTTATGAGGACTCCTCCAACGTCGACCGGCAGAGCCTGGAAGCCATCGCCCGGCTCGACCCCGGTCAATTCACGTCAAAAGTGCGCACCCTGATGTCGAGGGGTACTCCCGGCCTGGAAACATGCGCCTGCGGCGAGGGACCGATCCTGGCTGCGATGGCGGCGGCAAAAGCCATGGGCGCCGGCCGGGGAATCGTCGTGAGTTATGCCAATACTGGTGATGCCGTAGCCGAAGACAGGTCTCGCGTCGTGGGGTATGGAGCGGTCGTTTTTGCCGCCGGCGACGGGACGCCTGATCTCCGGGCTTTGAGCCGCCCCGCGGGGCCGCCACCTTCAGGCCCGCTGCAAGCTGCGGACAAAAAAGCTCTGTTGAAGCTGGCCCGGCAGAGCCTGCAGCGTTTTCTCACCACTGAAACCATCCCACTCGCCCGAAACCTGGCGCCCAGGCTGCAGTTTCCGCAAGGCGCTTTTGTCACGCTCAAGCAGCATGGTGAGCTGCGTGGCTGCATCGGCCATCTCGTAGGAGATTTTCCGCTCGGCCTGACGGCGAGCTGGATGGCCGTTCAGGCGGGCGAATATGATTCCCGCTTTCCTCCAGTAACCCTCAAGGAACTCGGCGGCCTGGAAATTGAGATTTCTGTCATGACCCCCATGAAACCGATCGCCAAACCGTCGGAGATCGTGATCGGTCGCGATGGAGTGGTGGTCCAGAAGAGCGGACGATCTGCCGTTTTTCTGCCTCAGGTGGCGACGGAGCAAGGTTGGGGCCTGTCGGAAATGCTGGACAATCTCTGTCTCAAAGCCGGCCTGCCACGCGATGCCTGGAAAAGCGGCGCACAGTTCCGGGTCTTCCAGGCCGAGGTCTTCAGCGAAAGCCAGTTCAGATAGCCCAACATGATGGATTTGCTGATCATCGGACTCATCTCAATACTCGGGCAGGCGGTATTGCTCCGGGAACTGAGCGTGGCCTTCTACGGCATTGAACTGATCTATGTCCTGTCCATGGGTATCTGGCTTGTCTGGACCGCCCTCGGAGCGGTAATAGGCAGGCGAAACCTCAGCCCCTCCAGCACCTGGATTCAGTTTTTCTTTCTCCTGTTTTCACTCCTCCTGCCCGCAGACGTGGTGTTCATCCGCTCCATCCGAACGATCTTTTCCCCAGTGCCTGGGGCCTACCTCCCGTTTACGCATCAGATCCTGGCAATGTCGGCAGCTCTGCTTCCGATCGGCCTGCTTTCGGGATTGATTTTTCAATGGGCGGCCAAGCTGTACCTGGTCGGGGGACGCACCCTTGCCAGGGCCTATGCCCTCGAAAGCGCAGGCGGATTGGCTGGCGGACTTTGTGCGACTCTCTTTCTCAGATTTGGTCTTCAAAATCTGACAATCGCAATTCTCTGCGCGCTCTTTGCGCTGAGCGCAGTATTGGCCGGCCGGGAGAAAAACCGGGGGATCCGCATAGCTGCCGCAGCAGCAGGTGCCATGGCATTTATCCTGCTCTGGCGCGCCGGCCCCATCGATCGCGCGATGACCGCATGGACACACCCAAACCTGCTGGCCACGCAGGACACCCCTTACTGCCGCATCACGGTGACGCAACAGGGAGGCCAGATCGCGGTTTACGAGAATGATGCACTGTCGTTCGAAACCGAGGGCACCGAAGCGGAAGAGTTTGTCCACATGGCAGCCCTGATGCACCCACGGCCGGCCCGGGTTTTGATCCTCGGCGGCGGCATCGAAGGCACTGTCCGGGAGATCCTGAAGCATGCTCCGGCGCAGGTGGACTATGTGGAACTGAACCCGGCCATGTTGACGATGGTCGCGCCAAATCTTCCCAGGGAACTGCAGGAACCGCTGCATGCGCCTTCGGTTCGAGTCACGGTCGCCGATGCCCGGCGCTTCCTGCGCAGCGCCGGCCTCTTTGATCTCATATTAATCGGCATGCCGGAACCTGATTCCGGGCAGGCGAATCGGTTTTATACACGGGAGTTTTTCGAGCAGTGCGCCGCGCATCTCAGTCCGGATGGAATCCTGGCATTCCGTTTGAAATCCGCGGAAAACTTCTGGACCTCTCAGCAGGCAGGCCGCGCCGTGAGCATCTATCGGGCGCTGAGGGCGGTCCTGCCTCAAGTTCAGGTTTTGCCGGGTGGAACCAGCATTTTCGCGGCGTCAATGCAGCCGCTTCCCAAAGACCCGGCTTTGCTTTCCTCCCGCCTGGAAGCGCGCGGCATTTCCACCAGGTTCGTGTCCGCGCCTTACATCCACTACCTCTACACCAACGACAGGTATTTCAAGATCTCGCACCTACTCGACACCGAGTCGGCTCCGCTCAACACCGATGTCCACCCCATCTGCTACCAGTACACCCTCATGATCTGGTTGTCCAAGTTTTACCCGGGCCTGGCAGTTCTCGATTTATCATCCCTTGTCGCCTGGGGCCGTTCCCATCAGCCGTTCTTGTGGATTGTGGCGTTGGCACTGCCTCTCTTGTTCGTGATTTGCGGCCGACGCCCGCCCCTGCGCCGCGCTCTGCTGGTCGGGATTGCGGCCTTTGTGGGCATGGTTCTCGAAACCTCGTTCGTGCTGTATTACCAGGTAAAGAGCGGCATCCTCTATCAGGATATAGGAATTCTGCTTATGGGTTTCATGGCCGGGCTTGCTCTGGGCGCGCTGGTGACCGAAAGGCATGTCTTTGCCCGGATGCGCGGCATGCCGCGGTGGTATGGTCTGGTCTTGTGCGCAGGATTCACTCTGTTCAGCATGGTCACGAGCCTGAGCATCCGGGCAGGCGCGATAGACGGCCTTGCGGAAATTACGGGATTGCTTTTGATCACGGGCTTCCTGGTCGCCGCCATATTTGCATACGCGAGTTTGGAGAGCGACCAGGATCAGAGAAACATGGTGGCGCCGCTGTATGCTGCAGACCTGATCGGCGGCTGTATGGGCTCAGTGGCCAGCACTCTCCTGCTGATTCCGATTGCGGGTCTGGTGGCAACCGCAGCCTCCATGGCGCCGCTGGCACTACTATCCATTCTACTCCTGAGGTGGAAAGGAAATGGGTAGGATTGACGAATGACGATTGACGAATGACGATTGAAGGCCGCGTCAATCGTCAATCGTAAATCATCAATAAGGGGAGACGTATGATTTCCGTTCACATGGATCATGGACAGATATCTATCCGGGAAAGGCCACGTCCGCGCAGGCCGCGAGGCTTTGCCTTGATCCGCTTGCTGTGTGGGGGCATCTGCAATACGGACCTGGAACTGCAGCGAGGCTACTATGGTTTCCGTGGCACACCCGGTCATGAGTTTGTCGGCATCGTCGTGGCGGCGGACACACCCAGGCTGCTGGGCCGGCGTGTGGTCGGCGAGATCAATCTTGCCTGCGGCAAGTGCGCCTGGTGTCGGCGGCAGCTCGGCCGGCATTGCCCTGGGCGCAAGGTGCTGGGCATCGTGGGCCAGCCAGGCGTGTTCGCCGAGTATTTTGTACTGCCGGAATGCAATCTGCATGCTGTGCCGGATTCAATCCCCACAGAATCTGCCGTATTCATCGAACCGCTGGCAGCCGCCTGCGAGATCCTGGATCAGTTGCACATCCCGCGCGCAGCCCCGGTCGCCGTGCTCGGCGACGGCAAACTCGGCCTCCTGATTGCCCAGGTGCTTCAGCTTCACGGAGCCGAAGTGCACCTGTACGGTCATCACCAGGATAGGATGCTCATCGCCCGGGATGCAGGCATCCGGACCGCCTGGCCGCCGGCACGGCCGCGCGCCATCTACGACTGGGTGGTCGAAGCCACAGGTTCCGCCCAAGGCCTGAGCCTTGCCGCCCGGATGGCACGCCCCCGTTCCACGATCGTTTTGAAGTCGACGATCCATGGGCCGGTGCCGTTCGATACCGCGAGCGTGATTGTCAACGAGATCACTCTGGTAGGCTCGCGCTGCGGCCGCTTCAAGCCCGCGCTGCGCCTCTTGCGCGAGGGAAAGATCCACGTGTCCGAGATGATCTCAGCCCGGATGCCGCTCTCCGAGGCACGGCGGGCATTTGATCTCGCGGCAAAAAAAGGCGCTCTAAAAGTCCTGCTCCTCGGCGAATAGCTGTAGGATATTCGAAATGCCCGCCAGTCTTTGGGGCGCCGCCGGAACCCGAAGGGCGCATGGGGGTTGCGGGGCGATCTCCGCGTTGCTCGTCGTCAACGATGTGCACCGACAACGCCTCCTCCTCGCGCCTTGAGCTCGCCCCGCAACCCCCATGCGCGCGACCCCTCCTAATTCTCGGACGGGCTCCAAGGGTGCCACCGCGAGCCCGACGAATCACTGGTCTGGCGAATTCCCTATCCCTTCACAACGGCCGCCACCGCAAGGGCGAGAATCAAGCCGATGAATCCGAGAAAAAATGCCACGGCTTTCCGGTTGCCGAAATTGAGCGTGTAGCCGAAGCCGAAACGGCGCTCGACGAAAATGGATGGATCGTCCCGGTTGACGTAAAACGCGCCGAGTACCCAATACCGATTGTCGGCGAGGCCGTTCGTGAGCGGGGCGTTGCCGGCACTGCGTTCCAGGCGCGCCCCGCCCTGCCCGTAGTGCAAGGCAAGATAGAGTGTGCCGCCTACCGCCAGCACTCCCATGCCAATGCCGAAAACCATCATGAGCGGCGGGAGACTCTCCTCCAGGCCCAGGCCCACGCGGATTGAGCCGACCGATCCCACAACCAGCAGCGCAGCGACAGCGAGCGCAATGCAGCTCAGAAATCGTGTGATCGCCTGCCTGAAGCGCATCTGCGCCTCAATCGAAATCTGCGGCTACATTATGGGAAATTGGAGGCAATCGATGAAGGCATCCTGGAAACCAGGCTCAAACGCGAGCGATACGTGCTCAATCGGGGGAAGGGGATGAGGGGTCGGGGAGAGCAGCAGCATTTTGGCGCCCCGCAGCGCCGTGTTGCCGGCAGCGGCAATTTTGCAGGGTGCCACCTCGAGCAGCCCGATGCGCACTGCGCTTTCGAGGCGGACGTAATTGCCGAATGCTCCCGCAAGATGCACAATCTCGATGTCGTCGCGGGTGGTCCCCCAGCGCCGGAGCAGCAGGCGCAAGCCTGAGGCGATGGCGGCTTTCGCCAGTTGCAGCTCGCGGATATCGGTTTGGGTGAGCAGCACCGGGCCGGAAAGAGAGAATTCGCGCGCCCCATGCGCAAGCTGTCCGCTCGGCAGAATGGCGTTCAGATCGAGCCCGGCGGCCACCGCGTCCACAAGCCCGCTGCCGCAGATACCGCGCGGCGGCGTGTCGCCGATCACATGGCATTCGAGCGTCTGATCACGGAGAAACACGTGGCTGATGGCGCCGCTGGCTGCGCGCATGCCCATCCGGATCGAAGCGGCTTCAAATGCGGGGCCGGCCGCGGTCGAAGCGCAAAGAATCCGGTCACGGTTCCCTAGAACGATCTCACCATTGGTGCCGAGATCGATGAGGACGCGCAGACCGTCGGCGCCGGCAAGGTCGACTGCGCCGATGCCCGCGAGGATGTCGGAGCCTACGAATCCGCCCACGCAGGGCAGGAATCGTATCCGGCAGGAAGCCGGCGGGCTCCAGCCGAGCTGCTCCACCGAGAAGTTCTGCTCGCCGGCATCGCCGGGCACGAAAGGCGCATGAGAGAGCGGTTCGACGTCGATGCCGGCAAACAGGTGATGCATCACCGTGTTGCCGACCAATACGATTTCGTTGATCGCCGCCGATCGGTTGCCGGCAAGCTCCGTGACCATGCCGCCGATCGCGTCCCGGATCATTGGCGTCAGCGCCGGGTTCGACATTGCGAAAAGAACGCGGCTCATTACGTCGGCGCCGTGCGCACATTGCGGATTCAGCGCCGTGCGCACGGCGAGCACTTCGCCTGTGGCCAGGTCCAGAAGCTGTGCGGCGATCGTCGTCGTCCCCACATCGATGGCAATTCCGAACCCGGTACGAAATCCGCCTGCGAGCTGGGTCGCGTCGACCAGGACCGGCGTGATCCACTGTCCGATCTCGAGTTTCAGCGAAGTTTCGACACGCGCGCGGCAAGCGAGCCGCCAGCCTTGCGCCAGTTCATCCTCGCTGAAGACGCATTGGTCTTCAATGCGCGCCGGCAGCACGCCTTCCACGACCCGCACCCTGCAGCCACCGCACAGATCGGATCCCCCACACGGAAACTCGACGCCATAGGCGGCCAAAACATCCGCAAATGAGGACCCGCGCGCAACCTCGATGCGCGTTCCCAGGGGCAACAGTTCAATCTGAACGGTATCGCTCATGCGCCCATTCTGCCACATGGCCCGGCTGCTGCACACTCAAACCGCGTATTACGGGCAGCGGTGAGCTACAGCAAAAAAAATCCTAACGCAGAGAGCGCAGAGAAAAACCAGAGGCCGCGGAAGTTTTATGGAAGGATGACGGCACATCAGCTTACTCTCTGCGACCTCGAGTTTTTCTCTGCGGCCTCTGTTCTGAAAATAAGACCAATTACGGTGTCGATCGACTCGTCTATTGCTGTGCCCTTTCAGGGCTTGAGATCTCCGCACCTCAACCCAGGGCTTACGCCCTGGGCTGTGCTGTCACGCCCTTTCAGGGCTAAGCAATTCACCACTGTGTAAACCCCGAAGGGGTGGCGCAGCAAAGCCCAGGGCGTGAGCCCTGGGAACTGGTGACCGAGCTGACAGGAGCCCTGAAAGGGCGGCGCAGAGAAAGCGCGATGAGAGCACGACATCTTCATGCACCTGGGTGCGCCTTCGGTGCATGGTCGAGTAGGACGATGGCGCGGACCGGGCTTCGAATGATGCCGACGTTTCCATCGTCCTCTCTAAAATTCCGTACGGCGGGTTTTCCCCGGTACGGCTTCAAGGCCAGCATGTCAGACGGGACCTTCCTAAACAACCAC
>JBGQNR010000110.1:0-19798 GCA_041501225.1 Acidobacteriota bacterium
GATGTCGGTGCACATCGTTGACGACGAGCAACGCGGAGATCGCCCCGCAATCCCCATGCGCCCTTCGGGTTCCGGCGGCGCGGGGGCAACTGCGGCAATGGCGCTCCACGACGATATACAGAGACATCGCCTGCGTCGCGCCGCCTTGCATCCGCCCCCGCGGCGCTCGGAACGCGGCCCCTCCTAATTCTCGGACGGGCTCTTAGCCTGGGCAAGGCTTGGATCTGCGGCTGTAGATGTGTGTTTTCGGGACACAAGATTCGTAAAGCATTCGGAACCACGACACACACGAAAGAATCACTTTCGTGTTTTTCGTGGTTGCGGCGCGTGGCAGCGGCCGTCAGGCTGCGTTGCGCATCCCTATTGTGTTCTGATCCACCCATCCGGATGAAGCAGAACTTCTTAGGGCAACCGCTTGAGGCTGGCAATCACACGCTGCAGGCGAGTCCTGACCTCGGCGGCGATTTCATGCAGCGATGGGTCTTCCTGCAAGGCTCCCAGCATTACCACCGGGTCGACAGCAGTAACGACAGACCCGTTCCCTTCCTCATAGACCGTGACGTTGCATGGCAGCATCAGACCAACGTCGAGGTTGGCTGAGAGCGATCGGTGCGCAAAGGGCGGATTGCATGCGCCGAGAATCATATAACGGCGAAAGTCCACATCGAGCTTCTGCTTCATCACGGCCTTGACATCGATCTGGGTCAAGACGCCGAATCCTTCCGCTTTGAGCGCTTCCGTGGTCTGCTGAATAGCTTGCTCGTAGGGCAGGTTTAACGTTGCGCGAATGCCGAGATCGGTAGCCATGGGATTGCCTCCTTGAGTAATTGGTGTCTTTGTGTAAGATAACCGCATAAACTTTAATGATACTCTAAAAAGGGCGGGTAAATATGGTGCTTTACGGCGCAACAATGTTCTTGAGCGCCTTTTTGCTCTTCTTGATCCAACCCCTGATCGGCAAATTCATCCTCCCGTGGTTTGGCGGTACGCCGGCAGTATGGACCACCTGCATGTTGTTCTTTCAGGCCCTCCTGCTCGGCGGTTACGGTTACGCCCACGCGCTCGCAAGCAGGTGGCCGCCGCGCCGGCAGGCCCAGTTTCACCTTTCCCTGGCACTCTTGACCATCCTGGCAGTTCTGTGGTTTTCGATCATTCCATCCCAAGCCTGGAAACCGCTGGACGGACAATTACCAATCCTGCACATCCTGGGATTGCTGTTGGCAAGCATCGGCGCGCCCTATCTCCTTCTCTCTTCCACTTCGCCGCTCTTGCAGGCCTGGTACAGCCGCACGCGTCCGGAATCTTCCCCCTATCGGCTCTATGCTCTCTCCAATCTCGGTTCGCTGCTGGCAATCCTCAGTTATCCGTTTTTGATCGAGCCTTCGCTGAGACTGAGCCAGCAGGCTTCCATTTGGTCCTGGGCCTATGCCGCCTTTGCCGTGATGTGCGTTTTGTTATCACTGAAGATGATGGCAGCCCATGTGCCGGAGGCAGGCCTTGACGCGCCCGCCGGCCTGGAGGCCGGAAACGACGAATCTAGTCCTGGCACCAGCCATTATTTGCTGTGGCTCGGCCTCACTGCCTGCAGTTCGATCATGCTTTTGGCAACGACCAGCATGATGTGTCAGGACGTAGCGGTTGTGCCGATGCTTTGGATTCTGCCGCTTTCACTATATTTGCTCTCCTTCATTCTCTGTTTTCAGTTCGAGCAGCTCTATTGGCGTCCGCTGTTCATCGGCGGTTTGGCTGCTTCGATCGCATGGACATGCCACGTGCTGTTCGGCGGCGTATACATAGCTCTGCCATCGCAGATTTTCAGCTATTCCCTCACGCTGTTCGCTTCGTGCATGGTCTGTCATGGAGAGCTGGTGCGGCTGAAGCCCGGAGCGCGCCATCTTACCTCCTTTTACCTGATGATTGCAGGCGGTGGCACTCTGGGAGGCCTTTTGGTCACAGTGGTTGCACCGCATTTGCTCAAGGACTTCTGGGAGTATCATTTCGGGCTTGCCGTGACTGTTCTGCTGACGCTCATTATCCTCTTTCGTGACCGCCGGGGTGTTTTGTATCAGGGCCGTCCACTCACGGTCTGGATCATCTGGGGCGTGTGCTGCGTCTTGTGGATCGTTCTCGCATTCGTGCTTATCGACCAGATCTGGCGGTCCTGGAAAGCTTATGCAGGTCTTTTCGCGCTTGTCCTGCTGACGATGACTATTTTTTTGCGCGACCGCAGGGGCAGGCTTTATTGCGGCCGCCCACTCAGAGTGTGGGCAGTATTGTCTATGCTTTGCATCTCATGGTTCGCTCTCGCCTGTGTTCTCAGCCAGCACATCCGGCAGTCACTGGACAACAGCGTGGAGACAAGGCGCAATTTCTTCGGGGTCCTGCGCGTGCTCGAACTAAATAAGGATGATCCCGGAGAGCACCGCCTGACCTTGATGCATGGCAGGATCGAGCACGGTTTTCAGTTCCGCGATCAGGAAAAACGCCGCTGGCCGACTTCCTACTACGGCAATGACAGCGGCGTCGGCCTGGCGATTCGCTTCCATCCGCGCAGGCTGGAGCACCTTGATCTGCGCATCGGCGTGATCGGCCTCGGCACCGGTACCTTGGCTGCTCAGGGCCGGTTGGGGGATTATGTCCGCTTCTATGAGATCAATCCGGAGGTGCTGCGCATTTCGGACAAGTATTTCACGTACCGCAAAGACAGCCCGGCCCGCATCGAGGTCACGCTCGGAGACGCGCGCGTTTCGATGGAGCAGGAGCGCCAGCGCGGCGAGCCTCAGAAGTTCGACGTGCTGGCAGTCGATGCGTTCAGCAGCGATGCCATTCCCGTGCATTTGCTGACGCGCGAATGCTTCCAGGTCTACCAATACCATCTGAAGGAAGATGGCATCCTGGCCGTGCACATCAGCAACCGGTACTTCGATCTCAGCCCGATCGTGCGCAATCTGATCCCGCCGGACGCCCGGCAACAGATGCAGGCTATTTGGATCGATGCGCATGGCGTGCAAAGCGAGGGGACGGACAGTACGGACTGGGTTTTGGTCACCTCCAACCGGGAATTCCTGACCAATCCCGAGATCCAGAGCCAAGTGGCGCCGTGGATCGATGCCGTGCCGCCCCCGAAGTTCTGGACCGACGATTACAGCAACCTGTTTAATCTCCTGCGCGAAAGGAAGGACAGCAACCAATAGTGCGAAATAGCTAACTCAGTACCTGATTTTTAGCTTCCAACAACGTTACCCTGAGCTGACCGGAAAAGGGGAAAGCAAGTGGCTCTCAGCGCTTCTCAGCTTTTCTTTTCGACAATTGAATTATTGGGCGGCATCGGCCTCTTCATCTACGGCATGGAGTTAATGAGCGGGGAACTCCAAAAAACAGCCGGACACCGGATGCGAATGTTCCTCGGCAGGCTCACCAACAACCGGTGGTCCGGGCTGGGCATCGGCACTCTGCTCGGATTGTTGATCCACAGCGGGCCAACGACCGTCATGACAGTCAGCTTCACCAACGCAGGCCTGATGGACCTCGCTCAATCGCTCAGTATCACCTTTGGGGCCAACCTGGGCACGACGCTGTCGATGCAGATCATCGCTTTTAGCATCGACCGCTTCTGTTTTCTGATCCTATTCGTCGGCCTGGCCTGCCACCTGATCTTCAAGCGGGCGTCGTTCCGACACCTGGGGCTTGTGATGGTCGGTCTCGGTCTCCTGTTTCTCGGGATGCGCATCATGAGCGAGGCGGTCATTCCGCTCAAGAATTCAGGCTATTTCGAGAGCGTACTTCGATACACAAATGCGAGCACGGTGCCCGGCATGTTCTCCGGGTTGCTCTTGTCGGCCTTTTTCACTGCGCTGGTCCAGAGCAGCGGCGCCACCATCGGCATTCTGTTCGCGCTCAGTTCGGCAGGCGTATTCACATCCTTCGACCAGATTTTCCCTCTAGTTCTGGGCGCACATATCGGGACCTGCTCTCCAGCTCTGATCGGCAGCATTGGCGCTTCGATTTCCGCCAAACGCGCCGCGCTCTCTCACCTCATGTTCAATATCCTCGGCGCAGCGATTGCCATGATCATGTACAAAGTTTACGCAAGCTTGATCCCGTTAACCTCCGCCAGCCTGCTGCGGCAGATCGCCAATATCCATACGGCGGTGCAAGCTCTCACGGCTACCATCTTCATTCCCTTCACGCGCCAATACGCCGAATTCATCACGAAAATATTCCCGTCGCAACAGATCGAACCGGAAAAGAGCCACCTGGACGACAGCCTGCTGGAAAAGCCCGAAATGGCAATCGTCGCCGCGCTCAAGGAACTCAAGCGCATGGCGGCAATCACCCGCAAGATGTTCCAGGACACTATGCGCGGGTTCCTGGATATTGCGCCGGAGCGATTTCTTTACGTGCAAAAGAACGAAGAGGTTCTTGACGCCTTAAAGGAGGCTCTCAATGCCTACCTGATCGCGCTCGCCGGAAGGCAACTCTCGCGCAGGCAAGCGATCATCATTCAATATTTGATTACCGCTACGGCCGATCTCGAACGGATTGGCGACCACGTAGAGAGTATTGCCGAACTGACGCGGGAAAAAATAGCCAGAGATGTCTGGTTCACGGACGAAACGGTGATGGATCTGATTGAGCTTTATAAAAAGGCCGACCATATTCTGCTGTTGACAATCAAATCTCTCGAGCCTTCCTTTTACAATGCGCCGGCCCAACTTGCCGCGGAGATCCTGGAAATCCGTAATCAATATGTGGCCAGCAGCCTGGACATCAAGCAGAAGGAAAAAAACAAGATCCTCGAACAGAAAGAAGACGCCTTGAGCGGCATCTTTTTCCACCAGTACATCACGTGTTTTAATAAGATCGTGAGGCATTCCAAGACGATCGCCCTTGTGGAAAAGGAGCCGTTTTTCTTCATCAAGGAACACAAACTGGAAAAACGGTCCGACAAGGTCGGCCCACAGGCCAAGACCAAACACGTCAAAGCCTCGTACGATAAGGATCTTTTCAACGGCTAATAAACGGGGAAGCCTATTTCGCCTTTTTCAAGAATGGTACCCCGTTCACCATCCAGTCGGGAGCCGGCTTGTCCTTGAGGTAGTGGTCATAGAACTGCTGGATGCGGACCAGGAAATCCTTCTGGTTTTCGAGATTGCGCAGGCCATGGGCCTCGCCGGGATACGATAACAGAATTACATTCTTTTTGTTGAAGCGCAGCGCGTTGTAGAACTCTACACCCTGCAGCCAATCGACCGAGCCGTCGTCCGTGCCATGCAGCAGGAGCAGCGGCGTATTCATCGTGCGGGCATGGAAAACCGCCGACTGATCCATGAAGAGCTGGAGGTCGTCGTAGGGATTCGAGCCGAACCGGCCCTGGCCATAGATGTCGTAGCGGTGCTGGTTGGTGCCGCTCGTTTTCCAGATCTGGTTGAAATCGCTGACCAGATCGCTGGCCGCGGCGCCGGCTACGATCGCGGCAAACATTTTAGATTGGGTGGAGATGTAGGCTGAACCCTGGCCGCTGTAGCTGTGCCCATGGAGGCCGACCCGCTTGGGGTCAACATAATCCATTTCGATGACCTTCTGAATCCCGGCCTCGACGCATTCGAGCATGTCCGAGTGCGACGTGCGCGTGCTGAAGTGGATGTCGGGCTGCATGACCAGGTACCCCTGGCTTACAAAGCCTGCAAACTGAGGGCTCGAGGCATAGACCGGAGCCTGATACACGTGCAGGTTCTGTGAGTTCTTCTCATAAAAATTGACCAGCATGGGCAGTTTTTGACCCGGTTGGTAGCCGTCCGGAATCGCGAGTGTGCCCTGCAGACGGACACCGGCTTTGTTCTTGAAGTCGAACAAAATGCGGTGCCCCCATTTGTATTCCGATTGCTGGGGATTGGCGTCCGTGATCTGCTTCGGGTTGGCAAACTTGGTGTCCGAGAGATAATAGTTCGGGAAATCGACGAACGTCTCCTCGGTGAAAAGCAGCCGGTCAGCTTTTTTCGCTTTAACAATTCGGCCTATGGCCTTGTCCTCGTAAATGAGCTTTTTGAGGTCTTTGCCGTTGAGCTCGTAATATCCCGCCTTCTTGGTCCACTGGCCATACGCCGAGAGGAGGATGGGCTTGGAAAGGTCGATGTACCGGCTCTGCCCACCACGTCCCGGCCCGCCTGCCTGCCTCTCAACCACGGACTGGTCTTCATCCCCATCCTGCCTAGTAACGACCGCCTGATCGCCTTCCCCCTCCAAGGCCTGGTAGCGGAAACGGATTTCTTCGCGAGTGCCGAGGCCACCGGTGAGGTTCACTGCCGGAGAGCCATCGTAGGGCTGCAGATAAATGTCGTATTTGTGGTTTACAATTACTCCCTTTCCGTCCTTGGAGTAGCCTGCAACGCCATAGGAAGGCTTGATCCCAGGATGGTCGTAATCCTTGTCGACGAAACTGACCGCTGGGCGCTGCGTCAGGTTCTTCGTTTCGCCGGTTTCGATGAGATAGTCCCAGACCTGGCCATCTTTCCAGTAGAGCCAGTGCTTCGAATCCGGCGACAGGCCGAGTGGCCGCCCCAGAGCCTTGAACATCAGAGCGCGTTCACCGGTCGTCGTGTTGACGCGGTAGTAATCGCTCTTGGCCTCTTCCCAATCGGAGATGTACGCGCGCTCATCTACGCCGATGCCCCAGGCTTCGTCCTGGGTGAGCTGGATAGTCCGCATGGTGTCATCGGTGAGCCGGACGAATTTTTTTGAACTTAAGACATAATCGGCCCGGAACGTGAAGTTTCGATCCGTATTCGCGCGGATCATCTGCTCCGCTTGAATGCGGTCGTCTTTCCAGTGCCAGATGTCTACGTTGGCAATCGCCGGAGCATCATCTCTCCTTCTCTCGGGTTCCTTCTCCTGCCCCTTGATTCCGAAGAAAACTTTGCTCAGGTCATTGCTCCAGGATAGAGCGGCCTTTTCACTGATGACCATATCCTTGGGGAAATCAGCGCCGTCGATCATTTTGAATTCGACGCGCTCGGGCTCCTTATCCATCGCTTTGAAGGCCAGGAGACTGTTTTCACGCTCGACAAAGCCGGTTTTTTTCGCGCCCTTAAGCACAGCGAGCGCCGTGCCCTCCTCGTCCCAGATCATCCGTTCGTAGAGCGCTTTGCCGCTGTCGAGGGTCTTGCGTATTCCAGTGACAAAAGATAGAACGGAAACGCCATTCCCGGTCATGTCCGCAGCGTCGGTGGTAAAGGCAAGCAGTGCACCCCCCTTGTTGACCGCAAATTCGCCGGTGCTGCCCAACAGCTCGTCCGTACCCCGGTCTAGCCGGTGAATAATCATGTCGGTGCCGTTGTGCGCGGCTTCCCGGTCCAGCTTCGGTCGTTTGATAATTAGGACCCGGGAGCCCTCGACAAAAGCGAAGGAGGCAACGTTGTCCCAGGAAGTCTTTTCGCCATTCGCCAGGTTGAGCAGTTCGAGCTTGCGGGCGGGTGCAGCAGCGGGCGCTGGAGTAGCTGCCGCGGCGGCTCCGCCTCGGCCGCCCGAACTTGCAGGGGCAGCGCCACGCCCGGCACCGCCGCGAGCGCCGCCAGTGCCTGTGCGCTCGGGGGGATTTACAAAATAAGCGATCCAGTGAGAGTCATCGGAAAACATGGGCCCGCCACCGCCGCCGGCAGCAGGACCACCGGGCGCTCCGCCGCCTGCACCACGTCCGCCCACTCCTTGAAACCCGATGTTAATCGTGTACAGCTTTTCGCTATCGAGTTGCCTGACATAGAGATTCGCGTCGCCTTCACGAGGCCTATAGATGTAACACGCCCACTGGCCGTCCTCTGACATAGCCACGGAGGCAATAGTTTTCCATCGGCCATAGTCGTCGATGGACAAGGCTTTCTTCTCCCCAGCCGACTGTTGCGCAGGTGGGGCCTGGCCCTGGGCTTGAGGCCCGGCGGGAAATAGACCGGCCGGAATCACGATAAACAGAAGCGCGGCGATTATTACGGGCACGATTGATCGGAATCTCTTCATGGTAACCTCTCCCACCTGGAATCATTCGGATCTCGAAGCGTCATCCTGTCAAATATGCTGACGGCTCCAGACCCAACATTTTGCGGATCATACGACAAAAGGTCGTTTTGAGGGTGGAATTTTCTGAAAAACCTCTCTGACCTGATCGACAATGCCGGAGCAGCCACCAGGAACGCTAGTGCTGCCCTGAAGTGGCCATTCGAGTTTTTCGTGGCTGCCTTGAAAAAAAACCGTATTTATGTGCTCGTGTGCGCGCTTCGAGTCACAAAACAAATTCTCATCGGGACAGCTTCCATAACACGACACCAGGGTGCATGCCGAACGCATTTACATCTGGCCCGTTCGCTCCCCTACGCGCTACAATAACTTCTCTATCACAGAATTTGAGGAGGTCGCATGAAGAAGTTCTTGGTACTTATCACCCTACTGACGCTCGCCTGCAGCCTGATGGCCCAGGGGGGACAGAAGCCCGACCCCAAGGCACCCAATGTCGCCGGAAATTGGGTAATGACGCTCGAGATGCCGATGGGCACAGGAAACCCTACCCTGGTTCTAAAGCAGGATGGTGAGAAGATCACCGGCAGCTACACCGGTCGTTACGGCACGTTCGCACTCGAGGGAACAATCAAGGAGCGGACCATCGTTTTTACGTTCACGATGACCGCTGAGGGCGAATCCGTCCCGATGACATTTACGGGGGAGGTCGCCGCGGACGGTCAGACGATGAAGGGCAAAGCATCGCTGGGGGAGATGGGGGAAGCAACCTGGAGTGCAAAGCGGGACAAGGCCAGCGGCCAATAAGGCGGCGATCGTCCTCGGGTCTGATGCACATCAGATCAATCACTGAGACTCGAGAAATCCAGGACTCGAGAGATTCAGCGCCGGCAAACTTCTTGAGTCCTGGATTGCTCGATTCCTGGTGCTTGTTTCTTTTTTGGGTCCAAGCTTCAGAGAAACGTCTTACCGCCATTGCCTCATTCTCTGCTCAAAACATTGCCAATCTAACCTTGGCGCTCTCCCGGGGTCTCTGGGGTGGGCGCCGACTTTCCCCCCTGCTTGACCGGAAATGAAATGGAAAAAGTGGTGCCCACATCAACCTTGCTCGTCACTAAGATCGAGCCGCCATGTTCTTCGATAATCCGATAGGCGATCGACAGGCCGAGCCCGGTGCCCCCTTGCGCCCTGCGCGTCGTGAAGAACGGGTCGAAGATTTTTTTCAGGGTGCGTTCGCTCATCCCTTTACCGTTGTCCTTCACTTCAACCACGACGTTTCCGCGTTCGAAGCGCGTCCTAATAACGATCCGGCCGCGCTTGTTTTCCGGCATCGCCTGGCTTGCATTGATGATCAGGTTGATCAGCACCTGCTCGATCTTTTGCGCATTCCCGGCGAACTTCGGGAGATTGGGCGCAAGTTCGAGCTCGACATCGCAGCATTTGCGCACTTGGTTGGTTGCGAGTCGGGCGCTGGCATCGATGCATGTATTCACGTCAATCGAATCGATCAGCAGACCCTCGTCTTTTCTGGCAAACCGGCGCAGGCCCTCCACTATGCCTTTGATCCGCTCGGTGCCGTGCGCCATGTCCGACACGAGCGTCATGATATGGCCACGGAAGAAATCGTACTTTAACCTGGCGATCTGAAGATCTGGGTGGTCTTTGTAATAGGCGTCGATGATCGGGAGGATATCGACGAGCGCCTGTTCGATGATCTTGATGTTGCCGCGGATGAACTGGTTGGGATTGTTAATTTCGTGGCCAATGCCGCTTACCAGCTGGCCAAGCGACGCGAGCTTGTCCGCCTGCAGGAGCTGCTGTTCGTAGACTTTTTCGCGCGTCACATCCTTGTAGAACTCGAATATGCCCTCCACTTCGTGTTGCTGGTTGAAAAGCGGTAACGCATGCACTTCAAAATACTCATCCTCGTGCTTTACCTCCATGGTGATGGGACTTTTTTCCTTGATGATGCGCATCAGCCTGCAGTCGACGCACGGGGAATCCATGCCAAAGAAAGTCTGGTAGCATTTGCCGCCTGGAGTGCCATTCTCCCAGTTGGTCATGACCACATCGCGCTTCCGGTCAATCATGGCAACTTTGTCGGGGATCGCCATAAACATGGTCTCGAACCGCGCTTTCGATTCTTCCCAATCGCCCTTGACGCGGTCGAGGTAGGAATTGACAATGCCCAGCTTTTCACGCTGCACTTTCAGTTCCTTCTCCCGGATTTCGATTTCCTTCTCCAGCTCACGAAGCCGCCGGGCATATTCTGTTTCCTCGGCCTGCTTGGAGGCCAGTCGCTCGCGCAGTTCCTTCCGTTCAACTGCGAGCTCAAGCATCCGACCGATTTCATCCAGCATTTTCTGTTCTTCAGGGAGCAGCAGATGATCATCCGAGTCATAACCGACCATGATGCAGCCACGAACCTGTTTGCTGACCTCGAGCGCCGTTTCGATGAAGTGTTTACCCGCGGGTTTCCTGCCGTACTCAATCCCCTGGTAGACGGCATATACCACGGCGTGTTCCGGATAGTGCATCCCGGTGGCAAGGTATTTGGGTAGACTGGTAAAAAATTCCTTGATCGATACCGACACCTCAATCCAGTCTGCGACCGTATAGAGGCACGCAAGTTCCTTGATGCGTTCGTCCTTTTCCCATTCGGCATATTTGCTGCGATTGGAAATTCTGTTGCCGTGAAAGAGATAAAGCGGGCCGAATTCCGTCTCGGCGTAACTGGAGGATATCGAAAATGAGCTGTCGGCGCCGTCAACCGGAGGGAACGTGACCAGCCCCCTCTTCCCTACGCGCGCCTCCGCCATCGCCTTGCGGAAAGCTTCGATGCGCACTTTCCAGCGATCCTGCGTCCGCCCGGATGCGATCGCACTCATGTCGAACCCGAGGAGAGCCTCGCGATCCACTCCCGTTTCGCGACAGACCGCCTGGTTCGCATGAACGATGCGCTCGGAGCCGTCCACTATTAGTACAAAATCGAAGCTTCCTTCAAGAAGCTTAATGACCGCTTCGCTGACTTTCTCCATCCGTCAACCCACGTTCCTCTTCATCTTGGGTTGGCCGGCGCCGGCAGCCAAAATAACAGATACCTGCGCCGCCCCCGGATCGCCAAACGTGACCTGCGCTGGTCCCAAGCCGATCGAGGAACTTCCCTTCCATGCCACTAATGTTTTCGTCATCCACCCGGCTTACAGTTCCGCCTTGCCGGGTTTTTGCGGAATGCACGCCCTAAGAATGCCACAGGAGGGCGCGAACGAGAAGCTCCACGAGATGCTCACCTTCATTTAGACCGAGGCTGTCCAACTTCGGCCGCACGGGATTCCATCCGTGAGGAGAGCTTCCTGATCTCAGCCTACTTTTAACTTGTCCATCCAGAGCTATTTGGATAAAACTGGTTATCCATTTCTCGCACAGGAGGAGCATGCTCATGACCGTCACATTCCTAAACCGGGATATTATCTCAATCACTGACTTCTCGCGCGCGGAGATTCTCCACCTGTGCGAGGCAGGCAAGCGCATGGCTGAGCTCGACAAGAGCGGCAGGCGCAACAGCCTGCGGGACGCCCTGAAGTATCGCACCCTTTCCTATATGTTCTACGAGCCCAGCACGCGCACGCGGACCAGCTTCAATACAGCGATGCGGGAGTTGGGAGGACGATACGACGGATTTTCCGGCACAGAAGGCACCTCGGTGATGAAAAACGAGACCGTGCGCGATACTGTCGCCATGATGGGCGCCAACCACTTCGATGTGATCGTGATGCGCCATCCCTTGGACGGGTCGTTACAGTGGGCGGCGGATGTTGCCAGCATTCCGGTGATCAACGGCGGGGACGGCAAGAACGAACATCCCACTCAGGCTCTTCTGGACGTGCTCACACTCTACATGCTGAACCGCGGGAGGCTCGATGGACTCCGTGTGGGCTTCGGGGGGGATTTATCTCACGGACGAACCGTGCGCTCTCTCAGCCTGGCTCTCTCGCACTTTGACGGCATCACCATACGCTGGGCCGCTGAAGACTTCCTCGGTATGCCCGAGGATTTGGCCCGGCTTCTAGGCGCGCGCGGTGTCCGGGTGATCCGCGAGAAGTCGGTGCGCGATGTCATGACGAATGTGGATTTCTACTACATGACTCGGCCGCAGTTGGAGCGCATGCCCGGTGTCTCGCAGAAGCAGATCCTGTCCATGATGCAGCGGTATCGGATCGACATGGACAAGATTCAGGGCTTCGACGTGCGCGTGTTGCATCCCCTGCCGGTCAACAGCGAGGTGGCCGAGATCGACTACCGGGTGTACTTCACGCCGGCGCAGGCTTTTTTTGCTCAGGCCGAGTTCGGCATCTTCCTGCGCAAGGCTTTGCTGCACGAAATGCTGCGCCAGGAAAACTACTTACGCTACGACAGCCGTCTGCCCGACGAGCTGTCCAAGGGGAACAATCGCCTGGCGCGCGTGATCCGGGGCGACAAGCAACAGTCGATGTTTATCGACAAAATCCACAACGGCACCGTCATCGACCATCTGGCCGAAGGAACACTGCATGCGGTGGACGCCGTGCTGGGCCTCGAGATGCGCGGTCACTCCTGCACCACCGCGGTGATCGCGGAAAAGAAAAGTCCTTTTATCAAAACCAACCTTCCTGCCCTTTCCGAGCGCGACTTGAAGCAGATCGCCCTCGTCTCCCCGGAGCCCACCATCAATTACATCGAGGATGGCAAGGTGCGGGAAAAATTCGTCTACCTCCTCTGCCAGAATACCAATTGCATCACCCGGACTGTCATAGAGGATGTGCCTCCGAAGTTCTATGTCGACGGTGATGAGGTCCGCTGTCGCTATTGCCGCAGGCCGTACACGCTGCGCACCCGCAAAGTGAGTGAGGAGGAGCAACGGATCTTTCTGCGGTCGCTGCCGACACATATCCAGCCGGTGTTGTACCCGAATTGAATGAGGGGCAGTTGCGTAAAGGAGATATGCTATGAAGAGCGCTATCCGATTGACCATCGTCGTGTTAATGCTGGCGCCTGCGGTAGCTCAGGACAACAACTCCATCCTCGTGGACCGCGTCGGGGATACCGGCTTCATTCAGCTCCAGGCCGAGAGCTTCAAAACGCTCGATGCGCGCCAACAACAGTTGGCCTACTGGCTCAGCCAGGCTTCCATTGCGATCGATCCCATCATTTACGATCAGTTGTCGCGGTTCGGGCTGCAGCAGAAGCGCCTGCTGGAGGAAATCGTCGCGCACCCGCAGGGTGGCGATCCCAAGTTGACGGCCAGGATCGCCGAATATGCCAAGCTGTTCTGGGCTAACCGCGGCAATCACAACGAGATGACTTCTCAGAAGTTCCTGCCCGGTTTCACGTTTCAGGAATTGCAGCAAGCGGCGCTGACGGCTCAGAGGAACGGGGCTATGAAAACGTCCTATGCAGACTTGCCGGCTTTGGCAACGCCTGCCCAACTGAATCGCGAGCTCGAGGAACTGAGGCCCGCCTTTTTCGACGCCGACTTCGAACCAATGATTACAGCCAAAAATCCCCAAGCAGGAAAAGATATCATCCAGGCCAGCTCAAATACCTTCTACCAGGGGGTCACCCTCGCTGAATTGAAAAACTTCAGCAGCCGGTTCCCGCTGAACTCGCGCATGATCAAGGGCCCCGACGGCAAATTGCGCGAAGAGGTTTACCGTGCCGGTACACCCGACGGAAAGGTTACGCCCGGTTTGTACGCGACATTTCTGAAAAAGGCGATTTCCTTCCTGGAGAGGGCGCGCGCGGCTGCGGAACCGCAACAGGCCGAGGTGATTTCCGCCTTGATCCGTTTTTATCAGACTGGAGAGTTCAACGATTGGCTTCGGTTTGGCGGCCTGTGGGTGCAGGACAATGCAACCGTGGATTTCGCCAACGGCTTCATCGAGATTTACCGCGATGCCAACGGCATGAAGGGCAGTTCGCAAAGTTTTATCTCGATCACCGACAAACCGGTGACGGATGCCATGGTGAAGCTCGCGCAAAACGCAGCCTATTTCGAACAAAAAGCGCCCTGGGATGCCAAATATAAGAAGCAGGCATTCAAGCCCCCTGTGGTCAAAGCGGTGGAAACCCTCATCGAGACCGGAGACTTCCAGGTAGGCACGATCGGAGACAATCTCCCAAATGAGAATGAGATCCATGAGAAGTACGGCACGAAAAACTTCCTGTTTACGGCATCGAGCCGCGCGCTTGGTGATGCCGCAGGCGCCAAATCGATTGAGGAGTACGGCGCCAGCCAGGAAGTCATAGAGCGCGATAAAAAGTTTGGAGATCAGGCGGATGACCTGGAAACCGCGATGCATGAGGTGATCGGCCATGGATCAGGAAAGCTGGGCGCCCGTTTGCAGGGCGGTGCCGAACCTTACTTGAAGGAATACTTCTCCACGCTCGAGGAAGCACGCGCTGATTTGATAGCACTGTGGAACGCATGGGATCCGAAACTGAAGGAGCTGGGGTTGGTCTCAAACCTGGAGGAGGAAGCCAAATCCATGTACGACACAGCCGCCCTGGCGGTGCTGACTCAACTCAGGCGGATTCCGAAGGGAGATACGATTGAGGAGGATCACCAGCGAGATAGAGCCTTGATTGCCAACTTTATCATGGACAGAACGGGGGCGATCGAGATGTTCGACCGCAACGGCAAAACCTATATCCAGGTGAAGGACTATCAGAAAATGCGCACCGGCGTGGGGCAGTTGCTCGCGGAACTGATGCGCATCAAGGCCGAGGGGGATTACGCCGCCATCAAGGCATTGGTGGAAAAGTACGCTGTCCATTTCAACCCGACATTGCGCGATCAGGTCGTGGCCCGATTCAAGAGGCTGAATTTGCCTACCTACTGGGCAGGTATCAATCCGGAACTCACTGCGCAAATTGGCGCGGACGGCAAAATCGTCCAGGTGCAGATCGGCTATCCTCGCGATGCCGTGCATCAGTATTTGCATTACGCCGCCATGTACGATCCAGCTGTGGCACCCGCCTCCGCACCGATTAAGCGGTGAGACTATCGCCATGAGCGGGGAGCGATCGGCGGATGTGGCGTCATGACGCGGATGGCGCTTAAATAAGGGCAGATTCTTCTTTCGCCCTTCCAGGGCTCTCGCTCATATTCCTTTAAACCCCGGGCGGCGCGAGTTCCGCGCAAAACACCAGGCCCCCTTCGATCACCTGCCTGCGGGGGGTAGCCAGAAAGGAGGCTCTCCTCGAGCACCTGCCTGGGAGGGGCAGCCAGAAGGTAGGCTGCCATCGAGGGCGTGCCCCGGGGGGCAGTCAGAAAGTAGCCGGGGGCGGCGCCGCTGCGCGGCTTGCCCTCGGTTAGATATGAGATGGGCAGGAGCCCTGAAGGGGCGAAGGAAAATCGTGTGAATCGCCTGTCAACCTCCCTTAACCAACACATGAATACGCCTTATATAAGCGCCGTTCGCGTCATTACGCCACATCCCCGTTGGATCCACTATGGCTTCTCATTTGCGTCGCTTTGGTTTAGAGTCTACGAATGAGCGAAAACCTGGGTAAACCAAAGTTCGTGGATACCGTTGTCAACGTGCGCTATGCCGAAACCGATCAAATGGGTGTCGTCTACTATGCCAACTATCTCGTATGGTTCGAGGTCGGCAGGGTGGCCTGGTGCCGCGCCCGCGGTTTCCATTATCGAGATCTCGAAGCAGTGCACGGCCGCATGATGATGGTTGCCGAGGCGAGCTGCCGCTACAAGGCTCCTGCGCGCTTTGAGGATGACATCCTGATCCGGACGGCTGTAGGTTCAGCCACCGACAGAGTCATACGGTTTTTGTACGAAATCCGCAATCAGCGCACCGGGAAGTTGCTCGCTACTGGTGAGAGCAAACATGTGGTGACCGATCGGAGTTATCGCCCTGCGCGCCTGCCGGAACACATGCGTGGATTTTTCGCAGTTTGAATGACCATGCCGGGCCAGGATCCCGACTGGAGGAGGACAGGACATGAATGATGGCATGCCACGTCGCGTTTTCCTCAAGACCGCGCCGGCCGCGGCGCTCGCCTTTACCACAATGGCGAACCGCATCGAGAGCTCGGAGCAGATTTCAGCCCGCGCCGATGCCGTGCGCCTCGAGCCGTTCGATTACGAGGGCGTTCGCTTGCGACCGAGCCGGTGGCAGCAGCAGGTTCAGGCCGGGCGCGATTTCTATTTCAGCGTTTCCGATAACGACATTTTGCACGGCTTTCGTGCGGCTGCCGGATTGACGGCCCCGGGACAGCCGCTGGGCGGCTGGTGCGGCCGTGACAGCAGCACCGTCTTCGGCCAATGGCTGAGCGGGATGGCGCGCATTTATCGTGTCACCGGGGACACGGCCATGCGCAATAAGGCGCTGCGCCTTTTCACGGAGTGGGCAAAGACCGTCCGTCCGGATGGCGACACCGGCATGCGGCACTACCCGTTCGATAAACTGGTGTGCGGCTTGGTGGATCTGCAGCTGTATGCCGACCATCTTGAGGCGGGCGCGATGCTGGATCGAGTGACTGCGTATGCAGCAAAAAACTTCCAGCGCGCCCAATTGCCGCTGGCCGATCCGTCGCACAACCAGCACTACTACGGCCTGCCGCAGGAATGGTACACACTGGCCGAAAACCTGTATCGCGCCTATCGCCTTACCGGGAATCCCGCGCTCAAGACTTTTGCCGACGAGTGGTTATATCACGCGTACTGGAACAAGTTTGCCACGTCCAGTTCCCCGGCGGATGCTCATGGGGTGCACGCCTACAGCCACGTCAACAGTTTCAACAGCGCGGCGATGGCCTATGAGGTGACCGGCGACAAGAAGTACCTCACTATCGTGCGCAATGCGCACGAATACCTGCAGCGTTACCAGTGTTTCGCCACCGGGGGCTATGGGCCGAACGAACGGCTGATGGCGCCCGATGGCAGCCTGGGCCGAGCACTCGACACGCGCTCGGACACCTGCGAGACCTCGTGCGGTTCGTGGGCGGGATTCAAGCTCTCTCGCTACCTCTTGTGCTTTACAGCCGAAGCGCGATACGGAGATTGGATGGAACGCCTGTTGTACAACGGCATCGGCGCCGCCCTTCCAATCGCTGCGGGCGGGCGGAACTTCTACTACGGCGATTACCGCGTCGGCGGCGGCATGAAGGTCTATAACTGGGACACATACACGTGCTGCTCGGGGAGCTATATCCAGAATCTCGCCGAATATCACAATCTCATTTACTTCAAGGACCCAGAGGCCCTCTATGTGAACCTGTACCTGCCGTCGGAGGTAACCTGGAAGCGGCCCTCAGGGGATGTCCGGCTAGTCCAGGAAACAAAATATCCGGACACCGATACCACGACTCTGACTATCTCCACGGGCGCGCCCGTTCAGTTTCCATTGTGCTTCCGTGTGCCTGCCTGGACGCGCGGCGTGTCGGTTAAGATCAACGGCGCGGACACGCCTCTCGAGGCAACTCCGGGGAAATGGGCCACGATCCGCCGGACCTGGACGAATGGCGATCGGATCGACATTCGCATCCCGCTGACGCTTCGAATGGAGCCGGTCGACCGACAGCATCCGGACCGCGTTGCGGTCGTGCGCGGGCCGGTCGTGCTTGTGCTCGAGGGCGCCTATCACGACCCGAACTTTCGCCTGCCGATGCGAGATGAGGAGCTCGAATCCTGGCTGATTCCCGAAAAGGGCACGCTTGCGCGGGGCATATGGGCGGTTGGCGCTCCCGAGTCAGATCTCCCGCAGATTTTCCGTGTCGAACCGCCCGATAAAAAACCAGTCCGCCTGAGATTTCGGCCGTTTTATGAGGTGGGTGAGAACTATCCCTACTTCATGTACTTCGATCGCCGAGCGCTCCCCTGGCGCCTATGGTAACCGGGATACTGGTGCTGAGATTCGCCGCGAAGGTTTCTGATTAGCGCCAGGCGGCTTCGCCTGACTCCACGCTCCAATCGATGCCGAAGAAGCCCGCAGCCCTAATTCCGGGTACGCCCTGAACCAGGACCTCGGGTCCCAGGAGGATGTAGTCGGGGTAGGCCACACCAGAGGTGAAATAGGTCAGCCGATCTGTAAGCTTCATTCCGGCGATTCCCGTTCCGGTTATCACGCCGACACAGGCCCGATCGCTCCCCGGCCGCGGCCGCAGGAACAGGCAGGCCAGATCTTCCCCTCTCTCCTCGCGTTGGCCGACACGGATGAATCCTTTTCCTACTTGCACCGGGCTGTTCGCCAGCAACCGGCTCCAGGCGGAATTAGACTGGGCGTTGCCATAGAGGATCACGTCCCGGTCAGGCTCAGCTGCCGCCTGAAACTGATCGTCGGGGATCAAACTCAACGCACCGTTGCCACGATACCAGAATTGTTCCGCATCGTAGAGCGCCTTGGCAAAAGCCCAGGCATTCTCCTCCGGCGATCCGTGCGTGCCGTAGACCAGGATGACCCGACTGCGGAAAGCCTCCTTAAATGGACCATTACGCTGAGGCCCTTTCTGGGAAGCGGGGGGAGGTGTCGATAAAGCCCACTGTTCAAGGATTCGCACCAGCCAGATCTGCGCCGCACCCGCCGGCCAGGCGATTTCATCGAGCTTCTGGCCATCCAACTCAACCACCATCGGTTTCCCGGGCGGCACATCGGGGAGGCGGAGAGACAACCTGGCCACATTTTCCGTGGTCCCGGTAAAACGCCTATGGCCCGGGTCGTATCGCATGCTGACGGAGCTGGGCTTGAGCGGGTGGATCTGCGCTTCAATGCCAACCCAGTGCGACCAGGCGGAAACGCCCGGATTGGCGGTAATGAAATCTACCTGGCGGATGCTTGAATTGCCGGCAATAGCGTGCCGGGCAAAAAAATCGAACATCGGCGGCCAGTCGACGCAGGCAGCCCCGGGCTCGTCGGAAATGTTCCACCAGTGGCCGGCACCCGGCTGTTCGTGGAAGACAAAATCCCGGTGGAAGCTGGTCAGGTTCTGGTTCATAGTCCTGGCCTGCGCCACAGACACGTTGTCATCGGCCGCTCCGTGCAGGATATAGACTCCGAGTTGAGCGTAGTTGCGCATGAGAGCGAGCGTGTCGCTGGATGCCAAGGCGCGCTGCAGTATCTCCTGAACTGGCCCGGTCTGGGCTTGAGGCGTTCCCCTCCCGCCGTAGGTCGCCCAACTGATCCATCCTGCGCTTGGTCCGATGGCGGCGAAATGGTCGGGAAATGTCGCTCCGAGAATCCAGACTCCGTGCCCACCCATGGAGTGGCCGGTCAGATAAGTCCGCTGAGGATCGGTATGAAACCGCTGCTGGGCAAGTTCGAGCACTTCGAGGGCATCCTGCCTGCCCCAATCTTCCCAGTCGAATCCGTACGGCCTGCGGTTTGTTGGCGCGATTTTACACCAGAAAGATATCACGGCCGCGTCATTTGCGGACAATTCATGCCACTCAAATACCCGGGGAAATGCATCGCAGGCAAACGCTGGCCGTGAATGGTCTGCGAGTGAATGAATAGGTGGAGACAAGACCCTAGTAATAATGTAAAATTTATAACAATTTGCGTTTCAAAGGACCCCTTCTATGAGCCTTCCGCAGGGTGCTCGTCTGGATCGCTATGAGATTCTTTCCCTACTGGGGAAAGGGGGCATGGGGGAGGTTTACCTAGCCCCAAAACAAGCGAGGTTTAAAGATGACCGCGTTCGTCGTAGTTTTTCTCAGTCGCTGGCCATTTTCCCCGCGCTGATTGTTGCCCATTGACACGGCAATTCACATTCAAGACAGACTTCCGCCTCCTGTTTTCTA
>JBGQNR010000111.1:0-19793 GCA_041501225.1 Acidobacteriota bacterium
GTTCCCAGGGCTCACGCCCTGGGCTTTGCTGCGCCACCCCTTCGGGGTTTTCGCAGTCGTGAAATGCTTAGCCCTGAAAGGGCGGGACAGGACAGCCCAGGGCGCGAGCCCTGGGTCGAGGTCCGGAGATCTTAAGCCCTGAAAGGGCGGCACAGAAATAGACGAGTTGATCGGCACCGTAATTGGTCCTATTTTCGGAACAGAGGGCGCAGAGCAATTTTCGTTTTTGAATGACTTTTCTCTGCGACCTCTGCGTTGATCTGTTGCTTTTCTTGCCTAGATGGCAAGGATTTGTACGTAAGTAGGACGAAAAGATCTATGTATTTCGTGGCTGTCTTTTTGCGCCCCTGGCTGTTCTGAGTCAGGGCGCTGGTGCGGTTTGCCAATAGCGGAAATTCCCCAGGTTTGGTACCTTGTCAGCATTGTCATAAGGAGGACTGGAATGATTAGAAGGATAGGGTCGATTCCACTTGTCATCCTTTCCGGCGCGCTGCTGCTTCCAGCGGCGTTCCGGAAAGAAGATGTCAAGGTCTTCAAATTGGATAATGGCCTGAAAATTCTGCTGCTCGAAGATCACGACATCCCTAACGTCGCACTCTACACATTTTTCCGCGTCGGGTCGCGGAACGAGCGCCCCGGCATTACTGGTGTATCCCACTTTATCGAACACATGATGTTCAACGGGACAAAGAAATTCGGGCCGGGCGAATTCGATCGGAAAATGGAATTTGCCGGCGGCTCCAATAACGCGTCCACCGGTGAGGACAGGACCGGCTACACCGACTGGTTCCCGGTATCGGCGCTCGAATCCATGATTGAAATGGAGGCCGACCGCATGCAGGGGTTGCTTCTGGATCCGAAGGTCCTCGAGTCGGAGCGCGGCGTCGTGGCCTCCGAGCGGCGCATGAGCGTCGAAAACAACAACGACTCCATTCTTTCCGAGAACGTTCGGGCCACAGCCATCATGGCGCACCCTTATCATTGGGACGTCATCGGATGGATGAGCGACATCCAAAGCTGGAAGCGCGACGACATCATGAATTATTATCGGACCTATTATTCCCCCAACAATGCGGTGCTCGTCGCCGTCGGCGATTTCGACACCGCTAAGGCCCTGGAATTGATCAAGAAGTATTTCAGCGGGATTCCTGCCGGGCCGCCCCCGCCCGCGGTGGCGACCGTCGAGCCCCCTCAGATGGGACCGAAGAGCGTCCTGATTCGCAAAGAGGCACAAGCCCCGTCATTCGAGATGGTGTTCCACGCGCCGAATTGTACCTCCGCTGATTTTTACCCCTTGTCGATATTGGATCTGGTCTTGATGAACGGGCAAAGCAGCCGTCTTAACCGGCGTCTCGTTCGCGATGAACAGCTTGCTATCAGCGTGAGAGGCGGCATCAGCGAAACGATCGATCCCGACCTGTTTACCATCAGCGTCAAACCTCGTCCCGGAGCCGACCTCAGCAAGATCGAGGCTGTGATTGAGGAAGAGCTGAGCAAGGTCAAGACAGTGGGGATCACCGAGCAGGAATACCAAAAAGCGCTGAACATGATCCGCAGCCAGTTTTATTTCGGCCTGCAGACAATCTCGGGCAAAGCCGGCCAGATGGCCGAAGCGGAAATTCTTTACGGGAGCTTTGAAAGCCTCTTCACGCAGATGGATAAATACGCCGCGGTGAAGAGAGAACAGATCCAGGAGGCCACTAAAAGATATCTCACGGAGAATAACAAAACGGTTGGAAAGCTGATCCCGGAAGGAGGTGCGAAATGAGAAACCTGGTTAAGAGAACCATTTTCGCAGCCATAATCCTGGTAATGGTGGGTACTCTGGCTCGGGGTGCTTTCCTCCCCGCGCCCGAAAAACTGACCCTGAAGAACGGCATCGTGGTCTATTACCTGAAAAATTCGGACCTGCCATTGATCAGTTTCCGGATGTGGATCAAGGGTGCCGGGTTTGTCAATGAGCCCGCCGACCTCGAAGGAGTCTCGAGCCTCACCGCCACGCTCTTGCTCAAAGGCACGGCGACCAAGGATGCGAATGCCATCGCCGAAGCTTTGGATTTCATGGGCGCCAGATTCAGCATCTCAGCCGGAGACGAATATGCCGGCGTGAGCGGCGAAAGCCTGGCCGAGCATTTTCCAAAGCTGATGGAAATTGCCGCTGACTGTCTCTTGAATCCTTCGTTCAAAGACGATGAATTCGCGAAGGAGCGAAAAACCCGGCTCGACAGCCTCAAAGCCGTCAAGGACAATCCAGGAGCTGCCGTCAGGAACTACTTCCAAAAAGCCTATTTCGGCTCCAATCCGCTGGGGCACCTGTCCTCGGGAACGGAATCTTCCCTCAACAAAATCACCGCAGCCGATCTGAGGAACTATTACCAAAAGTATCTGCGCCCTGAGCGAGGCCTGGTGGCAGTCGTCGGCGACATTGAAAAGACGAAGCTCGTGGACCTCTTGAATGCAACCATCGGAGCGTGGAAAGGCACGGGAGAGGCGGCTCCCCTTGCTCAGATTCCCCCGGTCCCCAAACCGGTCGGGAAAAAACTTCTCCTGATCGACAAACCTGATGCAACCCAGGCGTACTGGGTGCTCGGCGCGCCCGGATATCCGATAGGCGATGCCATCACCCCGCAGGCCGATGTGATGAATACGCTCTTCGGCGGGCGTTTCACTTCCTGGTTGAGCACTGAACTCCGCATTAAGCGCGGATTGACCTACGGCGCCAGCAGCAGCTTCCGGACCTGGTCCGGGGGAGGGCTTTTCAGTGCAAGTTCCTATACCCGGAACGAGAAGATCGGGGAAATGATGGATATTACCTTCGACCTCCTCAAAAAAGTCCGCAAGGAAGGCTTTGCCGCCGAGGAGACGGAGAGCGCGCGCAACTATATCCTGGGCCAATTCCCCCCAACCATGGAATCCAATGCCAGCAAGGCCACAGCCTATGCCAGGCTCGCGTTCTACAACCTGGGATTCGATTATTACGACAAGTATCTCGGGAACATTCAAAATGTGTCCCAAGCGGCAGCCAAGGATGCCGCAACCAGGCTTATCCCTGAGACCGATTTCGTCTTGGTCGTGGTAGGCAAGGCTGCGGATATCAAAAAGCAGCTGGAAAAATACGGAACCTGGACGGAAAAGAAGATTACCGATCCGGGGTTCTGACCAATTCAGCCACGAATGACTCCTATTTCGAGAACGATTCTCATCGTCCTCGTGTGCGGCTGTTTAATTGCGTGATTGGAAATAGCGTCATTTCTGTGGTGATAGATCTTTGATCCGGATGTCCCGGAATCGCACGACGGAGTCGTGGCTCAGCCAGCCGATGTGGCCGGAGGGGCGCTGTAAGCCCGGGTGCTGTTGATGGTCGATGGTACCGTTCTTGCTGGCTTCGAGAATATCGCCGTCCACAACCACGGTGCCATTCAATATCACCTGAAGATGCGAACCTCGGGCGATGATCTCCTCGGAGTTCCACTCCCCCACGGGTTTTTGGAAGCCACGTCTGGTCGGTATCACCCCATAAACCGATCCGTGATATTGATAGGGCTGCAGCGCGGCATAGATCGGGGCCGAGTCGTCGAGGATCTGGATTTCCATGCCCACATACGCCGCATCCCCCTCGAGCGGCGCACGGATTCCCACGCCGTTGTTGGCGCCCGGAGTCAACTGGAACTCGAACCGGAACTGGAAATCGCCGTACTCCTTCTCGGTATAAAGATTGCCCCGATTGCCGGCGGTGGGCTGATAGACCACAATGCCGTCCTCGACCTTGTAGCCATCTTTGTTGCCGATCCAGCCGTCCAAGTTTCGTCCGTTGAAGAGGGCGACGAACCCGTTCGCTCTTTCCTCCTCGGTCAAGCTGTATTCCTTTTCTGTAATCTCGCGCACGTATAGATCGCGGAAAGCCAGATCGGTGCCGTGCGCCTGGAGCTCGATCGCTCCGGTCGGAAATATGGGCTGCTTTCGATCCCAGTAATTCTCCATGGTTACGTTGTCGACCACCTTGGTCCCGTTGAGATAAACCGTTACCTTTTCACCGATCATGGTAATTCGGAAAGTGTTCCACTCTCCGACCGCGTTATCGACTCGGACCAGCGGCGTGCTGGGATTTTTTTGATTGTTGTAGAGGCCCCCGGAACCGACTTGGGCTCCCACATCGACCCTGGCCGGATCCCATATCTGCACCTGAGGTGAGCCGCGCAGATAGATGCCGCTGTCGCCGTCTTTCGTAATCCTCCAATCCACCAGCATTTCAAAGTCGCCGTAATCTCTCACCGTGCAGAGATTGTCCCCGCTGCCATTAAAGACGATCGTGCCGTCGCGCACACTCCAGTTGGAGCGCATCTTTTGATCGGCTTCCGCCTGTTTGGCAGCAAGCTCCTGGGGACTCATCCTGGCGCGCGCAATCGGATTCTCCACGAGACCCTTCCATCCGGAGAGATCCTTGCCGTTGAAGATCGGCACGAATCCTTCGTCTTTCGGCAAGCCTGCCAGATAGCTGCGGATGTTTTCCTTATCATAATCGCTCTCCGGGCCGCTCAGTATCTGCAGTACTCGATTCAAAGCCTCGCGGACAGAAGCGCCGTATAATCCATCGCCGCTCCCCGAAGTCGATGGCAGAGCGATCCTCATCGCGGCCCCGGCCGCATCGTTGGCAACGTCGCGATCGTCGAGAAAACGCGCAACCGCCATGAAGCTTTGGAAGGTCTTTACCCCTTCCATGGCACGGATGATCGACCTGCGCTCACTCGCCCGGGTCGCCAGAGGAATGAGCTTGCGATACTGCAGAAGCTTTTGATCGGCAGCCATGGAAGAGGAGGTTATCAGGCGCAGGAAACCGCTGAATGCTTCACTGCGATACTTTGCGTCACCTCCGGCACATATGGCATAAAGCCTTTGTGCCGCTTCTGAATCCCGCCACTGCACAAGCGCGCGGAACGCGATGTCCTTCCGGCCGGTATCGGACTGATCGAACTGCTCAATAACAGCGCGCAGGGCTTCCGCCCCCCCTATTTGAGGCAACACCTCCAGAATCAATTCCGGCTTGGGCGCCGTTTTCATGGCCTCGAGCAACGGCCGAGCCCGATCTTGCGCAGGCTCAGTCTGGTTGGCGCCTTCAGCCAAGGCCTGCTGCACTTCCTTGGCCAGGGCCGGGTCGGTCGTGGAAGAAAGCAGCCGGAGCAGGAAAGGAAGGTCACCGGCGCTCACCAGGTTTTTCAGCGCAGCAAAAGCGGCCGCTTTGACTTCTGCATTTTGATCCGCAGTCAATGGGATGATTTTTTCGGCATAGCGCTTCCCTCCCCGGGCGGCCACAACTCCGATCGCGCAAGCCTTCGAAGTCGGCTGCAGGATGTCAAGCATGGCAACCAGAGGGTCGAGGTGGCGTTCATCCATGGTCCAAAGCAGGATTTCGGCAATGTGCCGCACATCATCGCCCTGGCGGGTTTTAAGTAGCGGCAGTAGATCCGCTGCAACATCCGCCCCCTTGATTCTGGCAAGTGCTTCCGCCGCCGCCAGACTGACCTGCGGTTCCGTCGCGTTCAGGGATTCCCTGAGAAACGGCAGAGATCGACTGTCCCCCTGGCGCCCCAACATGCCGACGATTTCGGCGCGCAGTTCCGGATTTGCCTTCTGTGCTTTGGCAATCCACTGGCGAGTGGCGGCGACGCCGGAGATCTTTTCCGCAGTGTTTAGCGCTGCATTACGATAGGCCTTGTTTCTATTGTCCACGGCCCGCAAAAGATCGGGGAGCACTTCGTAGCCACGATTCTCCGCCAGAATCCCGAGGGCGGCAGCACTATTCGGGAGTCGCTCCGTGTCCGTACAGCTTTTCACGATCGAGCGACAGATCTTTTCGCAAAGCGCAATATTCCCCTTTTCGCCCAGATTACGAGCATAGGCCAGCAGCGCTCCCACAGCATTGGCGGGATCATAACGATAACTTGCCTTGCGCGCAGCAGCCGTGAGCGCACCCGCTGAATTCGGACTGGCGATTTGCGCCAGCGCCGCGAGGGTCGCTTTCCTCAAAGAAAGACTGGATGAGTTTGCCAGGCCGAGAATCGCAGGATTGGCCTCCTCTGCCGTTAGCTCGCCCAGTGCTCTTACCAGCGTTACCTGATTGGCATCCCTGGCTTTGCCCAGGGCGGCGAGCAGTACCCGGCGTGCGGGGACACCGCGCACAGAGAGCATGAGTTGAGTGGAAGGTTCGAATAATTTGGCGTCCAGGAGATAGGGTGCGGCCGCTTTGACGGCCTCCTCACTGCCCACGAGCCTCAGCTGGGAAAGCAGAAATGTCTTCACCTCAGGATCGGAGGCAGACGCAAGTCCGTCGATCAGCGCCTTCTCTGCCAGCGTCCGCTTGGATTCAATGCCGAATTCACTGGCGTAGACCGCCATGCCGTTCAGGGCGAAACGAACGGCGGTGTCATTACCCGCTCCGGACGGCACCAACTGGCGCATGAACTCGGCAAGGCCCGCTTCCCCAAGGCTGAGCATATCATTGGCGAGCCGATCCCGATGGGCGGCGCCAGTCGCAGGGAATTGGGCCAGGATGTCGGCTACTTTTGTAGCGAGCGTCCGCCGGTCCTGGGCGGATCCGGTTCCCGCAGCAAGGAGTACCGCCAGCAAAAGCAAAAATGAAGCGATTCGTATTCCTGATGTTTTCATCGTATATCCTCATACCGATTCGCGGCACAAGTGAGCGCGGTACGGCGCTCCTGCGGTGCAATTGTCGAGATTCCGGCTTCGTCTGCAGTACGGGATCTGCTCATAGGATCCATGGGGCGCGCATAGGTTGATTGATCAGCCGATTGGCGGCTTCATCGTCCCTGAAGCGCTGTGCAACCGGATCGTAGTGCAAGGTGCGCCCCAGCCGCACGGCAAGAATCCCCAGATTGACGATGGTGCTCGAGCGATGCCCGTTCATCTCGTTCAATGCAAATTTCTTTCGAGTCCGGACCGAATCGGAAAACGTGCCGATTTGGGGTTCGGGATCCGGCAAAGTCTCAAGCAGTCGCGGCAGATCCGGAACATCCGAGCGGAATCCACGATAGATCTTGCCGTTGGGGCCCTCGATATAAGCGGCATCGGTATCGCGGTTTTCTCCATCGAGAATGATTTTGCATCCATCGGCATAGGTGTATTCAATGCGCCGCCAGGAGCCTGCGGCATCGTAATGCTGCTGCGGCGCATCGACATCGACACGGATGGGGCTGGCGTCGTCTTTGCCCAGCAGATATTGAACAGGATCAAGGTAATGCTGTCCCATATCTCCCAGGCCGCCGCCGTCGTAGTCCCAGTAACCGCGAAATTTGGAGTGCACTCGTTCAGGGTTGTAAGGCTTGTACGGAGCAGGGCCGAGCCACATGTCGTAGTCGAGTTCAGGCGGGACAGGCATCGGGACAAGATCGGTTCTCCCGCTCCAGAAAAACTTCCAGTTGTACCCGGTTACTCCACTTACCGTCACTTTCAGCGGCCAGCCCAGCACCCCGCTCTGGATCACCTTCTTGAGCGGCTTTACATCTGTGCCCAATCCGTAGAAGGTATCCTTGAAGCGGAACCAGGTGTTCAGCCGGAACATCCGCCCATACTTGTTTACTTCCTCGATGACACGGATGCCTTCGCCGATGGTACGGGTCATGGGTTTTTCGCACCAGATATCCTTCCCCGCCCGCGCGGCCTCGACGACAATCACGGCGTGCCAATGTGGCGGGGTGGCGATATGGACGATATCGATATCCTTCCGTTGCAGAACTTCGCGGTAGTCCGCGTATCCCTTTACATCCTTGCCGACCGTGGCCAGCACCTCTTTCAGATGATTCTGGTCCACATCACAGATGGCCAGGAGACGCGTGCCTTCGTAAGGGATGTGGCCGCGTCCCATGCCTCCTACACCGATGATTGCCTTGGTGAGCTGGTCGCTCGGTGCAGTGTAGCGGGAACCGCCGAGCACATGCCTGGGCACAATCATTAGTCCGGCGGAAGAAACCATCGCCTTTTTGATGAATTCTCTTCGGTTGGTGTTTGTTTTCATACGCCATTCCTGAGTTTGGACTGCCCATGGATGCAGCGCAGCCCGGAGACTGCAAAAAGTGGAGACCCATGAATCATAATCGAAGATTACGGAAAAACGCGATGAGAATGTCGCGGTAGGGGATTATAATCGTCGAACCAAAAGGAAAGTGCGTATGGTGATTCTCGAGATCCAGGGCTGATTCATAAAGGAAGGACATAATGAAGATGCAACGATCGATGCTCCGCCGGGACTTCCTGACGAAAGTCCCGCTGGCAGCAGCGGGGGCGGCGGCATTCCCCACTATTATCAAAGCGTCAGCGCTCGGCCTCAACGCAGCGGTCCCGCCGAGTGATCGCATCGTTATGGCCGGCATCGGCTTTGGGATGCAGGGCCCCGGGAACATGCAGAACTTCCTAGGAAAGAACGAAGTCCAATGGGTAGCCGTCTGCGACCTGGATGACCTTCATTTGGCCCAGGCCCGCGATGCCGTAAACAAGCGATATGGCAACAAAGACTGCGCCACCTATAAAGATTTTCGCCAGCTCTTTGCCCGCGGAGATCTGGATGCCGTTTCCCTTGCGATTCCCGACCACTGGCACGCCATTCTGTCAATCACCGCAGTCCGTTCGGGCTTGGACGTCTATGGCGAAAAACCTTTCACCCACAGCCTGCGCGAGGGCCGTGCCCTCTGCAACGCTATCAAGCGCTACGGACGCATCTGGCAAACCGGGAGTTGGCAGCGGTCCACGGACAACTTCTACCGGGCCTGCGAACTGGTGCGCAATGGGCGCATCGGCAGGATCCAGCGCGTTGAGGTCGGCCTCCCCGCCGGTCATACCGACTTCGCAGGCACCTTTGGCCAGGAAAAGATCGAGCCGCCTCCCCCTGAATTGGACTATGAAACCTGGATCGGCCCCGCGCCCTACGCACCCTACTGCAAAGCGCGCATCCACATGAACTGGCGCTGGACCATGGACTTCGGCGGAGGCCAGCTGATGGACTGGATCGGCCACCACCTCGACATCGCCCACTGGGGGCTCGGGTTCGACCTCACTGGACCGGTCGAGATCTCGGGCAAGGGCGAATTTCCCACAACAGGTATCTATAACAGCCCGGGTCGTTACTGGGTCGATACGCTTTATGCCGACGGTACGCCCATAGTCATCGCGGGAGGTTATCCGGAAATCCAGAGCGGTACCAAGTGGATCGGCGATCGTGGCTGGGTTTGGGTCGATCGCGGCGGATTCGAGAGCCAGCCTGCCAGCCTCGTCAACGAAATCATTGGGCCCAATGAAATCAAGCTCTACCACAGCCGTGACCACTACCAGGATTTCCTCGACTGCGTCAGGAGCCGCGAGCTGCCCATCGCGACGTCGGAAGTCGCCCACCGCTCCGCCAGCGTCGGTCATCTTGGGGTCATCGCTATCGAGACCGGCCGCAAGATCAAATGGAACCCGGCGACTGAAACCATTATTGGCGACCCGGACGCGGAGCGCCTGCTCAGCCGCTCCTACCGTAAACCCTGGCAGCTGCCCGCTTGAGGAAAGGTGCGACCATGCTAAATGCCAATATGACCAAGAGACTCGGAACGATCGTTGTCGCCCTCGTGCTCATCGCGATTACCGGCCCATCTCTGCGGGCCCAGGTGCCGGCTGCCACTGCCACACTGGATCAGATTCTCGCGGAGCTCTCATCCTACAACGGCGGCATTGACTCGGCCGCCTTCTGGAAGCTGCGCGACTACATCTACGCCCGCAAGGACAATCCTTCGGCACGCGCGGAATGCGAGACCAAGCTCCTGGAGTTTCTCGGTTCAAAGGTAACGCCGGTGGCCAAGATGGCCGCCTGCCGCCATTTGCGCCTGATCGGTGGTGATAAATCGGTACCGGTGTTGCAGGGCATGCTCCTGGATAAAGACATGGCTGACATGGCACTCTACGCCCTGCAGAAGATCCCCGGAACAGCAGCGAATAAAGCCCTCCTTCAGACGCTGTCCAAAGCCGATGGGATGATAAAAATCTCGATCATCGCCGCGCTGGGTGATCGGAAATGTACGGACGCTATCCCGGTGTTGCTCCCGCTCCTCAAATCGAACGGAGAGTTTGCCGGGGCGACCGCCCTTGCCCTTGGCGAAATCGGCGGCGAGGCTGCCGCAAACGCACTCCTAACTTCCCTTCCCGCTGCACCGGCTGACGTCAAGCCCCTCATCGCCGCATCCATGATGAAGGTTGCCGAAGGCCTGGTGGCTGCAAAAAAAGGGAGCGCTGCAAGCGGCATCTACAATAGGCTCCTGTCAGACAAGAACCTCTCGGGACCGATCCGAGAAGCTGCCATGATCGGCAAAATCTCAACCGCGGGAGACGGAGCTGCAAGCGTTCTGATCGAGCAGCTGAAAGGCACCGATCTTAACATGCAGAAAGCGGCGATTTCCAAAATCAAGGATGTTTTCAAACCTGAGACCATCGGCCCCGTTTGCAGCCTGTTGCCGGGGCTCCCGGAAAACACGCAGATCAGACTCATCGCCGTTCTTTCCGGGTATCCTAAAGAGCGTGTTCTTCCGGCGGTTCTTCAAGCTGCGCACAGCAATGCCGAATCGGTTCGGATCGCGGCGCTGAAAGCCCTCGAGGCCGTTGGCGATGCATCCACCGTGCCCTTCCTGATCGAAACCGCTGCCAAAGTACTGGGAGCTGAGCAGAGCGCCGCCCGCGCAGCCCTCGGCCTGATTCAAGGCCGTCCCGCGGATGAGGCAGTGCTAGCTCTGCTTGCCAAGAAACCTGCTGAGGAGCAGCAGGTGGAGATCCTCCAGGCCATCGCGGAGCGACGCATTTATTCCGCAAAGAGTGCGGTCACCGATTGTCTTGCGTCGACCATGCCCAGAGTGCGCCTTCAGGCTTTGAGAGCACTGCGCACCATCGGAACACCCTCCGACATGCCGGCAGTGCTGGCCTTTCTTGTCAGGAGCGACGAAGCTTCAGAGCAGGCCGAAGGAGCTGCAACGATCGCTGCACTGGCACAGAAAATCACGAGCCCTGACGGCCGCTCCAACAACGTCAAGGATATGCTGGCACGCACCAAGGATCCCAAAGCGCGAGTTAAGTTGTACGGAATTCTGGGCAGAATTGGCGACGACAGCGCTCTGCCGTCTCTGCGCGCGGCACTCGCTGACCCGAGCGAGGAGATCGTCGACGCAGCCGTGCGCGCACTCGCTGCCTGGCCCAGCCCTGCCGCCCGGGATGATGTTGTCCAGCTGGCGCAGAAATCCCGCAATGAAACTCATCGTCTCCTCGCGCTCCAGGGATTTTTGAGAATGATTCGGTCTGAACGATACCGCAGGCCGGAGGCGGCCGTCGCGGACCTGAGGCTGGCCTATGTCGTTTCCTCCCGGCCGGAAGAGCGGAGGTTAATCCTGGGCGCTTTACCGAATTTCGCATGCCCGGAGGCTCTCGAACTTGCTGGGGTTCTACTTGGCGATACGACCGTGAAGGCCGAAGCCCAGGCCGCGATCGACAGAATCAAAACCCGTTTGACCAACAAATAGGCGGCAGGAGGATGGGATGCTTGAAGAACAGGAATCGCAGGGAAAAGCCTCCCGCCTCAAATACGGCAAGGCCGGCATCCTGGGGTCGCATCTTCCCTTCGGCGACCTGCGGCGCGGGTGGAACTTCCGATCGCTCGGGCACGGCGACGTGAATTTTGAGGAAATCATCCGTGCGCTCAATGCCGCGGGTTACACCGGGCCGCTTTCAGTCGAGTGGGAGGATAATGGCATGGACCATGAATTTGGCGCCCGGGAGTCTCTGGAGTTCGTGCGCGCCATCAACTTCGCACCATCGGATATCTCTTTCGACAAAGACATGAAAAAATAGCAGCGTGCAATATGCAAAAGAGGTTTTTGCGCATTTCGCGTATTTCGTAGTTGGAAAAAACTCAATGACAAAAATGAACCTGACCAAAATGGTCGTTACGCTCGCCCTGGCGCTCTGCGCCATTGCGGGCAATTTTGCACTTTCTCAGCAGGACCCCACCAAAGAGGAGCTCAAACTCCAGCTGCCCAAACCGATGTTCATAGGCACGCCGAGTAACATCAAGAGCCCCAACCTGGAGGTCATTACCGGCAAATCCCGCGGGCCATTCTATGTGCCCAAGGGAACCAAGCTGCTGTCGTTACGCCGGCCGGTCACGTCGAGTGACATGCAGCCTGTCATCGGCGAACTAAATTTCGTCACCGATGGGGAGAAGTCGGGTGGGGACGGTTATTTCGTCGAGCTTGGTCCCGGCAAACAGTGGGTCCAGATCGATCTCGGCACCTCCAATGCCCTCAACGCTATTCTCATTTGGCACTACCACAGTCAGGCCCGAGTCTATCGCGACGTCATAGTCCAGGTTTCGGATGACAAAGATTTCCTGAAGGGAGTAGTCACCGTCTTCAACAACGACCACGACAATTCTTCCGGCCTCGGCATCGGTAAGGAAAAAGAATACATCGAGGTCGCCGAAGGGCGGCTAATCGATCCCAAGGGCGTGAAGGGCCGTTATGTCCGACTCTACTCCGACGGCAACACCTCGAACGACCTGAATCACTACGTCGAAGTGGAGGTTTACGGCACGCCAGCCAAATGAACAAGATCGCCTTTTACAGCCTTTTCCTGTCGGCCCTGATCCTGGCGCTTGGCGTCCGTCTCGGACGGCTGGACCTCCGGCCCATGCACCATGACGAAGCCAACCAGGCTGTCAAATTCGGTACGCTTCTCGAAACCGGTGAGTATCGCTACGACCGCAGCGACCATCATGGGCCGACGCTCTACTACGCGACACTGCCTTTCGCCTGGGTTCGTGGCCAGAAGACTCTGAGCGCGCTGGATGAATGGACGCTCAGGGCGGTCCCCGTGGTATTCGGCGCCGGATTGATCCTCCTATTCGGCCTGCTCGCCAAGGGATTGGGGCGAGAGGCGGTTTTCTGGGGCGCTCTATTCGCAGCCCTCTCGCCTTCTCTGGTCTACTACAACCGGTTCTACATTCAGGAGTCCCTCTTCGTTTTTTTTGCCCTGGGATTCCTGATCGCGCTGGGACGCTTCGCCCTTCGCCCCTCGATAGGGCTAGCTTTGGCCGTAGGTGTCAGCGCCGGATTGGCCTATGCCACCAAGGAAACCTCCCTCCTCGTTTTCGTTTCGGCAGGTACAGCACTGGTTCTTGCCCTGGTCTGGACAAAAGGGAGTTCCCGTGTCGTGAGAGTCGACACAGGTGGGCGCAGCATCAGAATATCGCATTTCCTCACCCTGCTGGCGGCAGCAGTATTCATCGCCGGGATCCTGTATTCCTCCTTTTTCAAAAACCCGGGGGGCGTAGTCGAATCCGTGGCTGCGTTTAAGGATTATGCAGCTCGCGGCATAGAAACCAGGCTCCATTCCCACCCCTGGTTCTATTATTTACAGGTGCTTGCATTTTCAAGGTCGGGAGGCATTCTCTGGTCGGAGGCGCTGATCCTGGTATTTGCCCTTTTCGGGGCGATCGCCGCCTTCGGGAGAGGGCTGGCCAATAGAAACCTCCAGTGGCATGATTTCGCCGACGGGCAATTCTGGCCACGATACCTGTTTTGTTACTCCCTCGTTACCGCCATTGCCTTTTCAGTCATTCGCTACAAAACACCCTGGAATCTGCTTCCATTCCATATCGGCTTCATTTTGCTGGCCGGCAGCGGCGTCGCGGCTCTGCTGCAAATCCTCAGGGTCGATCTTGTCCGCAAACTACTCATCCTCGTCATTCTGGCCGGGTTCGTGCATCTGGGAATCCAGAGTTGGCGGACCAACTATCTCTATCCCGCAGACACGCGCAACCCGTACGTGTACGCCCAGACGAGTACCGATTTCCTTCGCCTCGCCCGGCGCGTCCATGATTTGGCCAATGTGCATGCGGACGGCAAGAACCTGCTCATTAAGGTCATTGCCGGACCGTATGAACAATGGCCCCTGCCCTGGTATCTGAGAGATTTGTCACGGGTCGGATACTGGATCAATCAGGCGGAGTCAGGCGGAATTGAGGGCGTGCCCCTCATCATTGCCTCCCAGGAAAACGCCGCGCCGCTGGAAAAAGCCCTTGGGGATCGTTATCAAATCGAGTATTACGGCCTTCGGCCCAATGTCCTGCTCACCTTATTCATCGACCGTCAACTCTGGGATCAGTACCTCAGCCGCAGGTAGGCAAACCCCGGCTTCCGGAGGGGGGAATAGTGAGGCTCCACCCGCAGAGCGGCTGGCTTCAGGAGGCCTCCCAAAGGGAGGCGTCAGGCTTATGAGGGCCCCGGAGCCCAAAGATAGTAGTCCCGGGCAAGCGCAGCGCAGCCCGGGGTAGGAAAATGAAAAAGGATAGAGCCCCGGCAGGGGCGATGGAATGACGGCGGTGACGAACGCGAATTTGATTTTGTCTTTCGCCCCTCCAGGGCTCGTAGTCGTTGTTTGGCTTACCCCGGGCTGCGCTGCGCTTGCCCGGGGCTACTATCTACGGCCGGGGCTGTGGCTTTTCCGCCCTTCGTGGTCCATCCCCATCCCGTTTTCGCCTGGTGCTCGATTCAGCAGAGCTTCGTCAAGTCTCACCGCCTGAGGCGGTGGTTTTCCTTATAGGAATAATTTTCTACTCCACGGCCGGAGCACCCTGGAGTTCAAGATTCAAAGCGCGGGCAAGACCCATTGGGCCTTGAGTGAATAGGCATAGCCTTCAGGCTACGAATTGAAAAGATTGAAGAATCGGGAGGCGGCGCTATTTTTTCAGAAGCGGCATATATGGATTCGTGGGCTTGGGATCATCGCCCGAGCCGGGGACGTGCGCGGCCCATAGCATCCCGCGTTTGACAATCTCGCGGGCCTGGGGTACGTTGAAGTCCGATGCTGCGTGGCCGATCGAAAAGTAGAACACCCTTCCCTTGCCGTACATCTTCTTCCATACAACCGGCATAGTCGCACCTTTGACCCAAGGCGCGTCTTGCCCGGAGAACGTGGTTGTGGCCAGGACTTCGACGTTGGGATCGACAAGCATGTAATACTGCTCGGAACGCACCCTGAAGTCGGCCAGACCTTTGGTAATGGGGTCAACATGATTGATCACGTTGACCTCGTACTCAAAAACGTTGCCCGGGTGGGCCACCCAGATACCACCTACCATAAACTCGTATTCGGTGTTGCCACGGAATGCGTCTGCCATGCCGCCGTGCCATCCGGCCATTCCGACACCACTCTTGATTGCGTTGAGAAGCCCCCTCTCCTGCTGAGGGGTAATCTTGCCGACGGTGATCGACTGAACAACCAGGGATAGAGACATCATCTTATCGGCGTCCAGATAGGAATCGAGCGTCGGGGACGCCTCCACGTCAAATCCTTGCTCGGTCAGCCAGGGGGCAAAGAGGTCCACGCACTGTTTGGGTTCGTGCATATCACCGCCCCAGACGATGAGAGCCTTTTTTTTGGCGGCAGGGGTCTGAGATGAAAAGCCAAAAGCACCAAAAGTAAGAATCGATAGCGTCAAAATGAGGATCAACAGGGTGGCAATTCCGGCTCTTTTGTCCACGGTTCCTCCTGGAAAAATGGGAACATTCCCTCATGCACAAGAGGCAATCCATGCGCATCAAGGTGGGCGCCGGGCGCCGCACGGCGTCCAGATCCCAGGTTATTCGGTCCCAAGCCACGTCCGGCGGCCTACTTTCAAAGCAGTCTCCCATGTATCGGGGAGCACTCAGGTGCATGAAAATGTTGTGCTCTCATCGTACCTTGCCTGCGCCGCCCTGTTAGGGCTCTTGCCAGCTCGATCACCTGTTCCCAGGGCTCGCGACCTGGGCTTTGCTGCGCCACCCCTTCGGGGTTTTCGCAGTCGTGAAATACTCAGCCCTGAAAGGGCGGGACAGGACAGCCCAGGGCGCAAGCCCTGGGTTAAGGTCCGGAGATCTCAAGCCCTGAAAGGGCGGCACAGAAACAGACGATTTGATCGGCACCGTAATTGGCCCTATTTTCGGAACAGCTAAAAAGGCGTCTGTTTTTTGTTCAGAATCTTCAGCACACGATCGAGAAGACTGACCTTGTCCCGATGGGACATGAAGGCACTCTTGAAACCCATGATCGTGATGTTCTTCAAATCATGTTCGGTCAAGCCAAACGTGCGGCAGGCGGTCAGGTACTCCTTCGTGAGCGTTGTGTCGGACATCAGCCGGTTGTCGGTATTCAGCGTGACCCGCAGCCCCCAATCGTAGTACAGCCGCAGAGGGTGCTCCGCAAGCGATTTCACCGATCCTGTGTGCACATTCGAGGACAGGCAGATTTCCAGAGGAATGCGGTGATCGTTAACGTAGTTCAGCAGGTCGCCGTCTTCCTTCAGCCGGGTTCCATGACCGATGCGATTCGTGTTCAGATTGTGCAGCGCCTGCTTGATGGAATCCGGGCCGTAGGCCTCCCCGGCGTGCACAGTGCAATTGATATTGTTTTTGCGGATCAGGTAGAAAGCGTCATTGTGCTCTTTGGCAGGATACTGATCTTCCCAGCCGGCCAGGTCGAAGCCGACAACCCCTTGATGTTTGTAGGCGACGGTCAGCTCCGCCAGGCGCAGCGAACTTTCGGGCGAGATGTTTCTGATCCCGCAGACAATGACCCCGGTCTTGATATCCGCTTCACGCTCTGCTTGCGCCAGACCGTCGAGTACAGCATTCATCACCTGGGTCAATTTCATCCCTTTGCGCGTGTGCAGAATTGGCGAATAGCGCACCTCAAGGTACAGGACATTTTCCGCGGCATTGTCCAGAGCCAACTCGTAGGCAGCACGGGTCAGTGCCTCTGCATCCTGAAGCACGGCCAGCGTATAGTCAAATCGCTTCAGATACTCAACCAGGCTGCGCTGCGTCTGTTCGGGCAGGCTGAAGAGATTGCGCAGCTCGTCGAGCGATTTGGCCGGCAGCGCCACACCCCGGCTCTGGGCCAGGTCCCAGATCGTTGCCAGCCGCAGGGACCCATCAAGATGGCAATGCAGGTCCACTTTGGGCAGCCTGCGAATGAAGTCCTCGGACGCGACTTCCTCTCGGCCTGCGGACGGCTTCAGGGGATCGTATGGTTCCTGATCTACAGTTGTGCTCATAGATTCCTTTTGCCCTCATGCCGTGAGTTGACCTTCTTTGAACAAAGCACTGAAAACTCTGAATTGCGGATGGTTTTTATCACGAGCCCATTCGAACGCGACCGATTCGTGATTGGTGAGCACGGCTCCCGCCTGCGCCATGCGCTCGAGCGCATGCCGGCGATATTCGGCACCCCGGCCGCTGACGCATTCCCAGCACAAATGAGTCTGACTCTTCTGCTTCAGGAGTTCCAGGACCGTCTGCATGACACAGATGTGCGCTTCGATGCCAGCGACGACGATTTGCCGCTGCTCAGCCTTGAGTCCAGGTCGGAGTTCTTCAAAGAGCCTCTCGAAGCCGGGATCGCCGTAACAGCCAAAACTTGTTTTATCCAGGAACCTCTTGGAAACCTTGAGCTCGTCGAAGGCAGCACGAATCTCGGTATGAGTCGGGCCCAGTCCTTTGGGGTATTGTTCCGATAACACAACGGGCACGCCAAAAAGGTCGGCCAGTTTAATGAGTCTCTTCGTGGCCGCAATCACCAGGCCGGGCCGCTCGATCATCTCCATCAGTTTTCCCTGAAGGTCGATGATGAGCACGATGCTGCGGTTCACATCCAAAAGTTCCATGCGCCACTCCTCCACCATTGGATTGCGTATTCAAAGCTCGGCTGCCTGCAAGAGTCAAAATACCCAAGCCAGTGGCAATTAACAATGTCTTTGTGATCGCCAACCTGAGTGTTCCTTAAGATGGTCGGCACAGTCCGTCCCCCATCCCTCCTTGAGAGGACCAGTTAGGATATTATCCTTGCCTTGGTTTGAAACCAGGATCTAAGATCTGCGCAGAGCTGCTGGTTTCCCGCACTCGGCCGACTCAGGCACGGCAACTCTGAGAATCACCTGCCTGATCAGCCGGATGAACGGCTGAGTTAATGGACGATTTGCCTCGATAGTGCTGAGAGGACCCTCTCAGGATATCGAGAAGTGGCTTCAATATGCGCGTAGCAATTACTCGAGAGCTCAGTGCCGAGATCGGACGCTGCGAGCTCACCTACCAAACTCGCATGCCGATCGATGTCGACCGGGCCCGGCGGCAGCATCATCATTACGAAGAGTGCCTCCGCTCGCTTGGTTGCTCTGTCCATCGCCTCCCCGAGGCGCCGGAACTGCCCGACGCCGTGTTCGTGGAGGACATTGCGGTCGTGCTGGATGAAGTGGCGGTGATCACAAGGCCCGGAGCCGAGTCGCGCCGGCCGGAAATACAATCTGTCGCACAGGCCCTCCTTTCCTATCGCCCGTTGGCGCGCATCGAAGCGCCGGGCATTATGGACGGCGGCGACGTGCTCCGTTTGGGAAAGAGGCTGTTCGTCGGCCTCTCACGCAGGAGCAACGAGGAGGCTATCCGACAAATGCAGGATCTGCTGGCAGGCTACGGCTATGGCGTAACCGGGGCGCCGGTGGAAGGCTGCCTGCACCTGAAGTCTGCAGTAACACAGGTGGCCGAAGACCTGTTGCTGATCAATCCCGATTGGATCGACGGCACGCTGTTCGATTCGATGCGAATCATTGAAGTCGACCGCAGTGAGCCCGGCGCAGCCAACGCCCTCATGATCGGCGACCGGGTCATTTTCCCGCTGGCATATCCGGCCACGCGCAGGCGCCTGGAAGCGCATGGAATCGAGGTCGTAGCGGTGGATGCATCGGAACTGGCAAACGCCGAGGGTGGAGTTACGTGCTGCAGCCTCATCTTCTCCACGCAATACTGAAAACTCATAGGAACAAGACCCTGAGACGAAGGATGCAGATCCGTTTCCGTCTCAGATGAGGCCTGGAACCTGATGGTGCCTCATTGCGGCCACTGGGCGGATATGCAATATTTAGTTCAAGCTTCTAGGGAGAAATATGAAAGTTTGGGCTAGGATTGTCGGTTTTGCTGTCTTAGGGATACTCGTAGAGGTTCCTGTACCTGCTCAGCGGAACATCGCGGGAGCTGTCCGGACCAGACTTGCGCTGGAAAAACTGAACGTTCTCGGCAACGTCCTGATGATCGGCGCTCACCCGGATGATGAAAATACCGGTTTGCTTGCTTACCTGGCGCGCGGCCGGCATGCACGTGCCGCCTACCTTGCCGCAACCCGCGGCGAAGGCGGCCAGAACCTGATCGGATCGGAGCAGAGCGAACTGCTCGGACTCATCCGTACGCAGGAGCTATTGGCGGCACGCAGGATCGATGGTGCCGAACAGTTTTTTACGCGCGCGATCGACTTCGGTTTCTCAAAATCTGCGGAAGAGGCCCTGGCTAAGTGGGATCGCGAGATAGTCCTGGGCGACATTGTCTGGAACATACGCCGATTCCGCCCCGATGTGATCGTCATCCAGCACACGGGGACACCGGCGGATGGGCACGGACACCATCAGGCCGTAGGAATTTTGGGGCGGGAGGCATTCGTTGCCGCAGCTGACAGGTCGCGGTTCCCCGGGCAGCTGCGCTGGGTAGAATCGTGGCAGGCCAAGCGCCTGGTGGGGCGAGGCGGCGGTGCGGGAACTTCAGGGCAGATCGCGCTCGACACCGGCGAATTTGATCCTGTGATCGGGTTCTCCTACAGCGAAGTCGCAGGCATGAGCCGCAGCATGCACAAATCCCAGGGAATGGGCGCACCAGAACAGCGCGGTGCGTCGAGGAGCACGCTGGCGA